>JBQGFJ010000160.1:0-1793 GCA_052040085.1 Pseudoxanthomonas sp.
TGACCGGGGCTTGTGACCGCACGTGCGGAAAAAAAGTTCAATCGCCCTTCACGGCAGCGACCTTACCCCTGCTTGAATGAACCACCGAAACCGGAAACGGAAGGGCTTCCCCCTGTCATCCGCCAGGCCTCGTGATGACACATGGGGATTTGACGCGGATCAAACAACCTCGGGATGATAGCGATCTTGTCCATACGCAAACGGATAGTCCCCGACATGAGCGCGAACTTCGATGGCCTGCGATTCAGCCACTGGCAAACCGAACTGCGCGAGGACGGCATCCTTGTCCTGAGCTTCGACCGACAAGGTGCCAGCGTCAATGCATTCTCGCAGGATGCCCTGATCGAACTGGGCGACCTGCTGGAGCGGCTGGCACTGGACCCGCCCAAGGGCGTGATCCTGCGCTCGGCGAAGCAGGTGGGCTTCATCGCCGGTGCCGATCTGAAGGAATTCCAGGAATTCGACCGCAAGGGCACCGTCAACGATGCCATCCACCGCGGCCAGGCCGTGTTCCAGAAACTGGCCGAATTGCCCTGCCCCACGGTGTCCGCGATCCACGGCTTCTGCATGGGCGGTGGCACCGAGATTTCGCTGGCCTGCACCTACCGTGTGGCCTCCAACGATCCATCCACCCGCATCGGCCTGCCCGAAGTGAAGTTGGGCATCTTCCCGGGCTGGGGCGGCAGTGCCCGCCTGCCACGCTTGGTCGGCGCTCCCAAGGCCATGGACATGATGCTGACCGGGCGCACGCTGTCGCCGGCATCAGCCCGTGCCATGGGCCTGGTGGACAAGGTGGTGGAACCGGCCGTGCTGCTGGATGCAGCGGTAGCGCTGATCAAATCCCGTCATGAGCGGCCGTTCGGCCAGCGTTTCACCGGCTGGATCAGCAACACCTGGGTTGCACGCCGGATCCTGGCACCGCAGATCAGGAAGCAGGTCGCACGCACGGCGCCGACGGCGCACTACCCGGCACCGCACGCACTGATCGATACCTGGCTGAAGGCCGGCGGCAGGAATATCCAGGGACGGCTGGATGCAGAGCGCCGTGCGGTGGTGAAGCTGGCCTCCACGCCCACCGCACGCAACCTGGTGCGCATCTTCTTCCTGACCGAGCGGCTCAAGGGCCTGGGCGGCAAGGAGCACGGGATTTCCCACGTGCACGTGGTCGGTGCCGGCGTGATGGGCGGCGATATTGCCGCGTGGGCCGCCTACAAAGGGTTCGACGTCACCCTGCAGGACCGCGAGCAGCGCTTCATCGATGGCGCATTGACCCGTGCGGGCGAACTGTTCACCAAGCGCGTGAAGGACGAAAGCAAACGCCCGGCCGTGGCCGCACGCCTGAACGGTGACCTGGCTGGCGACGGCGTGCCGCAAGCCGATTTGGTGATCGAGGCGATCATCGAAAACCCGGAGGCCAAGCGCGACCTCTACCAGGCCGTGGAGCCGCGCCTGAAACCCGATGCACTGTTGACCACCAATACGTCATCCATTCCGCTGACCGAATTGCGCGAGCACATCGCCCGGCCCGCCCAGTTCGCCGGCCTGCACTATTTCAATCCGGTGGCGATGATGCCGCTGGTGGAAATCATCCGCCACGACGGTATGGCCGCGGAAACCGAAAAACGCCTGGCGGCGTTCTGCAAGGCGCTGGACAAGTTCCCCGTGCCGGTGGCCGGCACGCCGGGCTTCCTGGTCAACCGCGTGCTGTTCCCATACATGCTGGAAGCCGCCACCGCCCATGCCGAAGGCTTCCCCGGCGCCGTGATCGACAAGGCTGCGGTGAAGTTCGGCAT
>JBQGFJ010000161.1:0-7671 GCA_052040085.1 Pseudoxanthomonas sp.
AAGGTAACGCTCAGTGTGTGCGATTTCCCCGATGCCGCATGAACCGTAATGCCCGTGATCTCATGCGTCGTTCCTGTCGGCGCAAGATTCCCGCTGAACGTCACTCGCGTGGTCGGTTCGGCTGGCAACGTACGGAAAGCCTCCAATGAAACTGGCGAGAGGTGCCCATTCTCATCGATCGCCATCACCTTGAAGCGGCTGACGCTATCGATCAGATAGCCCTGGTCATCGAACAGGAATTGCCCGGCGCGCGTGTAATGCAGTGATCCACCTTCATCACGAAGCACGAAAAAGCCGGTGCCATTGACTGCAACATCGGTCGAGTTTCCTGTCTGGCGAACATCACCGGCAACAGTACGAAGTCCCTGCCCACTGATACGCGTTCCCTGTTGCGAATTGATGTTTTCAAAGAACGAATCACTACCCCGGAAACCGGGCGTGTTCATGTTGGCCACGTTGTTACTGACCGTATCCAGGCTCCGCGAGAAGCTGAAGAGGCCGGACAAACTGTTGAAGAGAGCTTGAAACATGGAACCTCCTAGGGACGTACCAGGCTGATTTGCGGAAGACGGATACCGGTGAGCACGCCTGCACTGGTTTCAACGGTCAGTTCAGGGCCGGAGGCCGTGAACTGCACAGCCGTCACGGATCCACTGACCAAGTAGCCCTGCGCCTGCACTACATCAACCTCACGATTGAGCAGACTCAATGCCTGGCTGGCCGAGGTCATGGTCAAAAGGCTCTCGGTGTTAAGACTCAGCTGCCGCGATTGTTCCAGGTTGCTGAACTGTGCCAGCTGCGCCAGAAACTCACGGTTGTCTACAGGCTCCAGGGGATCTTGGAATTGCAATTGCGACAGGAAGAGCTTGATAAAGCCTTCTTGATCGATCGTATTGCGTCCCTGGACGCTGCTACTACTGCTGTTGACAGTCGATCCGATGGCGTCAATGGCCATTAACGTTGCTCCAAAGAAGAATAAGTGTCCTGACGCCAGACCTCGACGCCATTGATCATGATCCGATGCAAGGACCCGCGATTCTCATGCTGACCAAGCAGGTGATTGACCAGAGCAGGAATTTCGTCCTCCCCTATCCGGTAATCTCGTAGCCACACGGTGGTCTGTCCTTCCGGCGTGGTGACCCGTCGCAGTGATCGCTCGGACCAAGCCATCAACGCGGTCAGACTAGCCGTATCGAGACCGTCAACTGCAGCGCTCCGCATGGACATGGCCAATGAAACAGATGAGGCACCCTGGCTCAAGCCCATGGTGTTGGTGGAACCTGCCTGCGGCAGTGAACCAGGCAGGACATCGGCACGGTCCGGAACCCCGGATGCACCTCTGGAAGACGAGCCGTCATTACCATTGGATCGCCCCCCCACCGATGCTTCCGAACCGGGAGCTATCCCTCCAAGTTGGGACATGCCCGGCTGCGAAGCCAGTTGCCATCCATAAAGGATGCCCTGCATCCAAATGGAATGGACGGACGATGCGATCATGGGAAACTCTTCACCCAGGGAGGCATGTGATACTTCGACCGGAATTGCTGCGATGTCATCCGGCACCTGTTGATTCTGATCAGACGCCGGTTTTACCCACTCGCTGAAATCCCGCCGGGTCAAATCCTGACCCTGAGCGCGCGCAGGTTCAGCGGTCGAAGGCGGGGGAAGAACATTCGTCTTATCAAGCATCTGAATGAATACTCCTGGCCAACCATAGATCCGACACCACATCAGCGTCGGTCCGCTCCTGATGGGCTTCCGCTTCCTGTGCCAGACGCTGTTGCCGTTTGTCGACAACCCGGGTGGCATTCATCGCGTCCCGGTACCCCTCGACCATCACGTCACGCTGTTCGCAAAGGCGACGTTCCTCATCCATGGCGTGTCGCTCCACGGACATCGCCACGTCTTCCAGATCCAACGCTTGCTCATAGGTCGCCAATTGCAGGCTCGCGCCTTCCCCCACAAGCGCCTTCCATCTGGACATCACATCCACCCGCTCGGTGGCCTGCTCCCGCTCCTCTTGCGCCGCATATGCCTGTCGTGTAGCCAACTGCAGCGCAATGGCAGCCCTGTCCTCCGCCAGCTTGCGATAGCGCCCCAGCTTGCGTGTCCGCGAGAGCTTGTCTTTATGCACTGACACCTACCGAGGCAATCGCCTTCTGCAAACCATTAAGCGCATCCGCTCGGCTATAGGAGATGTCCGGACGCTGGCACAGAACCGCATCCATCCTGGGTTTGGCATCAATCGCAGCATCGAGTACCGGATTGACGCCAGGCTGATGTGCTCCCAATTCGACCATGTCGCGTGAACCTTCATAGACCGCCAACAAACGCCGGACTTCTTTGGCAATCACCAGTTCATCAGGGTCGGCCAGGTTGGAAAGCAAGCGGCTCGTGCTTTGAAGTACGTCAATGGCTGGATGGTGGCCACGGGAAGCCAGCTCGCGCGACAACACAATGTGGCCATCCAGAATGGCCCGCATGTGGTCGGTAATCGGTTCGTTCATGTCATCGCCTTCAACCAGCACGCTGTAAACAGCCGTGATCGCGCCCGAACCCAGGCGCCCACAACGTTCCGCGATCCGCGGCAGCCAGCCGAAGACCGATGGGGTATATCCACGGAACGTGGGCGGCTCGCCAATGGCCAATCCGATCTCGCGTTGTGCCATGGCAAAACGGGTGATGGAATCGACCACCAGCAACACGGACAATCCCTGATCGCGAAAGTATTCCGCGACCGCATGGGCGGCATGCACGGCATGCGTGCGCACCAGAGCAGGCTGATCGGCGGTGGCTGCAATCACGACCGATTTCTGCAGACCCTCCTCACCCAGCGAGTGACGGATGAAGTCCCCCACCTCGCGGCCTCGTTCACCGATCAGCGCCAGCACGGTGACATCGGCTTTCACATGCCTGGCCAACATTCCCAGCAACGTACTCTTGCCAACGCCACTGCCGGCAAAAACACCGACGCGCTGGCCGGCACCCAGAGTCAGTAGCGCATCAATAGCGCGCACGCCGGTTTCCAGAACCTCATCAATCTGATGGCGCTTGAGCGGATTCATTGGATCTGCATGCAGCGGATAGTGCTGCTTCAGCACCACGGCACCCTGGCCGTCCAGCGGTTGGCAGAACGCATCAACGACACGTCCCAGCAAGGACATCCCCACCGGAACATCCAGAGAACGGCCCGTGGCCCGGATCAGGCTTCGCGTGGAAATCCCGCCAATGTCGCCATAAGGCATGAGCAACACATGCTCCTTGCGGAACCCCACCACCTGAGCGGGAATTGGTTCACACCCATCCTCACGCAGAATTTCGCAAAGCTCGCCTATGTGCGCGTCCGGGCCCTCGGCCTCGATGACCAGGCCATTGAATGCCACGATCCTTCCCTGGCGCCTCTGGAATTCGGACTGATTCAGTGCATTCAACAGACAAGCGGTCAGCGTCATTCGGATTGCGCCTCCGAGCGATGCTGCTCCAGACCGGCAAGCAGCGCTTGCTTGATCAGGTCCAGCCTGACGTCCAGTCCGGTCTCATAGTGACCCAGTCGGGTTTCCAGCGCACATTGGCCTGATCGCAAGCGCGAATCACCGATGATCTGCACCGAATCAATGTTCGAAAGCGCATCGACATCCTGCTCCGACACCCGCACCGCATTGACTGCGTGACCGGCATGACCCAATGCATGGCGGCACAACGACTCCATGAGGGTCCGGTCAGCATAGCGCTCGCCCAGGAACCTCGCGATGGCGGCATATGCCGTCTCTACTGCCACTGCTTCGGCATGGCGCGCATGCTCGTCCACTGATCGGGACAGGTTGTCGAAAAGCTCATCAAGTCTTTCCCGACTGGATTCCAGCTTGGCCTGTGATTGCCTCATCTCCTTTTCCATGCGCTCCATGAGCGCGGCCCCTTCCTTTTCCGCCTGCTTTCGACCCTCGGCCTTGCCCAGGCCCATGCCTTCGCGATAGCCGCGCTCCTTGGCATCCAGCTCATCCTGACGCGCACGTTTCTCGACAGAAGAGTCCACTTCCTGTGCAGGTGCGGATACCGCTTGCGTCTGCCACAACGGTCGATGGGTGACATCCATGGAGCCCAGTCGACGCACGCTCATGTCCGAACCTTCATGCCGCTGTCATCAAGCAATGTCCTGGCATGAGCGCGGACAGCCGCACGCAAGCTCTCTGGCATCATCGGCAAGCGATCAATGTGTGCCCGGACGCCCTCGGCGAAATCCTGATCCAGCATTGACAGCACGAATTCGGGATTGCCCGGCTGCGTGGCCGTCAAGATCCGCGCAAAGTGCAGGCTATCCAAATGCCTGGACAAGACCATCAGGTCATCCAGACCGATACCCTCCTGGGTCACCACCTCGGAAAGCCCCTTCCCCAGCACGCGCTCGACAAGATCCCGCTGTGCCCAGCCATGCTGCTCTATTTCGCGCAATGCCGCTGTCAATATTGCCGTCGCATCAGCGGGCAGCGAGGCCAACAAGCGCTTGCGTTGCTTGCGGTCCATCAAACTGGTCACCAAGGCTGCCTTTCGGACATTTTCCGACTGCATCATGATGCAGTCCCCGAAAGCCATGCCCTCACCTTGTGAGCGGCTGCTTCACTTTCCTCGGCAGTGAGCAACACGGGGGATTGGCGACGGCGCCGAAGCCGGGCCGTAGACACCCCCATGATCATGCCAAGCCCCCAGGCCAACACCAATCCGACATAAAAAATCACGGATGACCTTCCTGCAGACAGGGACGACTCAACAGGTGCAGCGGCTCCACCTGCCATGGCCAGACGTATCGCGTTGTCCTGGGCAACTGGCATCTCACGCGCCGGTGCCAGTTCGATTTCAAGTGTATCGCCACGTGAAGCGTCCAGCCCAACCGCAGCCGCCACCAGGCGCCTCAGTCGCTCCTGCTCGGAGGATGACACTGAGCCTGGCAACATGACCGCCACCGAGATGCGCTCCACCGTACCGGATGCGCGAGTGACTTCTTCGCGCTCCATGCCATGGGCATATTCGACCTGCTCGTTGAGCATGGTCATTTGGCCGCCACCTTCCGGCGGACGTGCGCCATTGCCGGTGCGCCGGATGACCAAACCCTGTTCCTGCCCAGGCTGGGCCAAAACCCGCTCACTCGTCATCCGAACCTGATCGAAATTCAAGCGGACGTTCACCGATACGGCAGCCCGCTGTCCATGAAGCGCCTCGGCCAGTAATTGGTCTACCTTGGCCTCCAGTTCCACGGCCAACTGCCGCGCTGCATCCGAATGCTCGGTTGCCAGACCCTGCTCTTCAACGCCCGTCGGACCGCCCAGCTGCAGTCCGGAAGGTCCTACCACCACTACCGAGTCAGGCTTGAGTCCTTCCACTGCCGAAGCGACCAGGTTACGGATACCCGCCACCTGCTTGCGCTCCATGCTGGCACCAGGCAACAGCGTGACCGCCACCGAAGCCTTTGAATCAGCCTGGTCCGACAGAAACAGGCCCGGACGCCTGATGCTCAGATGTACCCGGACATTCTGGACCCCGGGAATAGCGGTGATCGTCCGCTCCAGTTCACCCTGCAGCGCCCGCTGATAGTTGATCCGCTGAGCAAATTCGGTCACTCCGAATTCGTTGTCATCGAACAGCTCGTAACCGACGTGACCCCCCTTGGGAATGCCTGCCGAAACCAATCGCATCCTCACGGAATGCAATTGCGATTCATCCACCAGGATGCCCGTACCATCCTCCGTGAAGGCATGCGGCACCTTCCATTCATCCAGTGCAGTCGAAATTTCCGCTGCATCGGCTTCGCGCAGATTGCCGAACAATAGCCCGTCCCTGGGCGAGAAAACCCACCACAGCGCAGCGATCGCAGCCAGCAAAATCACCGCCGCGCCTATCATCACGCCCATCCTTGCCTTGCTGTCCATTGCCTCGAAGGAGGCCTTGATCGATTCCACTTCAGCGTTTCCTTAGAGTTGCATCCGCGACAGTTCCTGATACGCCTCGACGACCCTGTTACGGACCTCGGACAGCAGCATCAGGTGCATGCGTGCTTCTTCCATCGAGATCATCACGTCGTGCGGCGCCACCTCCTGCCCGGAGGCCAGCAAACGCACCTGCTGGTCAGCGGCGCGCAGCGCCTCATCCACCGACTGGATGCCCTGTGTCACGGCAGGTCCGAAATCAGCTTGCGGGCTGGAAGCAAAGAGCGGCGCCTCGATATTCGGCGTGAAACCTATGGGCGCTATGGCATCGATACTCATCACTTGGCTCCTATTTCCATGGCCTTGAGCACCATGCTTCGCAATACGTTGAACGAGCGCACATTCGCTTCATAACCACGGCTGGCGGTCATCAGCGTGGTCATCTCATGCACCATGTCCACCGCCGGGTAATGAACACGCCCTTCGGCATCTGCCATCGGATGGCCCGGATCGAGCACCGAGCGCGTTCCCAATGACTGAATGGCAGGCGATGACAGGCCGCCGGCCATCAATGCGCTGGCAAAACCATCGTTCACGGAGCCCAGGTTGCGTGGATCGATCGGCTGATTGGCCAATGCCACATGGCGGCTGGCCTGATCCAGGCGCAACCGCTCGTTTTGCATGCCCGCACGACTGGCTTCCAGGATTGCCTCAATACTCATGCGCCACTCCTTCCGCTGATGGCCAATCGCATCAATCCGAAGTGACGACTCAGCGATTCAGCGAGTGCTTGATAGTTCAGGCCAGCTGACACCGAGTCGGCAACCAGCTCATCCAGAGAAGCGCGGTCGACAACATCTTCCTGATTAACAACCGCCATCGTCGGTGAAGACGGCTGCGCCAGTGCCTGCCTGACGGATGCCGGATTCTCGCCAGCCGCTGCCTGCAACAAGGCATCGGTGGTGCTGTGGTCTATGGTGAACATCGGCGCACCTTTGGAAGGCGCGTTGACGATATTCCAGCTCGTCACTTCTGCCCTGAGCTTGTTGAGATTCAATGCCATGCGAACCGCATCAACGGTTATGTCACTTGCCATGTGTGCTCCACCTCATTGGATTACCAACTCGCCATCCAGTGCTCCAGCCGCCTTGATCGACTGCAACACTGCAATGACATCGCGCGTACTCAATTTGATCTTCCTCAGTGCCGTGATCAGGTCGGCGACCGTTGCACCTTCGGGCACCGTGACGACGGGCGCCACGCCCTCATGGGTATCAATCCGGCTTTCCGGCACCACCACGCTGCTGACACCCGGACCAGGCCGCAGCAGCACACCATCAGGTTGGGAAACGCTATAGCGCGTGGAAATTTCCACACGCAGTTCGCCGTGCGAAATAGTGACTTGACCCAGGCGAATGTTGCCGCCGGCCACTACGGTACCGGTGCGCTCATTGATCACCACGCGCGAGCGCCGCTCGCGTACCACCGGAACATTCTCGATCCGCGCGATCTGGGCAACCAGCCTGTCCTGAGGTTGTGCGAAGCCCACCTCGACCTTGCCCGCATGCTCGGCCACTGCATGTGCACCGGGAATGCTCGATGTGATGGCTTGGGCAATATTCTGGGCGGCGGTGAAATCCGGCTCGTTGAGCAGCACGCTCAATGTCTGCCCATTGCCCGCCACTCCCAGTGGTGAACGACGCTCCACGGTGGCTCCGGAAGGAATCCATCCGACTGTCGGATGATTCTTCTG
>JBQGFJ010000162.1:0-12309 GCA_052040085.1 Pseudoxanthomonas sp.
TACCATCGACCTGAAGGTCGATGTTCGCTTCGGCCTGCGGCCTTCGCAGTCAAGACCGGTGCCTTAAACCGCTCGGCCATCTCTCCGTTGTTGCTTCCATTGTCGCGCGGCGCTTACGCGCCGTGCCGGTTTTACCATCGACCTGAAGGTCGATGTTCGCTTCGGCCTGCGGCCTTCGCAGTCAAGACCGGTGCCTTAAACCGCTCGGCCATCTCTCCGTTGTTGCTTCCAGTGTCACGCGGCGCTTTCGCGCCGTCCCGGTTTTACCATCGACCTAAAGGTCGATGTTCGCTTTGGCCTGCGGCCTTCGCAGTCAAGACCGGTGCCTTAAACCACTCGGCCATCTCTACGTTGTTGCGTCAATTGTCCCGTGGCGCCTGCCGCATCCTGCGTCCCCGCTATTCGCTATTTTTGCACGAAGCAAAGGCGTTGCGTTACATGGCCCCGCATTTCATGCCTTGGCCTTGCTGCAATCCCCCGCGCAATCCAGCCGCGAAGCCTCTAGCCGTTCAGGCAGGTGCTCGGCCAGGAAGTCAATGAATACCCGCACGGCCGGCAACAAGCCACGGCGGGATGCGAAGACCGCATGACAGATGCCCTGGGGCAATGTCCATTCCGGCAGGACGACCTCAAGCTCGCCCTTGCGCACGGCTTCGGCACACACGGTTTCGGGCAAAAGGGTGATGCCGTAGCCGTCCCTTGCCATCGATTGCAGCAAGGGAAAGTCGAATCCGGTCAGGCGCGGCTGCAGGTCCACGCGCTTGACTTCACCATCAGGGCCATGCAATTCCCAGCGCTGGCGTGCCTCGTCTTCGTTGATGCTGAGAGTGACGTGATCGGCCAACTCATCCGGTGATGCAGGCCTGCCGGCACGATTCAAATACTTGGGGCTGGCGACCAGCAATTCGCGGATCTGCCCGAAGCTGCGCATCACCAGGCTGCCGTCGTCGTCCAGCCGCGAGCGGACCCGCAGGGCGACGTCGTAGCCTTCGTTGATGATGTCCACGCGCCGATTGTTGACGTGGATTTGCAGGCGCACCTTGGGATAAAGGTCCAGGAACTTCGGCAACAACCTGGGGAGCTGCATCTGGGCCAATGCCACCGGTACGCTGACCCGAACCATTCCGCGCGGCTCGGCACTGAGGCGATCGACCACCTCACGTGCGGCCTGGGCCTCGGCCAGCATTGTCTGCGCATGCCGATGCACGCTCATGCCCACATCCGTCACCGCAAAGCGCCGTGTCGAGCGTTGCAGCAAGCGCACACCCAAATCACTTTCCAGTTGGCTGATGCGGCGGCTCAGCCGCGATTTGGGAATCCCCAGTGCCCGCTCGGCAGCGGCAAAACCGCCGTGGTCCACCACCATGGCGAAGTAATAGAGATCATTCAGGTCATGCTGCATGACTTTAGTTCCAAATTCAGAACGATAAATAATGATAAACCATGTTTATCCTGAAAATGCAACAACCTAAAGTGCCCGCCAACGTGGCCATGGCCGCATTTGCGCAGAGAAGCACGATGAAACTATTGCACATTGACAGCAGCGCCCTGGCCGGGAATTCGGTCAGCCGGACACTCACGGCCGCCATCGTAGCCGGTTGGCAGGAAAAGACCCCCGGGCTGGAAGTCACCTATCGCGACCTGGACAGCCAACCCCTGCCCCACCTGACCCGTGCGGTGCTGACCGGCAGTGATACCGAGGCCGCCGAAGCCGGCGAACGCGCCATGCAGGAATTCCTGTCCGCCGACATCGTCGTCATCGGTGCGCCGATGTACAACTTCAGCATCCCCAGCACGCTGAAGGCATGGTTCGACCGGATCGCGGTGGCCGGCCGCACGTTCCGCTACACCGAGAATGGTCCGGAAGGTTTGGCGGGCGACAAGAAAGTCATCATTGCCAGCAGCCGCGGCGGGCTGCATGCCGGCGCACCCAGCGATTTCCAGGAACCCTATCTGCGCTTCCTGCTCGGCTTCATTGGCATCAGCG
The DNA here is from genome assembly GCA_052040085.1 of Pseudoxanthomonas sp. Classification (GTDB taxonomy): domain Bacteria; phylum Pseudomonadota; class Gammaproteobacteria; order Xanthomonadales; family Xanthomonadaceae; genus Pseudoxanthomonas_A. Next base: position 1,988 of record JBQGFJ010000162.1, read on the forward strand.
ATATCGAGATTGTTCGTGCTGAAGGCATCAATCTTTCGGAGCAGCATAGGAAAGAGGCCGTTGCGAATGCCCTCGCTTCCATCGAGACACCGATGCGCAAGGCTGCCTGAGTCTTGCCATGGCAGCGCGCCAATCCGGTTTCCCGGGTCGGCGCGTGCCGGCATCAGGCGATGCGCTCGGTGCCGCCCATGTAAGGGCGCAGCACTTCGGGCACGGTGATGGAGCCATCAACGTTCTGCCCGTTTTCCATCACCGCCACCAAGGTGCGTCCCACCGCCAGGCCGGAACCATTGAGTGTGTGCAGCAACTCAGGCTTGTTGGTTTCCGGATTGCGCCAACGTGCCTGCATGCGGCGCGCCTGGAACGTCTCGCAGTTGGAACAGGATGAAATCTCGCGGTACGTATTCTGCGACGGGAGCCAGACTTCCAGGTCGTAGGTCTTGGCGGCAGAGAACCCCATGTCACCGGTGCACAGCAGCATGCGGCGATAAGGCAGGCCCAACTTCTCCAGCACCGTTTCGGCGCACCGGGTCATGCGTTCCAGCTCGTCGTAGCTCTGGTCCGGTCGCGCAATGGACACCATTTCCACTTTTTCGAACTGGTGCTGGCGAATGAAGCCACGGGTATCGCGGCCATAGCTGCCCGCTTCGGAACGGAAGCACTGCGAATGTGCGGTCATGCGCAGCGGCAGCGTGCCGGCATCGACGATGCTGTCGCGGACGATATTCGTCAGCGAGATTTCCGACGTCGAAATCAGGTAACGCTTGTGTTCGCCCAGCATGGTGGTGAACAGGTCTTCTACTAATTTCGGCAACTGGCCGGTGCCGTGCATGCTCTCAACATTGACGATGAGCGGCACATTGGTTTCTTCGTAGCCGTGTTCATTGGTGTGCAGGTCCAGCATGAACTGGGCCAGCGCCCGGTGCAGCCGCGCCAGTTGGCCGCGCAGCACGGTGAAGCGGGCGCCACTGATCTTGGAAGCGGTGTCCGCATCCATCCAGCCATGGCGGGCGCCCAGGTCCACGTGGTCCTTGATGTCGAAATCGAAGCTGCGCGGCGTGCCCCAGCGATGCTGCTCCACATTGCCCGCTTCGCTGGTGCCCAGCGGCACGCTGGCATCCGGCAGATTGGGAATACCGGAGACAATGGCCTCAAGTTCGGTCCGTACTTGCTCCAGTTCGGCCCCGGAGGCCTTCAACTCGTCGCCGAAGCCCGCCACTTCAGCCAGCAGCGTGGTCACGTCCTCACCCTTGGCCTTGGCCTGGCCAATCGCCTTGGAGCGGGTATTGCGCAGGTTCTGCAGTTCCTCGGTGCGCATCTGGATACGCTTGCGCGCCGCTTCCAGTACCTCCAGCCGCGGAACATCCAGCGTGTAGCCACGGGTGGCGGCGAGTCGTTCGGCGAGTTCGGCCGGATTCTGGCGGAGCAGGATGGGATCGAGCATGGTGGGAGAAGGATGTTGAAAACGGATTGCGCAATTATCGCCTTTTCTCCCGATGCTTGCCGCGCTGCCTTCACCTGCCTTGTGCCAGAATCGGCACGACCCGACCGGTATCCCGCATGAGCCGCGCCAAAACCTCCCCCGACTCCGAACTGGTGTTCCGACTGCCGAGACGCGCCTTGCGCATCCTTGGCATTGCCTTTGGCCTGGGCGTGCTGCTCGCCCTGATCGTGATCGTGGCCGGGCGCGACGAGGGCTTCTACCGGCCTTCGCCCGAAGATGAAACCGCCGCCGCCGAGATAGAAGGCTTGCCTACCCCACTGGCCGCGGGGGAAGAAGGCGCCAGCGGCATGGAAGAGCCGCGGCTGCCGGATGAAGAAGAGCAGCCGGCATTGGTGGAAACCGCTCCGATGCCCGTCCCGATTGCAGAGGTACCGGAAACGCCAAGTGCAACCGCCCCGGCCACGGCAGCGGCACCCGGTAACCAGGCACCCACGCTTGCACCGAATGACATCCCCGTGCCCATTCCGGGGCAATCGCCTGCTCCGGACTATCCTGCTGCGGCAATGCGCCGCCGCATCAGCGGAACCGTGGCCGTCCGGGTGGAGGTGGGTACCGACGGAGTTCCAACCCATGTCGTCGTGGAGAACAGCAGCCGCAATCGCGATCTGGACCGTGCGGCACTGGAAGCCGTGCGCACATGGCGATTCCAGCCAGCCCAACGCGATGGCCAGGCAGTGGCGTCCAGCATCGTGATCCCGGTGGACTTCAAGCTCGACCGCTGACAGGCATCAGCAGGCCCTGAAGTCCCGGCTCAGTTGCTGCGCAATCCGAAACCGGCATTCGTCGCCAGCGCATCGAAGCCCGGGAACGACGTCGCCACGTTGGCAACATCACCCACCCGCACCTCTCCGGAAGCGACGCGCTGCGCCGCCACGGCGAACGACATGGCAATGCGGTGGTCGCCATGGCTTTCCACCACGCCGCCTGCCAATGCACCGGGATGGATGGTGGCGCCATCCGGCGTCTCGTCCACCTGCAATCCCAAGGTGCGAAGACCCGCCGCCATCGCAGCCAGACGGTCGGACTCCTTCACCCGCAATTCGGCCGCACCGCGGATCACGCTCGGTCCTTCGGCACATGCCGCGGCAACGAACAGGGCCGGGAATTCGTCGATCATGTCCGGCACCAGCGCTTCCGGCACTTCGATGCCGCGCAACGGTGCATGCCGCACCAGCAGATCCGCAACCGGCTCGCCGCCATGCGAGCCATGGTTCTCTTCCACGATGTCGGCGCCCATCATCCGCAGTGCGGCGAGCAGGCCGGTGCGGCGAGGATTCAAGCCCACCTGGCGCAGGCGCAGTTCCGAGCCCGGCACGATGCTCGCCGCTACCAGGAAGAATGCGGCCGAAGAAAAATCGGCCGGCACGGCAATGTCGGTAGCCCGCAGGCGCTGACCACCGCGCAGCCGTGCATGGCCGGGGGAAAACTCGATGTCGACGCCAAATGCCGAGAGCATGCGCTCGGTGTAATCGCGGGTCGGATGCGGTTCGTGTACCCGGGTCTCACCATCGGCATACAGACCCGCCAGCAATATCGCCGACTTGACCTGCGCACTGGCCACTTCCAGCGTGAAATCGATGCCATGCAGGGCCTGCCCACCATGGATGCGCAGGGGCGGCAATCCACCTTCGCTGGTGTCGATGCGTGCGCCCATCCGTGCCAGCGGCTGGGTGACCCGCCGCATCGGGCGCCGCGACAACGATTCATCGCCCACCAAAACGCTGTCGAACGGTTGTGCTGCCAGCAAACCTGCCAGTAAGCGCATGCCGGTGCCGGCATTGCCGCAGTCCAACAGGTTCCGTGGGGCCTTCAGGCCATCCACGCCCACGCCATGTACCACGCGCCGTGAAGGCGACGGCGTTTCGATCCGCACCCCCAGTTCCGAAAAGATGGCAGCGGTGGCACGGGTATCTTCACCCTCCAGGAAGCCGTCGATGTTCGATGTGCCATCGGCCAGCGCCGCGAACATCACTGCACGGTGCGACACCGATTTGTCACCCGGGATATCCAGCGTTCCGCGCAACGGCCGTCCGGAGGAAGCGATCCAGTCCTGCTTGTCAGTCATTCGATTCTCTTGCTTGGTTTCCCCCTCATGCCGAGGGGAACATGCTGGGTTCAGGGCACCGCCACCGGATAGGAACCCAGCACCTTGATCTGCGCGCTGTGGGCCTTCAATTCTGCCAATGCCTGCTTCATGCCCTCGTCTTCCACATGACCAGCGAGGTCGATGAAGAAGCCGTATTCCCACTTGGCGTGGTGCGAAGGCCGCGACTCGATCCGGTTCATGCTGATGCCGTGCCTGGCGAACGGACTGAGCACGTCGAACAGCGCGCCCGGCTTGTCGTGGATGAACACCAGCACGGAGGTGCGATCGTGGCCTGACGGCGGGAAGATCTGCCGGCCAATCACCAGGAACCGGGTGGTGTTGTCCTTGTCGTCCTGGATGGAGCTCATCACCACTTTCTTCAGGCCGTACACATGGCCGGCGCTTTCGCCTGCAATGCACGCGGCATCCTCGGCATTGCGGGCGCGGCGCGCGCCTTCGGCATTGCTGGAAACCGGGATCTTCTCCACCTTCGGCAGATTCGCGCGCAACCAGCCCGCGGTCTGTGCGAACGATTGCGGATGCGCATAGATGCGTTCGATGTCGCCGATGCGGCCACCGCGCGAAAGCAGGAACTGGTGGACACGCAGTTCCACCTCGCCGCAGATCTTCAGGTTCGAGGTCAGGAACATGTCCAGCGTGACCTGGATGGTGCCCTGCCCGGAGTTCTCCACCGGCACCACGCCGAAATCGGCATTGCCGCTTTCCACTTCCTGGAAGACTTCCTCGATGCTGGCCAGCGGCAAGCCGTGGGCCGAACGGCCAAAGTGCTTGAGTACGGCCTGCTGGCTGAACGTGCCTTCCGGGCCCAGGAATCCGATCTTCAGGGGTTCCTGCTGCGCCAGGCAGGCGGACATGATTTCGCGGAACACGTGCACCAGCACTTCGTCACTCAGCGGACCTTCGTTCCGGTCCACCACCATGCGCAGCACCTGGGCCTCACGCTCCGGCCGGTAGTAATCCACCGCCGCCGCCAGCTTGCCCTTGGCCTTGCCGACCTGGTGGGCAAAGAGGGCGCGCTCGGCAATCAACTCCTGGATGCGGCGATCAATGCCGTCGATGCGATTGCGCACGTCGGCCAGCACAGGTTCCGCCGCCTTCGGGGCTACCTTGCCGGTGACTTTGGGTACCGCCTTTTTCACGGGTTTGCTGGGCTTTTCAGCCATGAGTACTGGTTCCTCGAAAATCCTTGCATAGGCGGACCCGTCCGCCCCATCGCGTTTGCTCAACCATGGCGCTGCTGGAAGTCCTGCATGAAATCCACCAACGCCTTCGTACCTTCCACCGTCATCGCGTTATACAGCGATGCGCGGATCCCGCCCACCGCCTTGTGGCCTTTCAGCGCCAGCAGGCCAGCTTCCCTGGATTCCGTGACGAAGCGTGAGGTGAGGGTTTCATCCGGCAGGAAGAACGGGATGTTCATCCGCGAACGCGCCTCGGCCACCACCTCGTTGCGATAGAAGCCTCCGGACGCATCAATGGCACCGTAGACCAACCCTGCCTTGGCCGCATTGCGACGGGCAAACTCCTCTACCCCGCCCTCGGCCAGCATCCACTTCACGGTCAATCCCAGCAGATACCAGTTCCAGGTCGGCGGCGTGTTCAACATGGAGTCGCGTGCAGCATGCGAGCGGTAATCGAAGATGTCCGCCCGTGGCTGCCCGGCACGCTCCAGCAGGTCGCGGCGCACGATGACCACGGCAATGCCGACCGGGCCCAGGTTTTTCTGCGCGCCCGCATAGATCAGGCCGTACTTCGATACATCAATGGGCTCGGACGCAATGCTGGAACTGAAGTCCGCGAACAGAGGCACCTTGCCAACATCGGGTACGCCCCGGAATTCGACACCATGGATGGTCTCGTTGGCCGTGATGTGGACGTAAGCGGCATCGGCACTCAAACGCCAGTCCGCACGTGCCGGAATGCCATGGAAGCCCTCCGGTTCGGCATCGGCGACCGTGTTGACCTTCACATAGGGCTTGGCTTGCTTGACCGCCGTCTTGCCCCAGTGCCCGGTCACCACGTAGTCGACCGTCTGTCCCGGCGCGGCGAAATTCAGTGGCAGCAAGGCCTGCTGCGTGGTGGCACCCCCGGACAGGAACAGCACCGCGTAGTCATCCGGAATACCCATCAGGCTGCGCAAATCCGCTTCGGCTGCCGCGGCAACCGCAATGAATTCCGCGCTGCGGTGGCTGATTTCCACGATCGATGCGCCCACGCCGTTCCAGTCGAGGAATTCGGCCTGTGCCTGCCGCAACACGGATTCTGGCAAGGTAGCCGGGCCGGCACTGAAGTTGTACGCGCGCGTCATGGTGCACCTGAGTGTGATACCCGCAAGTATGCCGCAGTGCGTCGGTTACAGGCGCAACATTCGCTGCATTCAATGTGCGCCGAACAGCAACAGCGCACTCAGCACCAGCCCCAGCAGGGCGGCGGCCAGCAACAGCCACGGCCATCGCAGCACCGATACCTGCTGCTCGCCATGACGGGAAACTTCGTCATCCGCCACTTCATTGGCCGGACCGGTCACGGCAGGTGTGTGCTGGATGAAACGATGGTTGGACAACCACGGCACCTCCAGCACGAAACGGTTGCGGGTGCCAAACACCACCTGGTCCCCGGCGGAGAGCAAGGCCTCGCGAACCGCAACGCCATTGACCACGCTGCCACCGACCGAACCCAGGTCACGCAACGCGATGTGATCGCCCCTGCGTTCGAGTACCGCATGGGCCTCGGCGACATCGGTACCCTCGATGGGAATTTCAGCAGCCGGCCCAGTGCCCACGGTAGCGGAGCGCGACAAAGTGAAACTGCGCCCATGGCAAAGTCCGCCAACACCCCGCAGGACCACGCGAGGATCGTCATCGCGCGCCGTGGGCACCGGCAAGGCATTGGCCGGATCCCCCGGGGTGCCCTGCACAAGCACTTCTTCACCGCCCAGGTAGACCGCGTCACCGGGGCGAAGCAGCGCCACGCGCTGTACCGGCCGGCCATTCACGTGCACGCTGCCACCGCCCTCGGCAACCTGCAACCAGAGACCTCGCCGATCCATGCACAACCGGGCCAGAAGCTGGCCACCCGCTGCATCACCCGCGGCGCATGTCACGCCGCCGGCGTCGCGCACGATCCTGTGCACACCATGGGAAAGCGGGACGTCGGGTTGCCGGCGGGCGGGAAAATGAAGGCGCGGATTTTTCACGCCGCGCAGACTACCATGCCGCACTGTGGCCCGGACTTGGGCACGGCATGCAATGCAACGGAGAAACACCCATGGGCAACATCGATATCCGCCACCCCCACTCCAAAACCCCCACGCAGGCCCGCGAGGCCATCGAGGAGGTGGCAAGGAAACTGGCCGAGCGTTTCGATGTCGGGTACGCATGGGATGGCGACACGCTCAATTTCAACCGCTCCGGCGTGGATGGCCACATCCACCTGTTGCCACAGGAACTCCGCGTGACTGCCGAACTTGGCTTCCTGCTGTCCGCCATGAAAGGCCCCATCGAGTCGGAAATCAGGCGCGTACTGACCGAGCGTTTCGCTTGACATGCGCGGCTGACGGGAACCCGCCAGTAACGCCTGCCGACATCCCCGGCACGTAACGTCATTGTCCTTGCCCCACAGGCCGGGCGGATTGCTCGCGTCTGCCCGGAATACCGCAATCTGGACGGCAATCAAGCCTGCCCAGGGCGACACACGCGACAATGGCCACAGAATATCCATATAAATCAGCATGATGCATGGGAAGTGGATCCCTATTTTCCTGATTCGAAAAAATCATGGTCCGGCTGCCAACAGGGGTTGCGCCGCAATGCCTGAAGCGTAACAATGATTCCGCCCGCCAGTCCCCTGAAGTACGTATGCTCCCCTCCCCTTACGGCTTCGGACTGGCGGGCTTTTTTGGGCGATCGCCTGCAGGCACGCAAGGAAATGTCCTGCTTGAGCCGACTTGATCACGGCAAGCCTCGGCACCGTGGTCATGCAGCACAGCAGCAGCTAACGTAGAATCGCGTGTTCATCGCCGCGACCATTCCGCATCATGCCCTTCTGGATAACTGGACTCATCGTCACCGTGGTCAGCGGCAGCTTGGCAACGGCTTATCTATGGTTGTTCCGCAGGCAAAAGGATGAAACAAGCGCAGGCCTTCAAGCACTGTCCGGCATGCGGTGGCGTGAATTCCTGAAGCTGGTACTGAGTACCCTGGGCCAGCGAGGCCTGCACCCGGCGGACGCCGAGCATGAATCGCACCAGAGTTCATCCGACTTCATCCTGATCCTGGATGGAAAGCAATGGCTGCTTTCATGCAAGCACGGCTCCGCCTACCGCATCGGTTCAGTGCTGGTGGACGAACTGGCCGCGAATGTCCGTCTGCGTGGCGCGACGGGCGGCATATTGGCCACCGAAGGCAAGATTGAAAAGTCCGGCCACGAAGCTGCCCTGAAACACAGCATCGAAGTCCTGGATGGTCCGCGCCTGTGGCAAGAAGCAAAGCCGTGCCTTGATCCCGTACTTCGCGATGAAATCGTGGGCAATGCATCACGCCGCGCACAGCGCCACATTGCCATTGCCTGGCTTGCCGCCATCCTGCTTGGTGCCATAGCGATGTTGGCCAGCTCCGGTCTGAATTCGTCCCCCACTCCGCCTGCCGCTTCCGTTGCTGCAGCTCCAATTGCACCGGCTCCATCAATCGCCAAGCCTGCACAGGAAGAGCCTGTTGCCGCCTATCGTGAACCCACCGAAGCCGAACTGGAGCAGCAACGCCAGGCCGTACTGAAGGCGCTGGCCAGTACACCCGGCATTGCACGCAGCATCTGGATGACCCGCTCCACCTTGTCGGTGGATCGCACGGCCCCGGAAGCTTCCGTATGGCCTTGGATTTGCCTGGAACTGGAGCGCTACCCGGCCCTGAGGACCAGTCGTGTCCAGTTGAACCCGCCACAAGGCAGCGACGAACCCGTGCGCTGGCGGCAATGCAAGACCATGTAGACGCCGCGGGCAGCGTCCACCACGATCCTCGATGAACACGGGACCGAACCTGAATCCGGAAGCCACTCCCTACACGCGCATCGGCGAGGCAGAAGGACTGCGTCGCTTCGTGTCACGCATGTACCGTTTGATGGATACGTTGCCCGAAGCACGTGCGGTGCGTGCACAACATCCCGCCGACCTCGAAAACAGCGAACAGAAGCTGTTTGAATTCCTGAGCGGTTGGCTGGGTGGCCCGCCCTTGTTCGTGGAACGCCATGGTCCACCCATGTTGCGGCGCAGGCACCTGCCCTTCGCCATCGGCATGGAGGAAATCAATGGCTGGCTGTGCTGCTTCCACCAGTCCCTGCATGAAACCGTGGCAGATGCCGACCTGCGTGATTTCATCTGGGAGCGGATAGAACCGCTCGCGCTGCACATGCGCAATACCAGCGCATTATCCGCCGGTTTTCCGCAGGACTGAAAACACACCGACGGATACCAACGGGACGATTGGCCGATCCCGATACCGCAAAGTCATGGATGCGCCGTACTTACTGGCGCAGGCACGCGGCCGACCTGCTCCAGGCAGGCATCATGCAAGCCACTGCTGTAAATGCATCCGTCGGAAACCGTTGGCAGCAGTGACCATCCGCCCCGGTTTCGTACACCACGAAATGGAACGGCCCGGTACCGTACTGGACGGGACCGGGCCGCTGGAACTACCGGCAAATGCCAGGCTGGATCAGCCGATGGCCTTTGCCTTCAGCTTGGCAAACTCGTCGGCGCTGATTGCACCACTGTCGAGCAGGGCCTTGGCTTCGGCAATCTGTTCAGCCGCCGACTTGCCACCCGCGATGCTGCGGATATAAGCCTCGGATTCGGCACGCGCTTCCTGGAAAGCCGCTACCTGGCGCTCGGACATGCCACGGCCGCGGGCGATGATGTAGATCAAAGCGGTCAGGAACGGCAGGAAGATCAGGCCGATGAACCAGATAGCCTTGGAAAAGCCACCCAGCTTCTTGTCACGGAACAGGTCCACGATGATCTGGAACAGCACCATCAGGTACGCAACCAGAACAAACGTCATCAAAAGCAGCCAGACAAAATCCCAGAAATTGCTCATCGTGTATATCCCCAAGGTGATGTAAGTGATGGCGGTGCGCGGATCATGGTCCCCACCCGCCGGAATTGGTATCAATTGCGCCGCGTAGCGTAGCACTTGCGGCATGACAAGTCATCGAAGTCGGGCATGCTCCGGCACCGGCCAAAGCCGGGCTATTTGTTTGCCACAGAAGGCTTGGCAGCAGCCTCGGGATTGCTTTCGGAAGTGATGCCGCAAGCTGCTGCTGGCATCGTTCCCACACGAATCTGGCAAACCATTCTCGCTGCCAACTCCGGGAGCCCGGAGGTAATCCAAAAGCCTTCTTTACTCGAAGCTGCCCACCGAATCGTGGGCCAGATTATCGAAGCGGGTGTATTCGCCGAAGAACTTCAATTTGATCGACCCGGTGGGGCCGTTTCGCTGCTTGCCGATGATGACTTCGGCCAACCCCTTGTCCGGCGAATTTTCCTTGTTGTAGTAGTCGTCGCGGTAGATGAACACGATCATGTCCGCGTCCTGCTCGATCGCGCCGGATTCGCGCAGGTCGGCCATCACCGGGCGCTTGTCGGTACGCGTTTCCAGCGAGCGGTTGAGCTGGGACAGCGCGATCACCGGCACGTGCAGTTCCTTGGCCAGGCCCTTC
>JBQGFJ010000163.1:0-4790 GCA_052040085.1 Pseudoxanthomonas sp.
CGAGGTCCGGCGCATGGCCGAGGACTGGCGCCACCGCTACAACCACCATCGCCCGCATCGATCGCTCGCCGGCTTGCCTCCGGTCGCCTTCGCTCGGGCACAATCAACCTCAACCTCTACTTCCGGGTGACTCGAAGAAACCAGGACGCTTCAGTCACGTGCGCGCGGGTGCTGGGAGACATGAACCAGCCAGTAGTCACCGTGCCCAATCGTACGAATGAAGAAAATCGGTGAAGAACTTGGCGCCGCATTGCTCCACAAGCGCCTCATAAAAAGCGCTCTGAATGAAAAGACGGAAGTCCTTCTCTTTGCTTTTTATCGAATCTATCGAGCGACCCTTCAGCAGGTCTGGCAGATCCGTCTTCTCCAGCAGCCTTCGTGTTTTCGGCGAATCACTAGCGTAGTTGATGAACGCATCGACCGCGAACGTTAGGATGACTTCGGCTGATCCAAGCCGCTGGAAGATGCTCCGAATGCGCGAGGCCGGGACGTCGGAGTAACCGTACTGATCGAGCAGGAAGATTGATCGGCCACTGCGGGGGCTCTTCTCCAAAGCACGCATGACCAGCTCGTCGGCGCGCTGTTCGAACGACCCTCCAAGCAGATGTATGTTTTGGTCTAATCTGACTCCATAACTTCGAGCATCCAATGGGTCGGTGGTTCGAGTCCACCCATAGCCACCAGAATTCCAGTGAGGCCAAAGCAAAAGCCCGCCATCGATGCGGGCTTTTTTGTATCCGGACGCCGGGCACCACATGAAGGACAGAGCGGGTTTCTTTGACCCATGGGCCAGAGACGGGAGCTGCACGACCACCCTGCCGGCCATAACCGGCACCCAGCAGCTTGGCAAGGATTGAACCAATGCACCGCCATGGATTCACTCGCCGGCGTCCGTGCCCCTCCCGGTTGTTCCGCCCAGTTCAACTTTCCGCGAATGGGGAAAACGGCGATGGGCGTTTTGCCAGTTTCCGCTGCAAGGTCCTGCGATGCATGCCCAGCATCCTGGCCGCGGCAGAGACATTCCCCTCTGCATCCAGCATGGCCTGCTGGATATGTTCCCATTCGACCCGGCTCAACGGCGTCATCGTCAAACCGGCATGGTCTTCACTTGCAGACTGTCCTTGCAATACACGCAGGATGGCGGCCGCACTGACCGGCTTGGGCAAATAGTCGTCGGCACCACGCTTCATCGCCTCGACTGCCGTGGCGACACTGGAATATCCCGTAGCCAGTACAATCTGCGCATCGGGACTGATCTCACGAAGCGGCACGATCAGGTCAAGGCCGGATTCGGATCCCAGCTTCAAGTCAACAAGTACGAAATCCAGCGCAAGCCCGCGCGCAACCTCCAATGCACCGCTGGCGTCCGTTGCTGTCGCAACATCCAGCCCACGCTTCTCCAGCGAACGCTGCAATACCCGCAGGTAGATGGGATCGTCATCTATCAGGAGTCCTTTCAAGGCCATGGTCATGGACTCCCCAACGGCAAGCTGAATTCGATACAGCTGCCCTCGCCACCGGCAGAGCGCAACGATAGATCCCCTCCCAGGCGCTCGACGGTGGCATGACTCAACGCCAGGCCAATTCCAAGCCCGCCGGGTTTCCCACTGGCATGCAGCTTGCCCGGCAGGAAGGTCCGTTGCCGATCAAAACCAGCTCCGTAATCGCGTATCCACCCTTGCAAGCGATCCGGGTGCTTTTCCAGATGCAAGTCGACATGAAGGCATCCATTTGCTTGGCTGGCATCTGCCGCATTGTTGAGGAGCACCTGCAAAAGATGGGCCATGGATGCAGGCACTTTGTCGCTCCCCCCCGCAATCCCCGATCTCGACAACTGGATCGCAGGTCTTATCAACTGCCAGCGATCAATCACGTCTTCCAGCGGCAGCAGGGCATCCTCGCCATCGACGGCATCCGCGGGCGACGCAAGCTCGCGCACTCGATCCCTGCACACATCCACCATTGATCGAATAGCGCGCAATTCATCGCCGATCGGAGCTTGCGAGTGATCTTCGATCAGGTCATCCAGCATCAGGGTCATGGAGCCCAAGGGGGTATTCAACTCATGTGCCACCGATGCCGCATGGGTGGCCAAGGCCACAATACCTTCGTTGCGGGCAAAGCGTTCGCGCAACCGGGACAATTCGTGTTCCCGCTTGCGGATGGCCACTGCCATGCGCGACAGGAAATACAGCACCAGCAAGGCCGAAATCACGAAGTTGACCACCATGCCCCACAGATGCAGGTCGAAGGTGCTGCCGGGCCCATGGTGTACATGGGGCAAGGGGCGCCCCAGCACCACGGAGGCGGCATAACCGGCGCCACACAACACCGCGGTGGCGTACAGCCAGGGCAACGGCAATGCCAACGCCGCGAAGGCAATGGGCAGCAGGAACAGTGAAGTGAACGGATTGGCGATGCCACCGCTCCAGGCAATCAACCACGCCAGCACGCACACGTCCACGGCGATATGCAGATAGGCCTCCGCGGGATGGGCCTCCGCAATCCGCCGTGAACGCCATGCCGCGTAGACATTGAATACCGCCAGCACCGCGATCCCCGCCCACAGTGGCGGCTGTGCGATGGGCAAGCCGATCACCCGGGTGACCACCAGCACCGTAATGGACTGGCTGGCGATGGCAAGCCAACGCAGGGTGGACAGGGTCTGCAGGAACGAGACCGGGGCTTCGGACGTCTTCACCATGACCCCTCAGGATGCACTCCCACGGAAACCGTCACGATGCGCCCACGGCCCTGGTGCCAGCACCGGCGGGCTCCATCAGAATTGCACCCTGAGCTCGATTTCGACACCGCGGGGCTCTCCCAGGTAGACCATGCTGGTTCCAATGGCATGCAATACGTACTCGCGGTCACCCAGGTTACGGCCACGCGCGGTCAGGACCAGGCCTGGTGAAGCCTGCCAGCGGGCATAGGCACCCCAGGTTCCGTAGCCTGCCACCTGCACCGTATTGGCGTTGTTGGCATACCGGGACGCCACGCCGCGTGCGTCCACACCCACCGAAAAGCGCGGCCCGACATCATAGTCCAGCCACAGGTTGGCCACGCTTGCCGGGGTGTTGGCGGGCTGGTTGCCGGCACGCGATACCGGCACGCCCCCTGCGTTTTCGTAGAAGTCGTCCAGCGAGGCATCCACCCAGGCCACGTTGCCCTGCAGGCGCAGCGGCTGGATGGGTCGCCACTCCACGCTCGCTTCGATGCCTCGCCCGGATTGCTGCCCTACCGGCAAGGTCTGCCCGGGATTGTCCGGATCGGCAATGGACAGGTTCTCGCGGACGATGCGGTAGGCCGCCAGTGTCGCCACGCCCTTGCCGTCGGCAAACCCGGCCTTGGCACCCAATTCAACCTGGCGTCCACGGCTCAAGTTGAAATCACGCAGCACCGAATACCCGGCCGTGGACAGGATGCCAGCGGGCGGGTCCGCCGCCGTGCTGAACTGTGCATACACGCTGGCCGCCTCGCCCATGGCCAGGTTCAGGCCGATGCGGCCGGTGGTGGGGGCATAGTCGGTGCCCCAGCGTGCCGGGCTGGTGGCCGTGGGCGTACGGTGGTTCTGCACGTCCAGATCGATGCGCTCGTGGCGCAGGCCCGTCATCAGCCCCAGCCGGGGAGTCAGCCAGGTCATGTTTTCCACCGACAGGGCCACGGTACGCAACCGGTTGGTGGCTCCCGGCACATGCCCGCGCGAGGTTCCCGGGATATCGAAGAAATATCCCGGGGTGACGGCATCGATGGTTACCGTGTCCACGTCCCCGCCAATGGATTGCGGGAATCGTGTCTGCCGGTTGTAGCTGACATCCAGACCCGCCGTCCATTGGGAATCACGGCCCCCCAGGTCCAGGCTCCCGTTCCAGTCCAACCGGTTGCCGTATACCTGCTGGTCATGGCGCTGCTGCAGCACGCCGGAGCGGATCACGCCATCGCGCGCCGGGTTGTAGCGGTAACTTTCCACGTTGCGGTAATCGCGCAGTGCATCGTAGTGGTACAGCGTATTGGTCAGGCGACTGTCCGGGCCGATGTCCCACTCGCTCACCGACCGCAGCCAGACCACGTCCTGCGCATACAGCCCATCGCCCACGTTGTAGTTGCGGCCTGCGGTGCCCGGCAGGATGGACAGGCGGTGGCGGCCATCCACCACCGCCGGGGAACCCCAGTAGACACGCTGGTTGTCTTCGTTCTGGTATTCCAGTGCCAATGTATGGCTGAAACGGTCGCCCACCCGGGACGCCAGTGACGCCGCCAGCGTCCAGGCTTCGCGCCGCTCGTTGTCCACCCAGCCCTTGCGCTGGCTGTGGCCCATGTCCATCCGCAAGGCCTGGGTGGCATCGGCCCCGCCGAAGCGATGGTTGAAGCCGCCGGCCAACACCACCGTATCGTGGGAGCCGATGCGGACGATGCCGCCCGCATCGTCACGCTCGAAGCCGGCCACGCGGGTGACGTAGTTGACCGACCCCCCGACCGCACCGGCACCGTAGAGGAAACTGGAAGGCCCGCCAATGGCTTCCACGCGCTCATACATCCATGCATCCACGGGACGCGCGGCAATCGATGCGTACTGCACGTTGATGCCGTTGAACAGTTGGGTGATCTGCGCGCCCGAGAATCCACGCCAACTGATGGTGTTGCCATGCCCGGGCGGCGAAGCCACCGCCAGGCCCGGCACCGCGAACAGGGCTTCCTGGGTGCTTCGCACACCGCGCAGGTCCATGAACTCGCGGTCCACCACGGTCACCGCCGCCGGTGTCTCCAGCAGGCTCAGGTCCAGGCGCGTG
>JBQGFJ010000164.1:0-3462 GCA_052040085.1 Pseudoxanthomonas sp.
TCGGGATCCTGTTCGCGTTCGCCGGCAAGCGTATTGCCGAGGGCCTGCTGACACCCACCGTCTGCCTGGGCTACGGCGGCGAATTGAACGAATTGCGTGCCCTGCCCGGCTACACCCGTTTGCGCGAAACCTGTGCAAACCACGGCATCGAAGTATTCGAAAGCGTCATGAGCCTGACCGGCATGGTCAACGTGGGCAAGGGCGCGGTGGCGATCGGGTTTGCGGCGGAACCACACGACTTCAAGCCCGTCTAACACGCCGCTAACACGGCTCCGCCAATACTGGACTCCCCGGTCACGCGGAGTCTTCATGTCCGTTCGCTATCACATCAGCCTGCCGGTTCCTGCCCAGGCACGCGGCAAGGATCCAGCCTTCAGTTTCACCGCAAACGGCGCCGATGCCTTCGCCGAACAACTCCAGGATGCCTTGCGCAACGACGCCTTGTTCCTGCGTTGGCGTGATGCGCAGGCGGAGCCGGATGAAGTGGACCCCGCGCTGGGTGCAACCGATCCTGCTGCGCAGGTCACGGGCCAACAGCGCGACCTGCGCATCGACCTGGTAGCGACCACGTCATTGAACGGCGATGTGTTCAAGCACCGGCTCAGGCTGCTGGCCGGGCACGGTTGGGAATTGCGCGACGTGACGCCGGCATGACGCCACGTTACGTGCCGTCACGCTTTCAGCGCGGCGGCATGATGCGCAACATGCTCGCCCATGAAACTGGCGATGAAGTAGTAGCTGTGGTCGTATCCGGGCTGCAGGCGCAGCACCAGCGGGTGACCCGCGGCCTGCGCGGCCGCCTGGAATAGTTGCGGCTTGAGCTGGCCTTCCAGGAACTCATCCGCACCGCCCTGATCAATCAGCGTGGGCAATTTTTCCGGTGCCGACTTCACCAGTTCAGTCGCATCGTATTGTTTCCATGCCTCGCGATCATCGCCAAGGTAATGCGAGAACGCCTTCTCGCCCCAGGGCACCTGCGCAGGCGCGACGATCGGCGAGAACGCCGACACGCTCCGATAACGGCCAGGATTGCGCAGGGCGATGATCAGCGCACCGTGCCCGCCCATCGAGTGTCCGCTGATCGCCCGTGCTTCTGTAGCCGGGAAATTCGCCTCGATCAGTGCGGGCAATTCTTCGACGATGTAGTCGTACATGCGGTAGTGCGATGACCAGGGCGCCTGCGTGGCATTGACGTAGAAACCCGCACCCTTGCCGAGGTCATAACCTTCGGCATCGGCCACATCATCCCCTCGCGGACTGGTATCCGGCGCCACGATGATCACGCCATGTTCGGCCGCATACCGTTGCGCACCGGCCTTGGTGATGAAGTTCTGTTCCGTGCAGGTCAGGCCCGACAACCAGTAAAGCACCGGCAGTTTCCGTGTCGCCGCCTGCGGGGGCAGGTACACGGCGAAGTTCATCGTGCAGCCGAGCACCTTCGACTCATGCCGGTATACATCCTGCCAACCGCCGAAGCAGGCGCGGTGTTCAATGCGTTCCATGGAAACTCCTGGGTAAATGCCACTCATGAGATGGTGGATTTTCGGGACTCAATCGCCGGGAAACGTCGCCGCTCCCTGCATGTCGCCAGAGGCCAGCACCTGCCGGCCGCGCGCACCGGGCAGCGCATGCAGCAGGGCCGCAGCAACGTCTTCGGCAGCAATGCCACGGTAGCGCCGTGGAATCAGTGGGCGTAGTACACGATCCAGAAAAGCCGCGACATGTTCACCGGTACGCGCAGGCTGACCCAATGCATCGCGATCTCCCAACAACAAGGAAGGCCGGGCAATCACCAGCGCATCCAGCGGAAACACTGAAAGTGCCTGCTCAAGTTCGCCTTTCACCTTGCTGTAGAACACACGCGAATTTGGATCCGCGCCTGCCGCACTGACCAATGCGATGCGCTTGGCTCCCACCCGGATCGCCGCCTGCGCCACCGCCAGATTGGCGTCGAAATCGATCTCGCGAAAGCGGACCTGGCTGCCCGCCTGCTTGATCGTGGTGCCCAACGCCAGACAAACCTCGTCTACTGCCGGCAATGCAGGCAGTCGCGCAAAATCGACCACATGCGCCTGCAGTTTGGGGTGGCGTGCATCCAGTGGACGTCGCACCAGCGCATGCACAGCGGCCACCGAGGGATCCGCGCACAGTCGCTGCACCAGTGCCTGGCCTACCAGACCCGTAGCACCCGCCACCATTACCGATCGCATCGCTTCCGTCATGTGCGCTGCCGGCTCAGAAATGCACCACGCTGCGGATCGACTTGCCTTCGTGCATCAGGTCGAAGGCTTCGTTGATTTCGTCCAGCGGCATCGTGTGCGTCACGAACGGCGCCAACTCGATATCGCCCTTCATCGCGTCCTCCACCATGCCCGGCAACTGCGAGCGGCCCTTCACGCCGCCGAACGCCGTGCCCAGCCACTTGCGGCCCGTCACCAACTGGAACGGACGCGTGGAAATCTCCTGTCCTGCGCCCGCCACGCCGATGATCACGCTCTGGCCCCAGCCACGATGCGCGCATTCCAGCGCGGCGCGCATCACGTTGACGTTGCCGATGCATTCGAACGAATGGTCCACGCCCCAGCCGGTCAGTTCCACGACCACTTGCTGGATCGGCTTGTCATGATCTTTCGGGTTGATGCAATCAGTGGCACCGAACTGCTTGGCCAGTTCGAACTTCGACGGATTGGTATCGATGGCGAAGATGCGGCCGGCCTTGGCCTGACGTGCACCCTGGATCACCGCCAGGCCAATGCCGCCCAGGCCGAACACCGCCACGCTGTCACCTTCGGCGACCTTGGCCGTGTTGTGCACGGCACCGATGCCGGTGGTCACGCCACAGCCAAGCAGACAGACGTGTTCCGGGTTGGCTTCGGGATTGATCTTCGCCAGCGACACTTCGGCGACCACGGTGTATTCGCTGAAAGTGGAGCAGCCCATGTAGTGGTAGATCGGCTGGCCTTCGTAGGAGAAGCGCGTGGTGCCATCGGGCATCACGCCCTTGCCTTGCGTGGCGCGCACGCTGACGCAGAGGTTGGTCTTGCCGCTCTTGCAGAACAGGCATTCGCCACACTCGGCGGTGTACAGCGGAATCACATGGTCGCCCGGCTTGACGCTGGTCACGCCCTCGCCCACTTCCACCACGATGCCGGCGCCTTCATGGCCGAGCACCGCCGGGAACAGGCCTTCCGGATCGTCACCGGACAGAGTGAAGGCATCCGTATGGCAGACGCCGGTGTGGGTGATGCGGATCAACACTTCGCCCTTGCGGGGAGGTTCGACATCGATTTCGACGATCTTCAGGGGTTCACCTGCGGCAAAGGCGACGGCGGCTCGGGACTTGATCTTGGGTGTCTCCTGGTGGGTCGGTTCCGCGCGTGAAGGCGCGCACGAGCACCACGAGGCGGTCGACCTCGCCCTGCGGGTCGGCCGCCGACACGGCACGTTCGGTGTTGGCGCCGA
>JBQGFJ010000165.1:0-9921 GCA_052040085.1 Pseudoxanthomonas sp.
CGTCCTTCTCGTCGCGGAAGTACTCGGCCATGGTCAGGCCGGTCAGCGCGACGCGCAGGCGGTTGCCCGGCGGCTCGTTCATCTGGCCGTACACCATCGCCACCTTGTCGAGGACGTTGGAGTCCTTCATCTCGTGGTAGAAGTCGTTGCCCTCACGGGTACGCTCACCCACGCCGGCGAACACGGACAAACCGCTGTGCGCCTTGGCGATGTTGTTGATCAATTCCATCATGTTGACGGTCTTGCCCACGCCGGCGCCGCCGAACAGGCCGACCTTGCCGCCCTTGGCGAACGGGCACATCAGGTCGATCACCTTGATGCCGGTTTCCAGCAGTTCGTTGGCCGAAGACTGATCTTCGTACGACGGAGCCGCGCGGTGGATTTCCCAGTGATCGGAAGCCTGCACGTCGCCGGCTTCGTCAATCGGGCGGCCCAGCACGTCCATGATGCGGCCCAGCGTACCGGCGCCCACCGGCACCGCGATGGCGCGGTTGGTGTTGGTGGCCAACAGGTTGCGCTTCAAGCCGTCGGTGGAGCCCAGCGCAATGGTACGGACCACGCCGTCACCCAGCTGCTGCTGTACTTCCAGCGTGATGGCGGTGCCGTCGACCTTCAGCGCGTCGTACACCTTCGGTACTTCGTTGCGCGGGAATTCGACGTCAACCACTGCGCCGATGATCTGAACGATCTTGCCCTGACTCATTGCTGCATTCCTCTAGATGAATTCTTGTGACTACGCGCGTCAGACTGCCGCCGCGCCGCCGACGATTTCGGAGATTTCCTGGGTAATCGCTGCCTGGCGGGCCTTGTTGTAGACCAGTTGCAGGTCACCAATCAGCTTGCTTGCGTTGTCGCTGGCGGCCTTCATGGCCACCATGCGCGCCGCATGCTCGGACGCGATGTTTTCCAGCACGGCCTGGTACACCAGCGACTCGATGTAACGCGTGATCACGTGGTCCAGCACGGTCGCGGCATCGGGTTCGTAAATGTAATCCCAGTCGTGGCCTGCCACCTGCGTCTCCGACGCCGGCAGCGGCAACAGCTGGTCGAAGGCGGCGCGCTGGGTCATGGTGTTGACGAAATCGTTGTACACCACGAACACACGGTCCAGCTTGCCATCGGTGTAGGCATCCAGCATGACCTTGATCACGCCGATCAGCTGGTCCAGCTTGGGGTTGTCGCCCAGGTGGGTGACGCTTGCCAGCAGGTTGACGTGCAGGCGGCGGAAATACACCGATGCCTTCTGGCCGATGGTGACCACGTCGACTTCAACACCCTTTTCCTGCCAAGCACGGATCTCGCCCAGCATCTTGCGGAACAGGTTGTTGTTCAGGCCGCCGGCCAGGCCGCGGTCGGAAGACACGATCAGGTAGCCGACGCGCTTGACCTCGGCGCGCTCCACCATGAAGGGATGCTGGTAATCGGTGTTGGCCTGGGCCAGGTGGCCGATCACCTGCTTCATCGCCCGCGCGTAGGGGCGCGAGGTCTTCATGCGATCCTGCGCCTTGCGGATCTTGGAGGCCGAGACCATTTCCAGCGCGCGCGTCACCTTGCGGGTGTTCTGCACGCTCTTGATCTTGGTTTTGATTTCCCTGCCGCCTGCCAGTTAGCTCGCTCCGCTCGCGGTGATTGGTGATTGGGGATTCGGAAAAAGCGAATCCGTCCCGTCACTCACCTGCTGTTGCCAATCACGAATCACAAATCACGAATCACGCCGACTCTCAGTAAGAGCCGGTTGCCTTGAACTCGGCGATACCGGACTTGAAGGTCGCCTCGATCTCGTCGTTCCAGTTGCCACTCTTGTTGATGCTGTCGACCAGTGCGCCCTGGGTATTGGTGAAGTGCGCGTGCAGCGCTTCTTCGAACGCCAGGATCTTGTTGACCGGCACGTCGTCCAGGTAGCCCTCGTTGACGGCATAGATGGACAGCGCCTGCAGCGCGATCGACATCGGCGCGTACTGCTTCTGCTTCATCAGTTCGGTCACGCGCTGGCCGCGCTCCAGCTGCTTGCGGGTGGCTTCATCCAGGTCCGAGGCAAACTGTGCGAACGCCGCCAGCTCACGGTACTGCGCCAGCGAGATACGGATGCCGCCGGACAGCTTCTTGATGATCTTGGTCTGGGCAGCACCACCGACGCGCGATACCGAGATACCGGCGTTCACGGCCGGGCGGATGCCGGCGTTGAACAGGTCGGTTTCCAGGAAGATCTGGCCGTCGGTGATGGAGATCACGTTGGTCGGCACGAACGCGGACACGTCACCAGCCTGTGTTTCGATGAGCGGCAGCGCGGTCAGCGAGCCGGTCTGGCCCTTCACTGCGCCATTGGTGAACTGCTCCACGTACTCCTCGGACACGCGCGCTGCACGCTCCAGCAGGCGGCTGTGCAGGTAGAACACGTCACCCGGGTAAGCTTCGCGGCCCGGCGGACGGCGCAGCAGCAGCGAGATCTGGCGGTAGGCCACGGCCTGCTTGGACAGATCGTCGTACACGATCAGGGCGTCTTCGCCACGATCCATGAAATACTCGCCCATGGTGCAGCCGGAGTAGGCGCTGATGTACTGCATCGCGGCCGACTCGGAAGCGGTGGCGGCCACGACCACGGTGTGGGCCAGCGCGCCGTTTTCTTCCAGCTTGCGCACGATGTTGGCCACCGTGGACGCCTTCTGGCCGATGGCCACGTACACGCACTTGATGCCGGTGCCCTTCTGGTTGATCACGGCGTCGATGGCCATCGCGGTCTTGCCGGTCTGGCGGTCACCGATGATCAGCTCGCGCTGGCCGCGGCCGATCGGCACCATGGCATCCACCGTCTTGTAACCGGTCTGCACGGGCTGATCGACCGACTTGCGCCAGATCACGCCCGGGGCCACGCGCTCCACCGGAGCGGTCTGCGCAGCACCGATCGGACCCTTGCCGTCGATGGGCTCACCCAAGGCGTTGACCACGCGGCCCAGCAGCTCGCGGCCCACCGGCACTTCC
This sequence comes from Pseudoxanthomonas sp., assembly GCA_052040085.1. Taxonomy (GTDB): domain Bacteria; phylum Pseudomonadota; class Gammaproteobacteria; order Xanthomonadales; family Xanthomonadaceae; genus Pseudoxanthomonas_A. Next base: position 2,980 of record JBQGFJ010000165.1, read on the forward strand.
AGGATGCGGCCGGTGGTCTTGGCCACGTCGCCTTCGCGGAGGTGTTCGTAGTCACCCAGCACCACGGCGCCCACGGAGTCGCGCTCCAGGTTCAGGGCCAGGGCAAAGGTGTTGTTCGGCAGTTCGATCATTTCGCCCTGCATCACGTCGGCCAGGCCGAAGATGCGCACGATGCCGTCGGACACGCTGGTCACCGTGCCTTCATTGCGCGATTCGGCGGCCAGCTTGACCTTTTCGATGCGGGTCTTGATCAGGTCGCTGATTTCGGAGGGGTTGAGCGTGGTAGCCATGGGTAAGTCCTGTGTGCCGGCTTTCGCGCGGCGGTTCAATGGGAATTCAGTGCGTCAATGCCGACTGCAGGCGCGCCAGCTTGCCTTTCAGCGAGCCGTCGATCACCACGTTGCCGGCATCGATGACGGCGCCGCCGATCAGCGACTCGTCGATGGCCGTTTCCACCTGCACGTCGCGACCGAAGCGCTGCTTCAGTGCCGCCTTGATCTGCTCCAGCTCGGCAGCAGGCAGGACGGCGGCGGAAGTCACCTTCGCGCGCACGACATGTTCGGCCTCGGCACGCAGTTCCTCGTAGAGGGCCGCGATTTCGGGCAGTTGCGGCAAGCGTCGCGCATCGGCCAACACGCCAAGGAAGCGCGTGAACGATTCGCTGGCGCCTTCCGGTGCAAGCAGGGACACCGCGTCCGCGGGCAGCAGGCCCGGGTTCGGCAACAGCGCGGCCACGTTCGGATCAGCCGCAACATGGGCGGTGAACGCAAGCGCCTGCGACCAGGCGGCGAGACTGCCCTCGCCTTGCGCCGTTGCAAAGGCGGCGCGGGCGTAGGGACGGGCGACGGTAAGGGCCTGGCTCATCGATCAGGTATCCGGATCAGATTTCGGCTGCCAGCTCGTCGAGCAACGCCTTGTGGGCGTTGGCATCGATTTCGCGTCGCAGCAGCTTTTCGGCACCACTGACGGCCAGCGCGGACACCTGCTTGCGCAGATCCTCGCGGGCACGGGTAGCGGCAGCATCGATCTCGGCCTGGGCCAAGTCCTTCTGCCGGTTCGCTTCGGTGATGGCCTCGTTCTTGGCCGCTTCCACGATCTGGTTGGCACGTGCGTGCGCCTGATCAATGATTTCGTTGGCCTTGACGCGGGCTTCCTTCAACGCTTCGTTGACCTTTTCCTGCGCCTGCGCCAAGTCCTTCTGGCTGCGGTCTGCAGCGGCCAGGCCTTCGGCGATTTTCTGCTGGCGCTCTTCGATGGCGTTCAGCAGCGGCGGCCAGATCTTGGTCGCGATGATCCAGATCAAACCGGCAAATGCCAGCGCCTGGGCAACTAGGGTGAGACCGATGTTCATGGAATTAAGCTCTGCCTGTGTTCGGGAAGCCCCGGCGCAATGCACCGGGCACTTCCATCATCCTGTTCCGGCCAGCCGAGGCGGACCGGGACAGACGTCGGAACCGACTGGCCGACCTTACGGAGCCAGGCCACCCACCAGGAACGGGCTGGCGAAGGCGAACAGCAGGCCAACGGCGACGCTGATGATGAACGCGGCGTCGATCAGGCCGGCGGTGATGAACATGCGGACCTGCAGCACCGGGATCAGTTCCGGCTGGCGAGCAGCGGATTCCAGGAACTTGCCGGCCATGATGGCCAGGCCCAGGCCGGCGCCCAGAGCGGCGAGGCCGATCATGATGCCGATGGCGAGGACGGTGGAGCTCTGGACTTGAGCGAGGGAAGTCAGGGCGGCGAGGTACATGGTTTTCTCCGGTACTTTGATTTGCTTAAGGGTGAAAAACGAAAAGGTGGAACAGGATCAGTGACTGTCTTCCGACAGGCTCAGGTAAACGATGGACAGCATCATGAAAATGAACGCCTGCAGCGGAATCACCAGCAGGTGGAAGATCATCCAGCCCAGGCCGAACGCGCCACCGGCCAGCATGCCGGCGATGCCCGCACCGCCCAGCACCCAGATCAGCAGGAAGACGATCTCACCACCGAACATGTTGCCGAACAGTCGCATCGCCAGCGAAATCGGCTTGCTCAGCCATTCGACGATGTTGAGCAGCAGGTTGAACGGCATCATCCACTTGCCGAACGGCGCGGTCAGGAATTCCTTGGTGAGGCCACCAAAGCCCTTGGAGCGCAGGGCAAAGAAGATCATCAGGAAGAACACGCTGATCGACATGCCCAAGGTGGCATTGACGTCGGCGGTGGGAACCGGCTTCCAGTAGGGGATACCCACCCACTCCAGCGGCTTGGCAATGAAGTCCGCCGGAACCATCTTCAGCAGGTTCATCAGCAGGATCCAGAAGAACAGGGTGATCGCAATGGGCGTCACCAGCTTGCTGCTGCCGTGGTAGGTGTCCTTGGCCTGCTTGTGCACGAATTCGAGCAGGATTTCGACGAAGGCCTGCCATTTGCCCGGCACGCCTGCCGTGGCCTTGCGGGTGGCCAGCCAGAAACCGAAGACCATCAACAGGCCCATCAGCATCGAGGTCACGATGGTGTCCACGTGAATGGTCCAGAAGCCACCTTCCTGCACCTGGAACGTCAGGTTCTGCAGGTGGTGCTGGATGTAGCTGGTCGGTGTCAGTTCTGCGTCGCCCGCCATGGATTCCCGGTCCTGCCGTTTTTCAACGAATGCTGCTCAACGAATCAATCTGGCCGAAGCCAGTACCTGTACCACGAGGCCGGTGACAATGCCTGCAAACAAGGGCCACGGCGGCAATTTCCACACCGCGAGCCCGACCAGCAGGACCACCAGCAACACCAGCCATTTCACCAGCATGCCCAGCATCAGCCGCATCATCGCCGTCGCCGCGGGACTTACGCCCCCACCCAGCGCCAAGCGCGATGCCGCCATGCCACCCAGCACCGTGGCCCCCCCCCCGACCGCCGCTGCCAGCGCCTGGGGTACTCCCCAGACAAGGAAAAGGGCCGAGACCAACGCCACGGCCACCCCCTGGATTACGGCTACCCGCATGATCGAACGCTTGCCTGCAACGACAGAATTCAACACAAGCCCGTCCTGCGGCAGCGAAACGATGCAATGGGGCCAAACACCCCCCATCGAGCCGCAAAAGTATAGCAGCCCCCGATTTTGAGCGACAACCTACAAAAGTCTCAATGAGTCACGCCGCAACGCGCCATTTGCCCCTGAAATCCGTCAATGCACAGTGTTACCGGTGGACATTGCACGCCGTCCACGCCAAGCCAAAGGTTTGCGAAACCCTTGTCAGCGAAGGGTTACACGCTCGAAATGCAGAATCCGGAAGGGATTTCATGCTGACCCGCCATGTTGTCCCGACACATTGCAGGACAGCCAACAGGGTGATGCCCATCCGGAACGCCGAAGCCGCCAGGATGCGGAACTTATCTGCCGGGACACCGGTCAGGGTTGCCTGGACCTGCATTCAACTTCCTCGTCAGATGTTCCATGGCAGGCCCGACTGGAGCCCCGGCAATGCCGGGGCTTCGTTTTTACAGGGCTTTGCACCCGGTCATTGGGCATTCCCACGGCATCAAAACGCCTCTTGATGCGCCAACCCGAGGCATCCATAGCCAAGGACTATCCATCAATTCCACACAATTCATTGGACATTTGCCTTCACTTGTCTATTATCGAGAATAATTCTCATTGGCAACTGTCATGAACAAGACCCTCAGCTTTGCCATCCTGCATTTCATGGTGGCCTTCACGGTGGGCTGGCTATTCACCGGCAGCTGGCTGGTGGGTGGCGCCTTGGCCCTGGTGGAGCCCGCCGTGAACACCGTGGTGTTCCACTTCCACGAGAAAGTGTGGAAGCGAATCGAACGGCGACGCACGCAAACCGATTCCCTGATGGCGCTTTGATCGCCACGGAAAATGAAAGAGCCGGGCATTGCCCGGCTCTTCTCCATCAATACACTCGACTCATCCCGCAGGAGCAACCTGCGTCCGCACGAGCTTATTTCTTCTTCGGAATATACAAATCGGTGATGGTGCCTTCGTAAATCTCGGCCGCCATGGCCACCGTCTCGCTGAGCGTCGGGTGCGGATGGATGGTGTGGCCGATGTCGGCAGCTTCACAGCCCATTTCGATGGCCAATGCGACTTCCGCAATCAGGTCACCCGCATGCGGACCGACTATGCCACCCCCGATCACGCGATGGGTAGCTTCGTCGAACACCAGCTTGCTGGAACCCTCGGTGCGGCCTATGCCAATGGCGCGCCCGCTGGCGGCCCACGGGAACTTGGCCACGCCGACCTTCAGGCCCTTGGCCTTGGCTTCGGTCTCGGTCACACCAACCCATGCGATTTCCGGGTTGGTATAAGCCACCGACGGAATCACCCGCGCAACCCATTCCTTCTTTTCACCCGCCGCCACTTCCGCAGCCAGCTTGCCTTCATGCGTGGCCTTGTGCGCCAGCATCGGCTGGCCGACCAGGTCACCGATGGCAAAAATATGCGGCACGTTGGTGCGCATCTGCCGATCCACCGGGATGAAGCCACGATCGCTCACTTGTACGCCCGCCTTGCCGGCGTCCAGCTTGCCGCCGTTGGGCGAACGGCCCACGGCCACCAGCACGCGGTCCCAGGTGCCGGACTCCAGTTCAGGCTTCTGCCCTTCGGCAGCAGCCTCGAAAGACACGGTGATGCCCTTCTTCTCCGCCTTGACGCCACTGGCCTTGGTCTTGAGATGCACGACCACGCCCTGCTTCTTCAAACGATCCGCCAGCGGCTTGACCAGATCCTTATCGGCACCGGGCATCAGCTGGTCGGCGAACTCGACCACGGTCACTTCGCTGCCCAGTGCGTGATACACGGTGGCCATTTCCAGGCCGATGATGCCGCCGCCCACGACCAGCAGCTTCTTCGGCACTTCGGCCAGTTCCAGCGCATCGGTGGAATCCATCACGCGCGGATCGTCCCACGGGAAATTGGGCAGCTTCACCGCCTGCGAACCGGCCGCGATGATGCATTGCTCGAAACGCAGCAATTGCGTCTTGCCATCGTCGACGGCAATTTCCAACTCGTTGGGCGAAACGAAATTCGCCACGCCCTGCACGCTGCGCACCTTGCGCTGCTTGGCCATGCCGGCCAGGCCCTTGGTGAGCTGGCCCACCACCTTTTCCTTGTAGCCACGCAGGGTATCCAGCGCGATCTTCGGCTTGCCGAAGTCCACGCCGAAGTCGCCGGCATGCGCCACCTCGTCGATCACGGCCGCTGCATGCAGCAAGGCCTTGGAGGGAATGCAGCCCACGTTGAGACAGACACCGCCAAGCGAGGGATAACGCTCCACCAATACGGTGTCCAGACCCAGGTCGGCGGCACGGAAGGCAGCGGTATAGCCACCCGGACCGGCACCGATGACCACGATGCGGCATTCAATGTCGGCAGGCTTGCCACTGCCCAGTGCGGGCTTCGGCGCAGGCGGCTCGGCCGGCGCACGATGCGAGGGCGTCACCGGCGGCTTGGAAGCCGGTGCCTCTGCCGCCTTGGCTGCGGCAGGCGCAGACTCCTGGGCGGCAGCGCCCGCGGCTTCCAGCACCGCCACCACGCTGCCTTCGGACAGCGTGTCACCCAGCTTGACCCTGAGCTCCTTGACCACGCCATCGGCCGAGGACGGCACTTCCAGCGTGGCCTTGTCCGACTCCAGCGTGACCAAGCCCTGGTCCTTCTTCACCGTGTCGCCCACGGCCACCAGGATTTCGATCACCGGCACATCGCTGTAATCGCCGATGTCCGGAACCTTCACTTCAATCGTGTTCGCCATGTGCACGGCTCCTTACAACAGCACGCGGCGCATGTCCGCGAGGACCTGGGCCAAGTAGCTGGTGAAGCGCGCGGCGGCGGCGCCGTCGATCACGCGGTGGTCGTAGCTCAGCGACAACGGCAGCGTCAGGCGCGGCACGAACTGCTTGCCGTCCCACATCGGCTGCTGCGAGGACTTGGATACGCCCAGGATCGCCACTTCCGGTGCATTGATGATCGGGGTGAACGCGGTGCCACCGATCCCGCCCAGCGAACTGATCGAGAAGCAGCCACCGCTCATCTCGGCCGGGCCGAGCTTGCCGTCGCGTGCCTTCTTCGCCAGTTCGCCCATTTCCTGCGCGATCTGCAGCACCCCCTTCTTGTCGACATCGCGGATCACCGGCACCACCAGCCCGTTGGGCGTGTCCGCGGCAAAGCCCACGTGGACGTATTTCTTCAGGGTGAGATTCTCGCCGGTCGCGTCGAGCGAGGCATTGAAGTCGGGGAACTGCTTCAGCGCCGCGGCGCTGGCCTTGAGCAGGAACGCCAGCATGGTCAGCTTGACACCCGACTTGGCCTTCTCCTGTTCGGCGTTGAGTTGCACGCGCAGCGCTTCCAGGTCGGTGATGTCGGCCTGGTCGAACTGGGTGACGTGCGGGATCATGGCCCAGTTGCGTGCCAGGTTGGCACCGGAAATTTTCTTGATCCGCGACAACGGCACGGTTTCGGTTTCGCCGAATTTGGAGAAATCCACCTTCGGCCACGGCAACAGATTGAGTCCGCCACCGGCCACAGCAACAGCCGGAGCACCCCCGGTCAGTGCAGCCTTCACGTAACGCTGCACGTCTTCCTTGCTGATGCGGCCGTTGCTGGCACTGCCTTTGATCTGCAGCAGGTCAACGCCCAGCTCGCGCGCGAACAGGCGCACCGCCGGACTTGCATAAGGCACGTTCTCCGGCAGCACACTGGCAGCACCGAATTCCACTGGCGGTGTCTGCACCGCAACTGCCTGCGTGGCAACAGGCGCAGGCGCTGCCGGCGGTGGCGGTGCGGAAACAGGAGCAGGAGCGGCGGCAGGTGCCGGCTTCTCTGCGGGAGCGGGAGCGGCAGCAGGAGCCGGAGCTGGCACCGCTTGTGCGGCAGTCCCTTCAGAGGTTTCGATCAACGCGACCACCGAGCCTTCGGAAAGCGTATCGCCCAGCTTGACCTTG
>JBQGFJ010000166.1:0-12840 GCA_052040085.1 Pseudoxanthomonas sp.
CACGTTGTCGGCAGTGCGCTGGGACCCAGTGATGAAGGCGCACTACCAACAACTCAGGGCACGCGGGAAGCTGGGCAAGGTTGCGCTGGTGGCCTGCATGCGCAAGTTGTTGACCATCGTCAATGCCCGGCGGCGCGATGATCTGCGAATGCAGGAAGGAGGTGTGATCGCCGCCTGAAACACAAGATCACAAGACAGTTGCTGAATTAAGCCGTGCCGCGAAGCGGCGTCGGCTTGAATGAATTGTTAGCCATCACTTTGGCTCTCTCCGGTGCTGACGAATCTCAGAACAAGCTGTGCTGAGCAGTGCGCCGCCAACAACTGAATAAAAGATCAAGAGCACCTGGCCGAGTGAAGCTATCCATGGGCGACTCGAACTGTGTCCGATGTTTACAAGGTCGATTCCAAAAGCCGCACCCGTGATTGTAATAGCTAATGCGAATACGACAGTGCACCACGTGTTTGAGAGCATGCCGAGTAACAGGAATAGTAGGCCCATAGCGAGGCCAAAGAAAAAGGCGAATTCCCAAGCTTGAAACACGACACATGTCCTTGTGATGGCTAACGCCTGAGTTAAGCCGTGCCGTGAAGCGGCATCGGCTTGAATGAATTGTTATGCCCCATCTGTGGAGTCTCGTTTGGCGATTGCCTCGCGCGCAGGATCCGGAAGTTGTGCATAAAGAGTTGCAATGTGCTTAGGCCGAGTAATGCGATCCTCAACAATGAAATTGATCATGCTGAAGAGGTGCTGAGCCATGTCGGGGGTATCTGTGAGGCTTATCTCGCCGGGATGTACTGCATTGTTTCCAATGACGCGGCAGTAGTCCAAAGCCTGCTGCACTTGAATGGGTAGTCCAGCAGCTACTAGCGCCTTAATGTCATTGTTGATGTTCCCGCCAGCTTGACCGAGGACAGGCATGAACTTTTGGACAGCCAAGCGCAGTAACGCTGCGGATGCTCTTGGTGACCGACCAAATATAGAACGAGCCTCTGCATACTCTCCTGATATCTCCGAAGGCATATCAGGGTGAGGAGGCTCCACAGGTGAGTCGGATGGAATGATCATCCGCTTTTCATGCCAGTAGGACTTCGCCGCGCAGTGGGCACAGCGGCTGTACTTGATAGGCGATACGGATTGCCCGCTGTACCCAAAGTAGAGGCTGTTCCACTCTTGCTTTGCGTAAACGCCACAATATATGCAATGGAACTGTTGTGTATCTATGGTTGGTGGATAGTACTTACTCATAGGGCATAACGCCTGAGTTAAGCCGTGCCGCGACGCGGCGTCGGCTTGAATGAATTGTTAGGCTGCGCTAAGCGCAAGTGACCCAACAATCTTGGAAAAGAAATCCGACGAGGCCTCTCGCCCTGACGAATCATAGTCGTGGAACGTGGCCCTAAGCACGTACTTTCCGGCAGCAATCTGCTTGCCGCAGATCCAATACTTGCGCTCATCATTGATTCCTTCCCAGTAACCAGTAGCGGATCTTACGTCTCCCTCTGAGGCGTGACTTATCACGCGCCAAGTCTCGGCTGATGGAAAAAACGAGCTCAGCTCTGTGTTCTGGAATGACTCAATCAGCTCACGACAGCCACGCGTCTCCTCGTCCGACATGAGCCAGAGACTAATGTAGAAGCCTTTGTCTCCAGTTGGCGACTCAAAGTACAAGGTGCCATCACTTTCCGTAGCGTCAGACCAATCGCCAGGAAATGCGACTGTCCAGTTGTCCGTAGTGATGCGATCAAAATATTCCATGCCCAGCCTAACGCCTGAGTTAAGCCGTGTCACGAAGTGACATCGGCTTGAATGAATTGTTAGATTGCCAGCCGCTCACTCAGATTTCCCATCTGGCTGTTCGGTGGCCTCATTTGCCTCTATTTGCCGCTCATTCTCCTTGAGTTCCTCGAGCAGCTCTTTTCTGCGTTCTTTTAGATCTCGCCGTGCCTCGACGGAGGCGCGATCGGCCTCAAGGCGATCACGGTAGAGGAGATGATATGAGTCGCCAATTTGATTAGTGTTTACGCTGTAAAACGAGAAAAATCCAGACATTTTTCGGCCATCTCCAATTACCTCGAGCAAATAGCAGTTGATGCCGAGGCGATTAATATCCGTATGTCGGAGAGTGAGATTGACAAAGCGATCTTGAGTCAATCCAGTCAATGTGAATGTGCGGGTTGGCTCATAACTACAGGATTCTTCATCATCGTCATCGGGGATGTGGGTGAACGTCGCTCGCCCTTTGATGTTTTTTGCTGTTTGATTCAGCGTAATCTCAATTCGCTGAGACATGGTTGGATCGACAGCGTGCCAAGTGCCAGAAAGGTTGATGCCTGAATACGTAATTGATTGATACCAAGGTATGGCCACTTTCCTTACGAACAGTAAAAAAGCAGCTATGGCAACCGATGTTAGAACGCCAGATACGACGCCAATGACGATGCTTTCTGTTAGTCCAAGTGTTGGGTTCATGGCAATCTAACGCCTGAGTTAAGCCGTGTCGCGAAGCGGCATCGGCTTGAATGAATTGTTAGCCGTCACTAGCCAGTGACACACGGACATAGTTGGGCTTACTTGCGAGAGCGTGCTGAACGCCGATGTAGAAGAGCGAGTCACCCACAAGCTCTTTGGCTTTTAGCTGCGAGGTCATGGCCGACCAACGCTCACCGACTTGTATCTTGTGCGGAATTGGAGATTCAGGGCCGGGATTGATGACAAACTGCTGGTTCTTCTTGTTGCGTAGTCGATCAAACCAGTGTTTGTATGTGCATGCGCAAAAATGCGTGATAGTGGTGGGAGAGTCTCCAGCATTGGTCACTACAACGTTAATGTAGAGGGTCTCGTCAATTTCCTCGCCTGGTGTGATGAGTTGCATGTTTGGTGATGCGAACACCTTGAGCTGGGGGCCGCTACGTGACCACCGAAATATCTCCCAAACAAGAGCGAGCGTACCCGTGCCGGCACCCCACCAAGCTGCCCAAGTTGAAGCGTCCATGTTCTCCCCTGTGACGGCTAACGCCTAATAGACCCCATATGGGGGTGATATGGCCGAGTATTCAGGCGCCAAGGCGCGCTGTCAAACGGCGATAATCCTTTCTATTTCTAGGTGTTGGGCTGCTGTCGCCGAAGCGGAAGCATTGGAATATGAGATTACATATTCCTGAAATTGGGGTGATATTTATTATCGCCGTGAATATAGGGCGGTAACACCGGAGTGACTGGCTTCGATTGGCTCCTGCGGAAAAGCAGGATCATTGGGCTTGTGCGACGCCCACAAGGAGGTGGCGAGTCAGTGGCTGTGCCGTGACTATCCGAATAATCAGGCTTCAACGGATTCAGAGAATCCTGCCCGTCACCGCTCCCGCCGCCAGTTGATGGAAGTCCGGGTTTCCTCGGTGCTGGATTCGATTTCCACGTCGAAGCCGCGTTGCAGGAGGAACTTCAGCATCAGCACTTGGCCTTCGCCGATCATGGAAACGCCGTAGCCGACGTAGACGCGGGGCGAGAGGAACTTGCCGACGCCGAATACCGAGCCGCCGAGGGCGCGGGATTGCATGATGCCGGCATCGTCCAGTCCCAGCCGTGCGCCGATCTGCGAGCCCAGCAGGCCCACGCCTGCGGACAACGCGGCGGAGGCGGCGTTGATTTGCTGGTTCTCGCGCGAGGTGGCGCTGGCCAGCGAGCGGCCCAGCACCAGGTAGGCCATGGCTTCGGACTGCGGCATTTCCGGGTTGGACCACACGCGAGCCGTCGGCTGGCTGGCCCGTCCGGCCACGTCCACGCCTGCGGTCACGTCGCCGATGCGGCGTTCGGCACGCACGTCGATGCGCGGGTCGGAAATGGGGCTGTTGCCCCACTGCAGCCGGCCGCGGGTGATGGTCAGGTCCTGTCCGTAGGCGGTGTATTCACCGGTCACGTTCAACACGCCATCGCCGGTCATCTCGCGCCCCGGGCGTCCGCGCACGCGCAGCTCGCCGTCCAGCGTGCCTTCCAGGCCGAAGCCGTTCATGCGGATGTCGTCCTTCAGGATCACGGCCAGGTCGATGTCCAGCGGAATGATGCCGCCGCGGCCCGGATCCACCGGGTCCAGCACCACCACGTCCGGCGATGCGGAAACACCCTGGTCCAGCCGCTCCAGGTCCAGTTGCGCCGAAGGCACCGTCACCTGTCCGTTGACGCCCACCACGCCGGTGGCGCGGTTGTAGTCCACGCGCATGTCCGGATTGATCACCGCACGCAGTTCACGGGTATCCGAAATCAGGAAATTCTCGCCGCGGATATTCAGTGCCAGCAGGGTGTCGGTATCGCGCCAGCCCAGCGTGCCATCCACGGTGACCACGCCTTCCCCCGAACTCACCGAACCATTGATGCGCGCCGTGCCGTCCGGCTGTGCCACCAGGTGGAACTGGCCGTCCTTCAGGGTGATGCCCATGGCAGGCATTTCGCTGGTGAAGTTGGTGAGCGAAGCCTGCCCGCCCAGCAGCGGCTGGTTGCGCGTGCCGGACAAGGACAGGTCGACATTCAAGCTGCCTTGCGGGCGCACCAGGTCGGGCGAGAACAGTTCCAGCCAGAACACGCGGTCGGTATTGACGCGCAGCGAGCCGGACAGTGGCGACGTGTCTTCCCAGCCAGTCGCCACCTGCGCATCAATGCGGCCACTGCCATTGAGGTCGGCACCCAGCGTGGCTTCGATGCGCTTCGGGTCGAATTCCAGGTCCAGTCCGAAACCGCCATACGTCATCAGCTCGCGGCGACCGCTGACGCCGAGCCGCAGGCCGCCCTCGCTGGAGGTCACCCGCATGTTGCCCTGCCAGCGATCCCCTTGCGGCCGGATGCGGCCTTGCAGGTCGATGGCGCCGCGGACTTTCATCTCGCGTCCGGCGCTGTCGGCGGGCAGCCACGGTTCTGCCAGTGCCAGCGGCAGTTGGTTGCCTTCGAACATCACGCCCTGGCGCGGCCAGTCCGCGCTGGCGCACAACTGGCCGCCAACGGACGAGGACAGGCAGGTCTGCGAAAGCGTCCAGGCCGTGCCCTGCTGCGCGAAGCGCGCGGGTTGCTGCAGGGTCCAGGTACTGCCGACTTCCAGCGCGAGTTGCAGGGTATCCACTTGCCCGCGCCAGTTCTCGCCACGCAGGCCGACGCTGCCGGACAACGTAGTGCTGCCCAGCGGACCGCTGGCAGTGCCGTCGATGCCGAGGTTCTCGATGGAGCCACGCGCATCCAGCCGCAGGCTGTCCAGCGCAATGCCTGCTTGCAGGTCGTTGCCATGAATGGCGACCTGGCCGTTCTGTCCACGCCACGGCAGGCGTCCGTTGACGTTGAGCGTCTGTGCGCTCCATTCGTTCCATGCCAGCGCGGTGCCGGAAAGATCCACCGCATCCAGGTTGGGCATGGTGCGCGGACCACTCAGGCGCAGATGGCCAGTGATGGTGCCTTCGGCGCCGGGCAGCAGGTCGTCCAGGCGCAAGGGCTCGAACGAGGCATTGATGTCCAGGTTTTCGCCCACGCTGCCGCGCGCGGCCACCTGGCTCTGGCCGATCCGCAATTGCAGGTCGCCGCTGCCTTGCTCGCCTTCCAGTGCGAATTTGCCTTGTGCATCCAGTGGGCGGTCACGCAGTTGGCCGCGCAACACCGGCACGTCGAGCGTGGCGCTGTAGCCGCCTTCCGGTCGCGCCTGGCCCTGGCTGGAAAACTCACCGGAGACCTGGCCATCCCAGCCGGGCGCGAAGTAGCCCGGATCGAACCCGGCCAGTCGTGCGTTGAGGTCCCATTGCAGTCCCGGCACCCAGGCCAGTTCGCCGCTGGCGTCCAGCGTGCCGCTGGGCATGCGCGCTTGCAGTTGTGACAGGGTGGCCCGTTCGGCATCGCCCGCCATTTCGAAGGTGAGGGTGGCCGTGTCGTTGGCGCGGGTCAGCCGCGCCTGGCCGCTGCTGGTCCATGCCTTCAGTTCGCCCGCAAGCACCAAGTCGGCATCGGCGCCAATGGCGGTGGCCGCGTCTTCGCCCCAGCGCACGCCACGTGATTGCACATCGAAATCGAAGACGGGATTGCCGCTTTCGCTGAAATCGGCCTTGCCGTTCAACGTGGTCAGGCCTTCGAAGGCGCGGATCGCCAAGGGCTCTGCCGTCAGCACTTGGCCGCTGATGTCCAGGCGCGAGGGTTCGATGATGTAGGTCTGGCCGGCATGTTCAATGCGGCCTTCCAGATTTATCGGGCCACGCTGGCCGTGGGCGTTCAACTCGAAGGCCAGCGGCGTGGAGGTTTCGGTCAGGCCCAGCCGGGCGGGATCGAAGGATTCGGCCTTCGCAACCAGGAACCAATCGGGATTGCTGCTTCCGCTCAGGGTGAAGGTGGCCTGCACCGGTTCCGGCGCGTTGCCGGACAGTGCCATCACCATGCGGTTCTGGTCACCGCGCGCCACCAGGCCCAGCCGGGCGGGGGCTTGTCCATCGATGGCCGGGAACACGGCGGTGGCGACCAGGTCGGTGCGGTAATTCCGGCGCGGCGAATAGTTGCCTTGCAGGCCGAAGCGGCCACGGTCACTGTGGATCACCAGTTGTTCGGCGTGCACGTGGCCCGGGCCGAGTTCAAGCCCGCCCTGTGCGTGCTGGATGTCGATCAGGGATTCGCCGGTGCGGGATACGTGCAATCCGTTGATGACCACGTAATCCGACTGGATGGTCAGCGGCATGGTGATATCGGGCAACACATCCGGCCAGCGCGGCAACTCGAATGGTTCATCGCTGGAGGGCGGCAGGTTCAGCGTGGCGTTGTCCAACTCCAGCTTGTCCAGCCGCAGGCGCCGGCCCAGCAGCGAGAACGGCCGCAGGTCGGGATCCAGGTACAGCCGCTCGGCAGTGAAATGGATGTCATCCCAGCGGAAATCCACGCCATGCAGGGTCAGCGGACCGGCGAGGGGGCCTTCCACCTTGTCCCAGGTCAGCGTGGCTTCGGCAGGCAGGCGGGTAATGATCTGGTGCAGCAGCGCATCGCGGCCACCCGCGGTATTCAGCAGCCAATACAGCAGCGCGAAAGCCAGCGCCAGGATGCCCAGCAGGGAAATGCCCAGCCAGCGCCATGCGCGGCGACGGCGACGGGGTGGCATGCTTTCCGTGGCGGCCGCGGTCACAGGTCGGATCCGATGTTGAGGTACAGCTGGAAGGCGGAATCCGGATCATTCAATCCGCGCGCGATATCAATGCGCACCGGTCCCACCGGGGATTTCCAGCGGAAGCCGATGCCCACGCCGGTGTGCCAGTCCGGCGTGCTGTCGAAGGCACTGCCGGTATCCACGAAACCGGCCACGCCCCACTGCCCGCCGAACAGGTCGCTGCCGGGCATGTAGCGTTCGAACTCCACGCTGCCGGTCAGCACGTGCTTGGCGCCCACGGCATAGTCTTCCACCGTGCGCGGACCCACTTCGCGCAGTCCGTAGCCGCGGATGCTGCGGTCGCCGCCAGCGAAGTAGCGCAACGAAGGCGGCATGCTGAACAGATCGCCGGTGAAGCTGGTACCGGCTTCGCCACGCAGCAGCAGGCGGTTGTTCGCGCCCGGCGAGAGGAACCAGCGCACCTGGCCGTGCAATTGCGAGAAGCTGGCATCGGAGCCGGCGCCTTCCACGCCGCCACGCAACGACACCTGTCCGCTGACGCCGCGGCGCGGGAACAGGCGGTCGTCCACGCCGAAGTATTCGCCGCGCAGTTCCGGATAGGTGAGGGTGGCGTACTGGTAGATCTTGTTGCCCATGAAATCTTCCGCACCGTAATTCCAGCGTTCGCGCAGGAAGTTCAGCGAAGCCACCACGCGCCAGTGCTCATTGATCTCGCCGCTGCGGCTGGCAATGAGCTGCAGGTTGCGGATGTCGATGTAATCGGTCTGCTCGTCCAGGCCTTGTGCGGCAGCGGTATACCAGCCATCCAGCCAGCGGAACGCCGGCACGCGGTAGATGGTGGTGAAGGTCTTGCGCCGGTTGGCCCAGTCCAGTTCGGTCAGCAGCTTGTGGCCGCGCCGGTTCACGTAACGCCGTTCCAGGCCCAGGCGCACACCGGTACCGGTATCGGTGCCGTAGCGCAGGCCGACCGTGTAGATGCTGCGTGGGGCCAGTGCCAGTTGCACGTCGATGGGGACTTCGCCGTCCACGGCGCGATCGGGATCCGGGCGGATATCGATCAGGCTGAAGTAATCCAGTGCCACCAGCGATTCGCGCAGGCGGTCCAGCTTGCCTTGGTGGAAATAGCTGCCTTGCTCCCACGACACCAGCTTGTCGAGCAGGCCGGGGTTGAAATAGTCCTGGTGGAACTCGGTCGGCCCCATGTCGTAGCGGATGCCGCTGGCCCAGGTCAGGAAGATGTCCGCGGCATGGTCGGCACGGGTCACTTCCACGCGGTGTTCGATGGCGTCGGCGTCCAGGTAACCGCGTTCGGCCAGCCGGCGCATGATCCGGGTCTTGCTGGCTTCGTACAGCGTGTGGTTCAGTACGTCGCCCACTTGCGGGCGGAAGGCCTCCACGTCTTCCTGCAGGTAGGGATCCTGTTCGGCCTCGCCTTCCATGCGGAGGTTGGATTCGCGGATGCGCACGGGATCACCGGGCACCACGTGGACGGTGACGTTCAAGCGGTCGTTGTTGCCGCCCGTGCGCGGCGCATCCACGGTGATCTCGGGCGAGTAGTAGCCGAACGGTTCCAGCGCCTCGCGGGCTTCCGCCACCGCTTCACGCAAGAGGAATTCCAGCCGGGATTCACCCAGCCGCTTGCCGGTTTCGTTGTTCAGCGACAGCGCCAGCTCCACGTTCAGTTGCATCAGCTCGTCGTCGAGCCCGGTGACCACCACCTTGTCCACGGTGGCGGCGGCACGGGCATGGCCGGCCATGATCAGCAGCAGGAAGGCGGAGGCAAACGAGATGGGCAAGCGCATTCGGGCAGGATACCGGTCGGCGGTGAAAACCGCGCGGTGTGCCCGGTGAAAATTTCATTCCCGGCATGCCTTGGATACCAGGTTTGCCCCATCCGCCGGGTGCCCTTGCCGGGCCGGATGCACGGGGGCTCCATCCCGGGCCAGGCAGATTGCCGGCGGGAAGCTTCATGCACCGTCACGATCCCGGCCGTGCCTGGCATGTGTGTCCAGCCTTGCTTTTGTCTCAGCGGCGTTGCAACCACGATGAAGGATCCACCGGTTGCCCATTGCGCCGCAGCTCGAAATACAACGCTGGCGTGCCCTGTCCACCGGAACCCCCCACCTTGGCGACGGCGTCACCGCGCTTCACGGTGTCGCCGGTATCGCGCAACAAGGCATCGTTGTGCGCGTACAGGCTCATGTAGCCATTGCCATGGTCGACGATCAGGATCAGGCCATAGCCCGTCATCCATTCGGAAAACACCACCGTGCCATCGGCAACCGCGGATACCGTGCTGCCCAGTGGCGCGCCGATCAGGACGCCCGAGCTGGCGCGCCCATCAGGCATGCGCCCACCGTAACGGGCCAGCAGATTGCCTGACACTGGCCAGCCCAAGCCACCCACCTTCAGCGGCGGCGCGGTGACTACCGGAGGACGCGCAGGCGATGCCTTACCCGCAGGTGCATTGGCGGTGCCCTGCTCGCGCTTGGCCGCAGCGCGGCGCTCGGCTTCGGCACGTGCCGCCGCGGCACGCAGATTGGCCAGCAAACGTTCCAGTGCCTTGGCATCCTGGCCCAGCGCCTTTTCGCGCGTGCTGCGATCGCGGTAGCGCTGGTCCAGTTCCGATACCAGTGCCGCGCGCGCTTTGCGGTCTTTCTCCAGCGCCGACATCTGCACGCGCTGTTGTTCCAGCGTGGCCTGCAATTGCGTGCGGCGTTCTTCGATCTCGCGCTCCACGCCTTCCAGTGCCTGCAAATCGCCATGGATGGCCGAAATTTTCTGCGCACGATCACGTTGCACATAGCGCTGGTAGGCCAGCGCGCGATTGACGTCGGAAAACAGGTCCTTTGCCAACAGCACTTACAGTGGCGCATCATCACACAGCATGTAGGCGGAACGGACCAGCGCCGCCAATTGCTCGCGTTGACGTTGCAGGCCTTGTTGCAGTTCGTCGCGCTGCTGCTGCAAGGCGGCCAGCGATGCCTCCTCGCGTTTGATGGCGGCTTCGGTCTCACTCAGCGAACGGCCAGTCTTGCCCACCTGCTCATCGGCACTGCGCAACTTGCGCGAAGCATCGCCGCGCTCGCCTTCCAGCTTGCGGCGCTCCTGCGAAATCTGCTTCAACTCGCCACGCAGGCGTTCCAGCTTGCGCTCGGTCTCGCGCTGGGATTGCGCATGCACGCTGCCCGTGGCTGCAACCATCACGGCCAGCCACAACGCAGCACCCAGGGCGGAACGCCATTTCATCCGGGATTTTCGATCAGGCTGTGCCCGCTCATTTCCACCGGCTGCGGCAAGCCGAGCAGATCGATCATCGTGGGTGCCACGTCACGCAGCGCACCACCCGCACGCAAGCGGGCCGGACGCTCACCCACGTAGACCAGCGGCACCGGCCCCACGGTATGCGCGGTATGCGGCTGCCCGGTGTCCGGGTCACGCATCATTTCCAGGTTTCCGTGATCGGCCGTGATGATGAGTGCGCCATGCGCGGCACGCACCGCAGCCTCCACGGCACCTATCGCCTTGTCGACCGCCTGCGCTGCCAGGATGGCCGCATGCAGGTCGCCACTGTGGCCGACCATGTCCGGATTGGCGATGTTGCAGAAAATCGCATCGAAACGTCCCGATGCAATGGCCGCGACAAGTTTTTCGGTCAGTTCCGGGCAGCTCATTTCCGGTTGCAGGTCGTAAGTGGCGACTTGCGGGCTCGGGATCAGGATGCGTTCCTCGCCTTCGAACAGATCCTCGCGTCCGCCACTGAAGAAAAAGGTGACGTGCGCGTACTTCTCGGTTTCGGCAATGCGCAGTTGGGTCAAGCCATGATCGGCCAGCAGTTCGCCGATGGTGTGCCGCAGGTCGTCCGGACCAAACGCCACGGGCGCAGGCAGCTTGGTGTCGTATTCGGTCAGGCACACGAAGCGCGAGAGCCTGGGCACGCGCGCTTCGAAGCCATCGAACGACGGCGACACGAACGCCGCCGTCAGCTGGCGTGCACGGTCGGCACGGAAGTTCATGAACACCACCGCGTCACCATCGGCCATGGGCTGCGCACCCTCGATCACCGAGGGCAATACGAACTCGTCGTTTTCACCCCGGGCATACGCGGCCTGCAGGGCGGCCACGCCATCGGCGGCATGGTGCTCCGATTGTGCTTCGACCATCGCATCCCAGGCCTTGCGCACGCGGTCCCAGCGCTTGTCGCGGTCCATCGCGTAGTAGCGGCCACTGACCGAAGCGATGCGGGCATTGCCCAGCTTGTCGCACAGGGCCTGCAATGCACGCAGGCTGGGTTCGGCTGACCGGGGGGGAGTGTCGCGGCCATCCAGGAACGCATGCACGGCCACTCGCGGCACGCCGCGGCGATGGGCCAGCTCCAGCATGGCGAAGAGATGCTTTTCGTGGCTGTGCACGCCACCCGGCGAGAGCAGGCCGAACACGTGCAGGGTGCCGCCATTGGTCTTCGCGTCTTCGCAAGCGGCCACCAGTTCGGCATTGTCGAAGAAGCTTGCGTCTTCGATGGCGGCATCGACGCGGGTCAGGTCCTGGTAGACGATGCGGCCCGCACCCAGGTTCATGTGCCCCACTTCCGAGTTGCCCATCTGCCCATCCGGCAGGCCCACGTGGCGGCCTTCGGTATGGATCAGCGTATGCGGGCAGGTGGCCAGCAGGCGATGCCAGTTGGGCAGGTCGGCCTGGGCCAATGCATTGTCGGCCGGATCCTCGCGATGGCCCCAGCCATCCAGGATCAGCAGCACGACGGGCTTGGGGCGGTTCACGGACGCGGGGGATGCGGACACGGCAGGGATTCCAGTGACTTCAGGCAGGTGACGATTGTAGCGAAGCGTGCTGTCATGGCATCCCTTCATCCGCCTTGGCGTAATCTCCGCCGGGTCGGCCACGCTAGGCTGTTTCCGCGAGGACACTTCCATGAACCCCATCCGCACTGCCCTGTTTGTCTCCCTGCTCGCTGTTGGCCCGGCCGTGGCCGCTCAGGAGAATGTCTCCAAGGTCAATGGCAGCATCTCCGCCGATGCCGGCAGCACTTACGGCGACCTGGACACCGTCAACGGCAGCATCCGCATCGGCGAGGGCGCCGTGGTGGCCGATGCCGATACCGTCAATGGCAGCATCACCGTGGGCGACCGCGCCCGTACCGGCTCGCTGGAGACCGTCAACGGCAGCATCCGCATCGGCCAGCGCGTCCAGATAGGCGGCGGCGTGGAAACCGTCAACGGCGCGATTTTCGTGGACCGCGGCAGCACCATTTCCGGTGACGTGGAAACCGTCAACGGCAGCATCGGGCTGGTGGCCACCCAGGTCGGCGGCGACGTCGAGACCGTCCGCGGCAACATCACCGTGGGCGTCGACTCCCACGTGAGCGGTGGTGTGCGCGTGCAGAAATCCACCGGCTTCTTCAACAACGACCGCAAGAAGCCCGCACGCATCGTGATTGGCCCCAATGCGGTAGTGGAAGGCTCGCTGGTGTTCGAACGCCCGGTGGTCCTGTACGTGCACGACAGCGCCCGCATCGGCACGGTCACCGGCGCCACGCCCATTGCCTTCAGCAGCCCCACGGCGCCTAACAGCGAGGAGTGAGTGGGGGGAGCGAGGAGTGAGTGGGGAGGAGTGAGAAGTGAGTCACTCCCGCGCAGGCGGGAGTCGCTCTTCAGCGGAGGTGTGTCCGCCTAAATTTTTCAAAACCCTGCGCCAGAGCGACTCCCGCCAGCCC
>JBQGFJ010000167.1:0-19658 GCA_052040085.1 Pseudoxanthomonas sp.
TCCGAGCTGCATTCCCTTGGCAACTTCTTCCGCGGGCAGGTGCAGGTGCCAGGCAACCTGTGGTATCCGAACAATGCCATCGTGGATATCGAGGCGGCGGCGAAGGCGCTACCGGCGCTGTACGCCGCCCGCTTGGCGGCGGGTGGTGCTGGCTGGTTGCCGGCCGTGTTCCAGCCGCAGGACACCAATACCCAGGAAGAACGCACCCAGGCTGCGTATGGTTCGCTGCACTTCGAAAATGACAGCCTGTTTGGTGGCCGTGTGCTGGATGGCAACATCGGCGTGCGTGTCGTCAAGACCAGCTCGCGCAGCGAAGGCTTTGGCCAGTTGCCGAACCTGAGTACGAATCTGAACCTGGCCCAGGACGTACGCGATAGGTTCGATGGCAGCTATTTCGATTTCCAGAGCCGGGGTAGTTACACGGATGTATTGCCCAGCCTGAATACGCGCCTGCGCCTCACCGATACCCTGCAGTGGCGTTTCGCCGCATCCAAGGCGATTGCACGTCCAGACTTCCGCTTGCTGATGTCGTGGCTGCCGCTGTCGGCCAATATCGACGAAAGCTGCAATCCGCAAACCGGGGAGCCCCTGTGTGGTCTGGAGTACGTGAGAGGGGCGCCGGCCTCGGCAGGCAACCCGAACCTGCAGCCCATGCGTGCCAATCAGTTCGATACTGCACTGGAATGGTATTTCGGTCCGGCCAACATGCTGTACGCCACGCTCTTCTACAAGGATGTGAAGGGCTACTTCGTCTCGGAGACGCGTGATGAGGTGATCGACGGCATCACGTATCCCGTCACCCGTCCGCAGAACCTGGATACCGGCAAGATCCAGGGCTTCGAAGTGGGCTACAACCAGTTCTTCGATTTCCTGCCGGGTTGGATGAAGGGTTTTGGCGTGCAGGCCAATTACACCTTCGTGGACAGTTCGGGTGGGCGCAATCCCATCGTCGATCCCAACAGCGACACGCGCACGCCGCAAGTCAACGACTTGCCGCTGGAGGGCCTGTCCAGGCGCTCCTACAACGTGGTGGGCATCTATGAAACAGGGCCCTGGTCGGTTCGCCTGGCCTACAACTGGCGTTCGCGCTACTTGTTGACTGCCAGCGAAGCCAACCTGCGCTTGCCCATCTGGCAGGATGATTTCGGGCAACTGGATGGATCGTTCTTCTACAACATCAACGACAATATCCAGATCGGCTTGCAGGCCAACAACCTGCTGGACTCCATCACCAAGCTCCAGATGGGGCCGCGCACTTACCCCGATGGGTTCGTGGACGAGAGGCTGTACCACCGTGCCTGGTTCATGAACGACCGGCGCTACTCGGCGGTGTTGCGCGCACGCTGGTAATTCTCCGGGAAGTAGACGTACGCAAGCGGGGTTCGCGTGGTGACACGCGGACCCCGTTTTTTCATGCGGCATCAAACGTGAGCGTTGCGATGCAGCATTCTTTACCACTATATATCCGGGCGAAACTTTCATTGGTCCGGAATGCCTCGGCCACCTATCCTCATGTCCTTGGCCGAAGCCTTGGGTGGGGCGCGGGTATGCAATCGAGCAAGGCACGATTCGTGGGGAGTGCAATCAAGCGATTCCAGGCTTTCACAGGCGTGTTGTGTGCCTGTTTGTTGATGGCGGGGACGGCACATGCCCAGCAGGCCGGCTATCGTTGGAGCAATGTCGCCATCGGTGGTGGTGGATTCGTTTCGGGCCTGGAGTTCCATCCGAAGGAGCCGGGCCTGTTGTACGCACGTACCGACATCGGTGGCGCGTATCGCTGGCTGCCCGACGCGAATCGCTGGCAGCCTCTGATGGACTGGATGGGGCACGACGACAGCGGGCGTTTCGGTGTGGAGAGCATGGCGCTGGATCCTGCCGATCCGGAGCGTCTCTATTTGGCCGTGGGCACCTACCTGCATGAGCGCGGACAGGATGGTGTCATCCTGCGTTCGACGGACCGCGGTGCGACGTTCAAACGTGCGGCCTTGCCATTCAAGCTGGGTGGCAATGCGCAGGGTCGTGGCAATGGCGAGCGCTTGGCGGTGGATCCCAATGACGGCCGCGTGGTGCTGTTCGGTACGCGTTCGGACGGACTCTGGCGCAGTGTGGATGCCGGTGCGAACTGGCGCGAAGTCCGTGGTTTCCCACAGGTGGCGAAGTCGCAGGCGGCCTCCGCGGCAAGCTGGGGCGGACAATCGCAACCGATCGGCATCGTGTTCGTGGTGTTCGAGCCGGACAGCGGCAAAACGGGGGCGCCATCGTCCACGATCTATGCCGGTGTTTCGGTGCGCGACGGCGGACTTTACCGCTCTCTGGATGGCGGCGAGCGCTGGGAAGCCGTGCCGGGCCAGCCGAAGGGATTGCGCCCGAACCACATGGTGCGGGACGCGCGCGGCCGTTATCTGTTGAGTTATGGCGATGAGCCCGGCCCCAACACGATGGATGCAGGCGCGGTCTGGCGATTCGATCCGGCTGGTGGTGACTGGACGGACATCACGCCCGTCGCGCAACCGGCTGGCACTGCCGGTGGTTTCGGTTGGGGTGCAGTGGCCGTGGATGCACAGGATCCCGAGGTGATCGTGGCGACCACCTTCAATCGTTTTTATCCCGGTGACGATGTCTATCGCAGCACGG
Organism: Pseudoxanthomonas sp.; assembly: GCA_052040085.1. Classification (GTDB taxonomy): domain Bacteria; phylum Pseudomonadota; class Gammaproteobacteria; order Xanthomonadales; family Xanthomonadaceae; genus Pseudoxanthomonas_A. The sequence goes on from JBQGFJ010000167.1 coordinate 2,635, forward strand.
ATGGCGGGAAGACCTGGGTGGCCACGTTGGCACGCTCCGCATTCGATCATTCCAGTGCGCCGTGGACGATGGATGCCAAGCCGCACTGGATGGGTGACGTCGAGATTGATCCGCACAATCCGGATCGCATCTGGTTCGTGACCGGTTATGGCGTGTGGGCCTCACGCAATGCCCGTGCCTTCGATACGGGGGCGCCGATGCAGTGGCATTTCGAGCAGCGCGGTTTCGAGGAAACCGTGCCGCTGGCGCTGTCGAGTCCGCCAGAGGGTGCGCACCTGGTCAGTGGACTCGGCGATATCGATGGCTTTGTCCACGATGACTTGAATGTGTCGCCGCAACGCTTTTCAGGCGTGCGCTTTTCCAATACCGAAAGCCTGGCCTTCGCTGGCCGCGTGCCAAGCCTGATGGTGCGCACCGGCTTCTTCCACAATCGTCCCCAGGGGGCGACGCGAGGTGCCTGGTCCAGCGATGGCGGGCAACGCTGGACGGCCTTCGCGAACGAGCCGCCGGATGGCGAAGGCGCCGGCCACATCACCTTGGCGGCCGATGGCAAACGTGCCATCTGGCGCCCCCGCAATGGCGAGCATCACTGGCTCACCGCCGACATGGGCGGGCGCTGGCAGCAGGTCAAGGGATTGCCGAAGAACGCGGTGGTCGAGGCCGACAAGGTCGACGAGGCGGTGTACTACGCCTTCGATGCGGTCACCGGCAAGCTCTACGTCAGTGGCAACGGTGGCGTGGACTTCCAGGAAGTGGCGGCGCAGATCGGTGAAATCGGCGATTGGTTCCGCGCCGAGATCCGCCCGCATCCACAACGCACGGGAGAGGCGTGGTTGACGGCTTCGTGGCGCGGGTTGATGCATTGGTCCCCCGGCAAGCTGGAGCGCGTGCCCGGCGTGGAAAACGCGATGTCCGTGGGCGTGGGCAAGCCGGCGAAGGAAAGTGATCCGCCGGTGCTGTATGTGTACGGCGATGTCGGCGGCAAGCGTGGCTTGTTCCGTTCCGACAACAATGGCCGCCGCTGGCAACGTATCGACAACGATGCCCAGCGCTTCGGTGGCGTCATCCGTCACGTGACCGGTGATCCGCGCCTGCATGGGCGGGTCTATTTCGGTACCGAAGGGCGGGGCATCTGGTACGGAGATCCAAAGTGAAGCGCATTGTCCTGTTGTTCCTAGGTTTGATGGCTGTCGCATGCAGTGCCGCACAGGCCATCGAGCTGCCGCGGGTGTTTTCCGATGGCATGGTGTTGCAGCGTGGCCAGCCGATCCCGGTCTGGGGGAAGTCCGCGGCAAATGCCAAGGTCACTCTGGAGTTTGCCGGCAGCAAGGTTGCCACGCAGGCCGATGCCAGTGGTGCGTGGCGCGCGGAACTTCCGGCGCAAGCCGCAGGCGGTCCGCACGTGTTGCGTATCAGCGATGGCGCGCAGGTCGTGGAAATGGGTGACGTGCTGGTGGGCGACGTGTGGCTGGCATCCGGCCAGTCGAACATGGAATGGCCGATTGCACAGTCCGCCGATGCAGACGCAGAAATAGCACGTGCGACCGATCCGCTGATCCGTCACTTCAAGATTCCCAAGTCATGGGAGGGCGAACCGCAATGGCAGTTGGCAGGCGGTGAGTGGATCGCCTCTTCCCCGGAGGTGGCGGGTAATTTCTCCGCGGCGGCCCATTTCATGGCACGCGAACTGCGCAAGAGCACGGGCGTGCCGATTGGCATCATCGACAGCACCTGGGGTGGCAGCCGTATCGAAGCGTGGATGGATGCCGCCGCGCTGGGGCTGGATGCACAAGCCGCAGCCGATAGCGTGCGTGGCGCACGCGAGGCCGACGAACGTACCCGGCAACAGACATTGCAGCGGCTGTCGCGCTGGCCGGCGGGGAAGGCGGATGACAGCCAATGGGCCGAGCCCGGCTTCGATACATCGGACTGGATCGGGATTCCGGTACCGGATCTGTGGGAGGCCTCCGGTTGGGTTGGCCTGGATGGCGTGGCCTGGTACCGGACCACGTTCGAGTTGAGCGAAGCAGAAGCGGCCGCGGGCATCCTGCTGGGCGTGGGCCGCATCGACGATTCCGACATCACCTTCGTCAATGGCCATCGCGTCGGTGCCACCACGCTGCAATACAACCTGCCGCGCGAATATGCGGTGGCGCCGGAAGCCTTGCGCGCCGGGACCAACCACGTGGCCGTGCGGGTGACCGATACGGGCGGCGGCGGCGGTATCCACGGCGCCATGGAAGAGCTGTTCGTGCAGCCCGTTGGCGGCGACAAGCGTGGCTTCGCGAGTGCGTGGAAATTCCGCGTGGCCGATGCCGTGGTGACGATGGGTGACGACAACAAGAACCAATTCCCCACGTTGCTGTACAACCAGATGATCCATCCGCTGCAGCCGTATCCGTTGCGCGGGGTGATCTGGTACCAGGGTGAATCCAATGCCTTCTCCGTGGAAGAAGCCACGCGCTACCGCGAACAGTTCCCGGCGATGATCCGGCAGTGGCGTTCGCAATGGAATGCGCCCGAATTGCCGTTCCTGTGGGTGCAATTGGCCAGTTTCGGAACCGACGTCGATGTGGAAATGGATGGCGTGGTGCAGACCAGTCCCTGGTCGGTGATGCGTGAATCGCAGACCGCCACGTTGGCATTACCCGCCACCGCCGAGGTGGTGACCATCGATATCGGTGACGCAGGCGATATCCATCCGCGCAACAAGCAGGATGTCGGCAAGCGCCTGGCACTGGCTGCGCGCAAGGTGGCGCATGGCGAGACCGTGGTGCATTCGGGTCCGTCATTCGCGAAAGCCACGTTTGCCGAGGATGCCGCAGTGGTGGAATTCGACGTGCATGGCAGTGCGCTTGCCGTGCGTGGGGGCGGGAATGACGTGCAAGGCTTCGTGTTGGCGGGTGCCGATGGCGTGTTCCATCCCGCACAGGCCGTCATCCAGAACGGGCGAGTGGTGGTGCGCTCCACCCGTGTGCCCGCTCCTGTGGCGGTTCGCTATGCGTGGAGCGACACCCCGGTTGATGCGGATCTGATTGAAACCACGGGATTGCCGGCATCTCCTTTCCGCAGTGACAGCCCGTGAAGAAGGAAACGGAAACGATGATGGGATTGATCCGAGCACCCCGTTTGCGCATGCGTCATGCCATGGCTTGCTTGCTGGCCTGTGTGCTGGCGGCGTGCCAGTCGCCGGTGGGCGACAAAGCCGCAAGCAAGGATGACAAGGCGGGCGAGTCACCCATTCCGCGCTTCGTGAGTGAAGGCGGCAAGCATGCCTTGCTGGTCGATGGGGAGCCGTTCCTGGTCCTGGGCGGACAGGCGCACAACTCCAGCAACTACGAGGCGCCACTGGAACAGGTGTGGCCGGCAATCGAGGAACTGGGGGCGAATACCGTCTCGGTATCGGTGGCCTGGGAGCAGATCGAGCCGGAGGAAGGCACGTTCGATTTTTCCTTCGTGGACCATCTGCTCGAACAGGCGCGCGAGCATGACAAGCGGCTGATCCTGCTGTGGTTCGCCACCTGGAAGAACAACGGGCCCAACTATGCGCCGCGCTGGGTGAAGCTGGACAACGAACGTTTCCCGCGTGTCGTGCTGGAAGACGGCACGGTACTCAATTCATTGTCGCCGCTGGCCGCGTCTACGCTGGAGGCGGACAAGAAGGCATTCGCCGCGCTGATGGCGCACCTGCGCGACAACGACCCGGATCGCCGCGTGATCCTGGTGCAGCCGCAGAACGAGCCGGGCACCTATGGTGGCGTGCGTGATTTCTCGCCCATGGCACAGGCGGTATTCGAAGGGCCGGTGCCGCAAGCCTTGCTCGATCATCTCGGCAAGCCGGCGGGGACCTGGCGCGAGGTGTTCGGCGATGATGCCGACGAAACCTTCCATGCCTGGCACATCGCGCACTACATCGACCAGGTGGCGCAGGCCGGCAAGGCCGAATATCCCTTGCCGATGTACATCAATGCCGCGCTGCGCGGGCCGTTCAATCCCGGCCAGCCGGGGCAGTACGCCAGTGGCGGTCCCACCGACAACATGCTGGACGTGTACAAGGCCGCGGCCCCCAACATCGATTTGCTGGCGCCGGACATCTACATGCCGGAGTACGTGAACTACACCACCGTGCTTGATCGTTACGCACGCCCGGACAATGCCTTGCTCGTGGCCGAAACCGGCAATGCCCCGGAGTACGCGCGCTACCTGTTCGCCACGCTGGGGCACAACGGCATCGGCTGGGTGCCGTTCGGCATGGACTACACGCCTTACGGCAATTTCCCGTTGGGCGTGAAGCGCACCACGGCGGACACCATTGCGCCGTTCAAGACCGCGTTCGCGCAGGTCAACCAGGGCATGCGCCAGTTCGCCAAGGCGGCATCCGAAGGCAAGCTGCATGGCGTGTCCGAGCAGCCTGGCGTGAGCGAGCAGCACATCAAGCTCAATGATCGCTGGAACGCCACCATCGCCTATGGCCTGCCGCATTTCTGGTACCAGGGTACGCCGCCGGGCAACCCCGAGCCGATCGGCGGCGCCTTGATTGCCGAGATCGGCCCCGATGAATTCCTTGTCACCGGCGTCCATTCGCGGGTGACGATTCATCCGGCTTCAGAAAACGAAGCCTTGATCTACGACCGCGTGGAAGAGGGGCGCTTCGTGGATGGCGAGTGGGAGTTCCACCGCAACTGGAATGGCGACCAGACCGACTATGGCCTCAACTTTTCCGATGCCGTGCAGTTGCTGCGCGTAACCGCGGCGACCTATCGCACCACGACTGAATCAAAGCAGGAGGATTGACCGATGAGAGAGCTTTTCGATTCCGCGCGATGGCTGGCATTGCCGTTCGCGGCAGTGCTGGCCGCATGCAGTGCATCTTCGGCCTCGCCATGGGAACGTGCGGGTGACAGCGTGACCGTGCGTCCCACCGAAGAAGGCGCAGCGGACGTCCGCCTGCAGGTGGTGGGTGACAACATCATTCGTGTCACTGCGGCCCCGGATGGCAAGTTCGATCGTTCGCCCAGCCTGATGCGCGTCGCAAGCGAAGGCGCTGCACCCACGTTCGACGTCACCGAAGCCGATGGCAAGGTGCGGGTCAATGCCGCGGGCGTGTCGGCCGAGGTGTCCATTGCCGATGGCCGGGTGGCGTTCTTCGACGCTGCCGGCAAGCCGCTGGTGGCCGAAACTGCGGGTGCGCGTACCTTCGAGCAGGTGGAATTCGAGGGCAAGCCGTACTACAGCATCCGCCAGCGTTTCGAGTCGCCGGACGATGAAGCCTTCTACGGCACCGGCCTGCACCAGCAGGGCTGGATGAACCTGAAGGGCAAGGACATCGAGCTGCTCCAGCACAACATCGACAACGCCATTCCGTTCCTGGTTTCCAGCCGCAACTACGGCATCCTGTGGGACAACAACTCGATCACCCGCTACGGTGATCCGCGTGGCCTGCGCCAGATCGGGGAATCGTTCACGCTGTACGACAAGGATGGCGTGGAAGGTGCGTTGACCGCGACCTATTCGATCAATGGCGAAACCAAGGTGGCGCGCCGCGAGGAACTGATCGATTACCAATACATCTCCGGTTTGGAGCGTTTCCCGGAAGAAGGCAGGAACCTGGAGCCGGGCGGACGCAGCGATGTGTTGTGGGAGGGCGAGATCGCGGCGAAATCCGACGGCCACCACACCTTCTCGCTGTTCAATAGTGAATACGCCAAGCTCTACATCGACGGCGAACTGGTCATCGACCGCTGGCGCCAGAACTGGAATCCGTGGCACCACGAATTCGCCCTGGACCTGAAGGCCGGCGAACGCCACAAGGTGCGGCTGGAGTGGGATCGCATCGATCCGGCCTACATCGCGTTCTTCGCGCGCGATCCGTTGCCGGCGGCGGAAGCCAAGGACTTGTCCATCTGGTCGGAAGCCGGCCAAGTGATCGATTACTACGTGGTCGCCGGTGCCAATGGCGACGGGGTCATCGCGGGTTACCGCGACCTGACCGGCAAGGCCGTGCTGCTGCCGAAATGGGCCTATGGCTTCTGGCAGAGCCGCGAGCGTTACAAGACCCAGCAGGAACTGACCGACGTGCTGGATGAATACCGTCGTCGTGAATTGCCGATCGACAACATCGTGCTCGACTGGTCGTACTGGCCGCAGGATGCCTGGGGTTCGCACGAGTTCGATCCGGCGAACTTCCCGGACCCCGATGGCATGGTCAAGCATGTGCACGACAACCATGCGCAGATCATGATTTCGGTGTGGCCGAAGTTCTATCCCACCACCGACAACTTCAAGGAACTGGATGCCGCGGGCTTCATGTACCGCCGCAACGTGGAAGTGGGTGAGCTGGACTGGATCGGGGCCGGTTACCTGAATTCGTTCTATGACCCCTACGCGAAGGAAGCGCAGAACATCTTCTGGCGCCAGGTCAACGAAAAGCTCAACAGCAAGGGCTTCGATGCCTGGTGGCTGGATGCCAGCGAGCCTGACCTGCACAGCAACATCGATATTGCTGAGCGCAAGGCGCGCACCACGCCGACCGCACTGGGACCGTCCGTGGAGTACTTCAACTCCTATCCGTTGCCGCATTCGGAAGGCGTGTACCGCGGTTCGCGTGAAGTCGAGCCCGACAAGCGCGTGTTCATCCTGAGCCGTGCGGCGTTTGCAGGCCAGCAGCGGGCCGGTGCGGCGTTCTGGAGTGGTGACATCGTGCCGCGCTGGGATGACATGCGCGAGCAGATCTCCGGCCTGGTCAATGCCTCGATGGCCGGTGTGCCCAACGTCACCTTCGATATCGGCGGGTTCTCGCCGGAGCGTCGTTTCGAAAGCCATGATCCGGCGCACTTGGCGGAATGGCAGGAATTGAACCTGCGCTGGTTCCAGTACGGCACCTTCGTGCCGCTGATGCGCTCGCATGGCCAGTATCCGCTGCGCGAAATCTGGAACATCGCCGACAAGGGCACGCCGCACTACGACAGCTTCGTTCACTACCTGAAGCTGCGCTACACGCTGCTGCCCTACATCTATGCGCTGGCCGGTGATACCTACCATCGCGATGGCAGCATCCTGCGTTCGCTTGGCATGGATTTCCCGAATGACGCGAAGGCGCATGCGGTGGATGACCAGTACCTGTTCGGGCCGTCCTTCCTGGTGGCGCCGGTGACCGAGTTCAAGGCGACCAGCCGCGAGGTCTATCTGCCGGCAGGTACGAGCTGGATCGACTTCGAGACCGGCAAGCGCCATGAGGGCGGACAAACCATCACCGCTGCCGCGCCGCTGGGCCGCACCCCCGTGTTCGTGCGTGCCGGTTCGGTCGTGCCGCGCACCCTGGTGCAGCAATACGTGGACGAGAAGCCGGATGCGCCGTTGACCATCGAGGTCTACACCGGTGCCGACGGCAGCTTCTCGCTGTACGAAGACCAGGGTCGCGACTATGGCTATGAGCGTGGCGAGTTCAGCCGCATCCCGCTGGTGTGGAATGACGCTGCCGGCGAACTTTCCATCGGTGCACGCGAAGGCCAATGGCCGGGCATGCAGGCCACGCGCGAGATCAAGGTGCGCTGGATCGATGGGCCGCGCAGTGATGCGGGGACATTGGAGCCGGCTACCGATGCCACCGTGCAGTACGACGGTAGCGCCCTGGTCGTGGCGCGTCCCTGAGTGGTGTACGACGCGACATGAGTTTCGATCCTCGCCGACGCGAAGCATTGAAGGCTGCTGCGGCCGCCATGGTCGCCGGTGGTACCGGCGCCCTTGGCCTGGCCGGTGGGCAGGCGCACGCCGCGCTTCCCGCCGCGCCGTTGCCGGCGGGCGTGTCATCCGCTGCTGCAGTCCCTGGTGCGGGTGCGCGTGCCGGCGACTGGAGCGCAATGCGGCTGTGGTATCCCCGGCCTGCCACCAGTTGGGTGGAGGCCTTGCCGCTGGGCAATGGCCGCCTGGGTGCGATGGTCTGGAGTGCAGGCAGGAACGAGCGTTTGCAGATCAACGAGGACACCCTGTATGCAGGGGGTCCGTATCGTGCCGATTCACCCGATGCGCTGGCCGCGTTGCCGGAGGTAAGACGACTGGTTTTTGCCGGGCGTTACGCCGAAGCCGAGGCCTTGGTCGACGCGAAGATGATGGGGCGTCCACTCAAGCAGATGCCCTACCAGCCGCTCGCGGATCTGGTGCTGGATGTGCGCAACATCGCCGAGCTGGATGGCTACCGGCGCGAGCTGGATCTTGATGGCGCCGTGGTGTCCACGCGCTTCCATAGCCGTGGCGTATTGCATGAACGGCAGGCTTTCGTTTCCGCCACCGACCAGTGCGTGGTGGCACGCCTGCGCTGCGGGCAGGTCGGCTTCCTGGGCCTGAGGATCGGACTGGATACCGAACAGGAGGCGCAGGTCACCGCTTCGGGTGCCGAGCTGCTGTTGCGGGGACGCAATCCGGAGCGTTTCGGTATCCCGGGCCGCCTGCGTTTCGCGGCCCGCGTGCGCGTGGTTCCGGTGGGTGGGCGCGTGTTCGTCGATGGCAATCGGCTGGCCGTGGAGGGTGCCGATGAAGTGATGGTGCTGTTGACCGCCGCCACCAGTCATCGGCGCTTCGATGATGTCGACGGAAATCCGGAGGCCATCACGCGTGGGCAGATGGATGCAGCGGCGGCGAAGCCATGGGAGGTGTTGCTCGATCGTCACCAAACCGAACACCGCGCCCTGTTCCGGCGTGTATCGCTGGACCTGGGCAGCACGCCGGCGGCGGAACGGCCCACGGATGAGCGCGTGGCGCGCTTTCATGAAGGCGAGGACCCGGCACTGGCGGCGTTGAGCCACCAATATGGCCGTTACCTGTTGATGGCCAGTTCCAGGCCCGGCAGCCAGCCAGCCAACCTGCAGGGGATCTGGAATGACCTGATGGATCCGCCGTGGGAAAGCAAATACACGATCAACATCAACACCGAAATGAATTACTGGCCCAGCGAGGCCAATGCCTTGGCGGAATGCGTGGAGCCGCTGGAGCGGATGCTGGGCGACCTGGCCCAGACCGGTGCCGTCACCGCACGCACCATGTATGGCGCACCCGGTTGGGTGGTGCATCACAACACCGACCTGTGGCGCGCCACGGCGCCCATCGATGGGGCGCAATGGGGCATGTGGCCGCTGGGCGGTGCGTGGCTGCTGCAGCAATTGTGGGATCGCTGGGACTACGGGCGCGATGTCGATTACCTGCGCCGGGTCTATCCCTTGTTCAAGGGTGCGGCGGAATTCTTCGTCGCCACGCTGGCGGAAGATCCCGTGACGGGCGCGATGGTCACCGTGCCGTCGATATCGCCGGAGAACCGGCATCCCTTCGGCGCCGCGATCTGTGCGGGTCCCTCGATGGATGCGCAGATCCTGCGTGATCTGTTCGGCCAATGCATCGAAGCGTCTGCGCTGCTGGGCGTGGACGCGGATTTCGCCGGTTCGCTGGAGGCGCTGCGCGAGCGCCTGCCGCCGCACCGCATTGGTCAGGCCGGGCAATTGCAGGAGTGGCAGCAGGATTGGGACATGCAGGCACCGGAGATGGAGCATCGGCATGTCTCGCATCTGTATGCCTTGCATCCGTCCGCACAGATCAACGTGCGCGACACGCCGGAATTGGCGGCGGCGGCACGGCGTTCACTGGAAATCCGTGGTGATGAAGCGACCGGCTGGGGAATAGGCTGGCGCCTGAACCTGTGGGCACGCCTGCGTGAGCCCGAGCGTGCGTATGCGGTGCTGGAGCGTTTGCTGCATCCCTCGCGCAGCTATCCCAACCTGTTCAGTGCGCATCCGCCGTTCCAGATCGACGGGACTTTCGGTGGTACCGCCGGCATCACGGAAATGCTGCTGCAGAGCTGGGGCGGATCCATCTTCGTGCTGCCCGCACTGCCGAAGGCGTGGCCGGATGGCGAGGTGCAGGGCTTGCGCGTGCGCAATGCCGCTGGCGTGGACCTGTCCTGGCGGGACGGGAAGCTCGCATCCGCAAGGTTGCGCAGCGACAAGGGTGGCCGTTACGAACTCGTCCACCGCGGGCAGGCGGTTGCGTTGCAACTGGCCGCGGGTGAGACGGCAACATTGGAATTCAGCAATAACGATTGGGTGCGTGCATGACGTTCGTGGCAGGGATTGATACAGGAACACAGAGCGTCAAGCTGGTGGTCTATGACACGGCTTCGCGCCGGCTGGTGGCCAGCGTGAACGAGGCGCTGGATTTGACCAGCAAGGATGATGGCACCCGTGAGCAGGAGCCTTCTGCCTGGGTGCAAGCGATACGCGGCTGCTTTGCTCAGCTGGATGACGGGTTGCGCACGCGCATCGAGGCGATCGCGGTGTCGGGTCAGCAACATGGATTCGTTCCGCTGGATGCCGATGGCCAGGTACTGGCCCCGGCCAAACTCTGGTGCGACACCAGCACCGCAGTGGAATGCGCCGAGATCATGGATGCGGTGGGGGGCGAACAGCGCACCATCGCGCTGGCGGGCAATCCGATCATGGCGGGCTACACCGCCTCCAAGTTGCCGTGGACACGCAAGCATCGTCCGGACGCCTATGCGCGCCTGGCGACGATCCTGCTGCCCCACGACTACGTGAACTTCTGGCTGACCGGCCAACGCTGGATGGAATACGGCGACGCTTCCGGCACCGGCTGGCTGGACGTGCGCACGCGCACCTGGTCCTCGGAATTGCTGGCTGCAACGGATCCTGATCGCGATCTGCGCGCCTGTTTGCCACCCCTGGTGGCGCCGGATGCAATCTTCGATATCGATCCCGCCATCGCCGCCAGCCTGGGCCTGTCGCCCACGGTCAAGGTGGCGGCCGGGGGCGGCGACAACATGATGGCGGCCATCGGCACCGGATGCGTGGTGGAAGGGCGCCTGGCCATGAGCCTGGGGACGTCCGGCACCCTGTTCGCCTACGCGGACAGGCCGATCATCGATGAGGCAGGGAACTGGGCCGCGTTCTGCTCGTCCACGGGTGGCTGGTTGCCGCTCATCTGCACGATGAACTGCACCGTGGCGACCGAGCAGGTGGCTGGCCTGTTCGGCTTCAATACCCGCCAAGGCGATGAGCATGTGCGGGCCACGCCGGTAGGCGCGGATGGTTTGACCCTGCTGCCCTTCTTCAACGGCGAACGCACGCCCAACCTGCCGCAGGGCAAGGGCGTGCTGTCCGGCCTGAGTCCGCGCAACATGGATGCATCGCACTTCTACCGCGCCGCCATGGAAGGTGCGACCTACAGTCTGAAATATGGCTATGACGCTTTCATCCGCGCAGGCATGCGTTTCGATCGCATCGTGTTGACCGGTGGCGGCTCCAACAGCGCGGCCTGGCGACAGATGGTGGCCGACGTGTTCGGCCTGCCGGTGGACGTGCCACGGCAGTGCGAAGGTGCGGCCTTCGGTGCCGCCCTGCAGGCCTTGTGGTCACTGCGGCGCGCGCGTGGTTCCTCGTTGTCGTTGCCGGCCTTGGTTGCGGAACACGTGACCACCGATCCGGTGCTGGTCACCACGCCCGATGCAGTCAGCGTGGCGGCCTATCGCGCGCCTTACCAGCGCTTCCTTCGCCACCTTGGCGCGGTCACACCGCTTTATGTTGGCTGAAATACCTTCCTTCCACGCATTGATGCACAACCACGGGAATACCGCAGCATGAGCAGTCAACCTTTCATCGGCGCCCGGGAATTCTTTCCCGGCATCGGCCACATTCCTTTCGAAGGCCGCGGTTCGGACAATCCGCTTGCCTTCAAGGTCTATGACGCCAACAAGCGGATCGGGGGCAAGACCATGGCCGAGCACCTTCGCTTCGCCGTGTGTTACTGGCATACGTTCTGTGGTGCCGGCCATGATCCCTTCGGTCCCGGTACGCGCGCCTATCCCTGGGATGGCGGCAACGGCACGGCCGTGCAGAAAGCCGAGGCCAAGCTGGATGCCGCATTCGAATTTTTCACCAAGCTGGGCGTGCCGTACTGGTGCTTCCATGACATCGACCTGTCCCCCGACAGTGAAGACATCGCCGAATACGAAAAGAACCTGAAGCACATGGTGGCGTTGGCGAAGGAACGGCAGCAGGCCACCGGCGTGCAGTTGCTGTGGGGCACGGCCAACCTGTTCTCGCATCCGCGCTACATGAATGGCGCGTCGACCAATCCGGATTTCGCAGTGGTCGCGCGTGCGGCGGTGCAGGTGAAGAACGCACTGGATGCGACGGTGGAACTGGGTGGTTCCAACTATGTGTTCTGGGGTGGGCGCGAAGGATATGCCAGCCTGCACAACACCGACATGAAGCGTGAACTGGCCCACATGGCGCGGTTCCTGACCATGGCGCGCGACTACGGCCGAAGCATTGGTTTCACCGGCAATTTCCTGATTGAACCCAAGCCGATGGAACCAATGAAACACCAATACGACTTCGATAGTGCCACGGTGGCGGGTTTCCTCCAGCAGCACGGGCTGGAAAAAGACTTCAAACTCAATATCGAAGCGAACCATGCCACCTTGTCGGGCCACAGTTTCGAGCATGATTTGCAGGTAGCGTCCGACCATGGATTGCTGGGCAGCATCGATGCCAATCGCGGCAATCCGCAGAACGGCTGGGATACCGATCAGTTCCCGGTGGATTTGTACGACACCGTCGGTGCGATGCTGGTAGTGTTGCGGCAGGGCGGGCTGGAGGGCGGCCTGAACTTCGATGCCAAGGTGAGACGCGAATCCACCGATCCGGCAGACCTGTTCATGGCCCACATCGGCGGCATGGATGCATTCGCACGCGGGCTCGAGGTGGCGCATGCGTTGCTCACGGATTCATCCTGGGAGAAATGGCGCCAGGAACGTTATGCCAGTTTCGATGGAGGGGACGGGAAATCATTCGAACAGGGCGCGCTGTCGTTGACCGACCTGCGTGCACTGGCGCTGGATTCCGGTGAGCCGCAACAGCGCAGCGGCCGCCAGGAACAGTACGAAAATCTTCTGAACCACTATCTGTTGCGATGAGTGCGGCAGGCGCGTGCCTGCCGGAATTGACGATCAACTAGGGGAGGGCGGAAACATGAGCCAGGCGACGGGCGGGGAAAATACCCGGCTGATCATCCTGATCAGCGTGGTGGCAACGATTGGTGGCTTCCTGTTCGGTTTCGACAGTGGCGTCATCAATGGCACGGTGGATGGCCTGCAACAGGCCTTCGGTTCCAGCAAGGCCGGCCTGGGCTTCGAGGTGGCCTCGATGTTGCTGGGTTGCGCGATTGGTGCATTCTTCGCGGGCCGCCTGGCTGATCGCTGGGGCCGGCGCAGCGTATTGATCATCTCCGCGGTGCTTTTCCTGTTCTCGGCGATTGGCGCGGGCATGGCCAACAGTTCGCTGGTCTTCATCATTGCGCGCGTGCTGGGCGGTTTCGCGGTGGGTGCGGCCAGCGTGATGTCGCCGGCCTATATCGCGGAAGTCGCGCCGGCACGTTACCGCGGCCGCCTGGCCACGGTGCAGCAGATCGCGATCATCAGCGGTTTGTTCGCTGCATTCCTGAGCAACTACCTGCTGGCGAAGGCGGCAGGTGCCTCCACCGAATCATTCTGGGGTGGTCACGAGGCGTGGCGCTGGATGTTCTGGATGCAGGCATTCCCGTCGCTCCTGTTCCTGGTGCTGTTGCTGGCGATTCCGGAAAGTCCGCGCTTCCTGGTGGTGAAGCGCCGCAAGGACGACGCACTGAAAGTGTTGACCCGTTTGTTTGGTGCGGAGGAAGCACAGGCCAAGCTGACGGAAATCGATGCCTCGCTGTCGCAGGACCATCATCGTCCGCAGTTGTCGGACCTGATCAGCAAGGTAACCGGCAAGATCCGCCCCATCGTGTGGGTCGGTATTGGCTTGGCCACGTTCCAGCAACTGGTCGGCATCAACGTGGTGTTCTATTACGGCGCCGTGCTGTGGCAGGCCGTGGGCTTCTCCGAAAGCGATGCGCTGTTGATCAACGTGTTGTCCGGCGGCCTCAGCATTGGTGCCTGCATCGTCACCGTGCTGCTGATCGACAAGATCGGGCGCAAGCCGTTGCTGTGGATCGGCTCGGTGGGCATGTCGATCGCGCTGGCCCTGATGACCTATGCCTTTGCCAGCGGCTCACTGGTGGATGGCCACCTGCAATTGCCGGGCAGCATGGGAACGCTGGCGCTGGTGGCGGCCAACGTCTACGTGATTTTCTTCAATGTCTCGTGGGGTCCGGTGATGTGGGTGATGCTGGGCGAAATGTTCCCCAACCAGATCCGTGGTTCGGCCTTGGCGGTGGCGGGTGCGGCACAGTGGTCGTCCAACTTCCTGATCACGGTCAGCTTCCCGATCCTGCTGGCTGGCATCGGATTGGCGGCAACGTACAGCATCTATCTGGTGTCCGCGATCATCTCGGTGTTCTTCGTCCTGAAGTTCGTGCATGAAACCAAGGGCAAGGAACTGGAGCAGATGGAAGGCTAGGGCGCGTCCGGCCCGGGGCCGGATGTGTTTGCACCGGACTGTGCCGGGCTTCCGGTGCAGTCCGGTCCTTGCCGATGGAGCGAGTAATGGGCCATGAAGGAAAGGACGTATCCACGTCCTTCCAGCAGGACGCATTCGTTTGCACAGCACATGAAAAGGGGTAGGGGATGAAGCTTTCGGGGTTGGATGTCGGGATCGTGATGGCCTACCTGATAGGCATCTTCATCCTGGCGCAGTGGGTCTCGCGGGAAAAGGCCGGGCACCAGAAGTCGGCGCAGGATTATTTCCTGGCCAGCAGCTCGTTGCCGTGGTGGGCCATTGGCGCCTCGTTGATCGCGGCCAACATCTCCGCCGAACAGATCATCGGCATGTCCGGCTCCGGCTATGCCATTGGCCTGGCCATTGCGTCCTATGAATGGATGGCCGCCATCACGCTGTTGATCGTCGGCAAGTATTTCTTGCCCATCTTCCTGCGCAACCGCATCTACACCATGCCGCAGTTCCTGGAGGAGCGGTATGGCAACAGGATCCGCACCTTGATGGCGGTGTTCTGGCTGGGGCTGTACATCTTCGTCAACCTCACCTCGATCATGTGGTTGGGATCGCTGGCGGTGGCGCAGGTAACCGGCATGGACCAGATGCTGGCGCTGGTGCTGCTGGGCCTGTTCGCACTGGCGTACCAGTTGTATGGCGGACTGAAGGCCGTTGCGTTGACCGACATCGTGCAGGTCTCGCTGCTGATCCTGGGCGGCCTGCTGGTGTCCGCGTTGACGCTGGGCGAGATTGGCGATGGCGCCGGCGTGGTCGCCGGCTTCAACAAACTGTGGCAGGCGCATCCGGAACATTTCGAGATGATCCTGGACAAGGACAATCCCTTCTACAAGGATTTGCCGGGCCTCAGCGTGCTGATCGGCGGCATGTGGATCATGAATATCAGCTACTGGGGCTTCAACCAGTACATCATCCAGCGCGCCTTGGCGGCCAAGGACATTCGCGAAGCACAGAAGGGCGTGGTCTTCGCTGCTTTCCTGAAATTGCTGATGCCGGTCATCGTGGTGTTGCCGGGTATTGCGGCGGTAGTGCTGGCGGCCGACCTGGAGCGACCCGATCAGGCTTACCCGACGATGATGGCGATCCTGCCCAGCGGCATCCTGGGGCTGGTGTTCGCCGCGCTGGTGGCGGCCATCGTGGCGTCGCTGGCATCGAAGATCAATTCGGTGGCCACCATCTTCACCCTGGACTTCTATGCCAAGCAGCGCCCCAACCAGTCGGAAGCGCGATTGGTGCGCGTGGGCCGCATCGCGGCAACGGTCTCCATCCTGCTTGCCATCCTGACCGCGCGTCCGTTGCTGGGAAGCTTCGACCAGGCGTTCCAGTACATCCAGGAATACACCGGCTTCTTCACTCCGGGCATCGTGGTGATCTTCGTGCTGGGCCTGTTCTGGAAACGTGCCAACGAGGCTGGCGCTTTGGCGGCGGCGATTGGCTCGTTCGCCTTGTCGATCGTGCTGAAGCTGGCCTGGCCATCCCTGCCTTTCATGGATCGCGTGGGCCTGGTGTTCCTGCTGGCATTGCTGTTGGCAGTGGTGGTGTCACTGTTGAGCAAGGCGTCCGGCGACAGTGACCGCATCAGGACGGACGATGTCAGTTACACGACGTCGGCGTCGTTCAACATCGCCAGCCTGGCGGTGATTGCCATCCTGGTGGCGCTGTACGCCGCATTCTGGTGAGGCATGGCATGGGCCTGCGCATGATCCGCAGGCCCGGCTTCACGTACGGCTGAGTCACGGCATCCGTTCGCGCAACAGGGCTGCGATGCGTGCGGTTTCGCGCAGGGGTGTCACGTTGAAGGTGTGAAGCCCTTCGCTGGCGGCATGCACGCGGCCGTTTGCCAGCATGGCGTCCAGGAAGCGGCGCGGGCGCCCGCTGACGTGGTCCGGCTCGAAGACATGAACCGGTGATGCGGTGGCGCAGGCTTCCGACACCATGTTGACCGAATCAGCCGTGCACACGATGCGGTCGGCCCAGCCCAGCAGGCCGGGATAGGGGTTCGGTCCATCGGCGTCACTGCACCAGAAATGCCCGGACAGGTGTGCGAAGCGCTTGGCCAGGAGTGCGCGGACTGGTGCCGGTGTTCGCCGTGACGCAGTGACCAGCAAGCTTCCGCCATCGCGCTCCAGTGTGTGCTGGAGCAGGCTGGCGAGGCGCTCGAAGGCATCGACATCAAAACGCGCATGCGCACTGTCGCCTCCCAGCAGTACGGTGGTACGTGGTTGCGGCAACAGGGCGAGTGCGGGGAAGTGCTCGCGTGCGTCGGCCAGCCAGCCGTCATCCACCGGATTCAGGCTGCCCAGCAGGGTGAGTACGTTCGGTCCATGCAAGCCATCGTGCTCCGGCGCGATCACCCAATCCCAGTGGCGAGTATCAATACGCGGATCCAGGATCTGGATGCTGTGCGCACCCCGCTCGCGAAGCATGCGTGTCGCCAGCGCAGCCTGACGGCCGCAGCCGACGGCGAGTGCCGGAGGCGTATCCAGTGCCTGGGCGAATCCGGGGCCGAAGGCATGGATTGCTCCCGGCAAT
>JBQGFJ010000168.1:0-9926 GCA_052040085.1 Pseudoxanthomonas sp.
GATTGGGCAAATACGCTGGGCAATATGCCAGCGACAACAAGGGCAACGCTCGTGGACAATGCAGTCTTGGCAAATCGACGCGACATAAGACTCCTCGCTCAAAGCTGAAGTGGGCTGCTGGACGGTGATACACCTATTTCCCCTCCCGGCATTTATGAGTTCCTCCCCACCTTCACGCATCGGGGAAAACCCCGAATCGAGGGCTTCCGGCCGGGCCGCCCAGCCCTGACGACCGGAACTTTCCAGCGCTTCGACTCTGTGCTAGAAATCGACTGCGCCTCCCCGAGCCACGACATGTTGATGCTTGATACCCTCGACACCTCTGCTCGCGCGTCCGCTCGCGCCGCATTGATCAAGTCGCTTGATATGGCGACGCTGTGGCAGTCCTGCACCCATCTGATCAGCCAGAATCTGCCATTGCACTCGTGCAGCCTGATGTTCGACATCGATGGCCTCACCCCAAACAAAGGCTGGCA
The DNA here is from genome assembly GCA_052040085.1 of Pseudoxanthomonas sp. Taxonomy (GTDB): domain Bacteria; phylum Pseudomonadota; class Gammaproteobacteria; order Xanthomonadales; family Xanthomonadaceae; genus Pseudoxanthomonas_A. Next base: position 477 of record JBQGFJ010000168.1, read on the forward strand.
CCACCAGACCGAGGCCCGCGACGACAAGACACGCCTGATCACCAGCCTTGAGGTGGCCGCCCCTTACCTGGATGCCAATCCGCGGGTCCGTTGGTACTCGTTCTCGCAGATCGCCTCACATGACGCCCTCGCTACGGAACGACTCAAGGACCAGAATCCCAAGCCAGGATGGCGCGACTTCATCCATCTGGCGTTCTGGAACGATTCACGGCTGGAGGTGGTGTTGAGCCTTCGCCTGCATCGCGAACACACCGAACTCACCGAGAACGAATTGACCTTCCTGGCCGACCTGTATCCCCTGCTGGATGCATGCTTGCAGCGCGTGCAGGCGCTGGAGTCCGATCGCGTCCGGCACCAGGCCTTCGAGGCGCTGCTGGACCATCTGCCCATCGCCATCGTCCTGGTGGATACGCAACTTACCCCGCACTACATGTCACGCGAGGCCCAACGCCTGTGCCACCGCTGGAGAAATGACATTGAGAGAAGTGGGCGACTGCCCACCGCAATCGAGATGCCCTTGCGCCAACAGATGCAGTCGCAAGCCTGCAGCAGCGACCGGTTGGCCCATGATGCCGGCGATGCCAGGCCTAGCACGTCCCTTACCATCGCGCATGCACAACGGACGAACCAACGCCTGCGCGTGGACATCGGCTCCTTTCCACGAAGCTCAGGCCCGCATGCGCTTATCCCGCTGACCTTCACCGCCACCGATGAAGGCATTGACTCGAACCACGCCAGCGCCTCGCGCACACTGTCCTTGCTGAAGTGCCTCTCCCCCAGTGAAAGGAAAGTGGCGCAATTGGTCGCCGCCGGATTGCGCAACGATGCCATCGCCGAACGGCTGTGCCGTTCGCGCAAGACGATCGAAAGCCAGATCAGTTCAATCTTCCGCAAACTCAACGTCGCCAACCGCACGCAACTGGCCCGCATGTTGAGCTGATTACGGGACATTACCAAAGCCTCGCCACCCGAGCTTTGGCAGAGACCAGCATAGTCAAGGTTTCCAGCAACCGAAGATGCGAACTTTGCCGCCCCTTCTTCCCTGGAAGCACCTCCAATCCAGCAGAAGCTCGACTCAACCGGCTTCATACCGCCTAAAAGACGCTGGACCAGATGTGTACCAGGCGCCTCCCATGCACAAAGAAAAAAGGGCTACGATTTCTCATAGCCCTCTGATCTTATTGGTGCCGGAAATAGGAATCGAACCTACGACCTACGCATTACGAATGCGCCGCTCTACCAACTGAGCTATTCCGGCAAGGCCGTGAATTTTAGGGGCCCGGGGGGTACCGGGTCAATTGACGAGTCGCAGGCGCAGTTCCTTGGGCAGGGCGAAAACCATGTTTTCCGGCTCGCCATCCAGTTCGCCCACACCCGCAGCCCCCAGTTCACGGAGCCGCTGGATGACGCCTTCGATCAAGATGTCCGGGGCCGATGCACCGGCCGTTACCCCAACCTTCTGCTTTCCCACTATCCAGGCAGGATCGATCTCTTCGGCGCCATCGATCAGGTAGGCCTCTACCCCGTCACGTTCGGCCAGTTCACGCAGGCGGTTGGAATTGGAGCTGTTGGGCGAGCCGACCACCAGGACCAGATCGCAGCGCTGGGCCAGCCCACGCACGGCGTCCTGGCGGTTCTGGGTGGCGTAGCAGATGTCGTCGTTCTTCGGCCCCTGGATGGCCGGGAAGCGCTGCTTCAGGGCTTCGATGATCCCGACGGTATCGTCCACCGACAGCGTGGTCTGGGTGGTATGGGCCACGTTGTCCGGCTGCGCGATCTGCAGGGCGGCCACATCGTCGATGTCTTCGACCAGATAGATCTGCCCGCCCGCGGCGTTGGCGCTCCACTGGCCCATGGTGCCTTCCACCTCGGGGTGGCCGGCATGGCCGATCAGCACCACGTCGCGGCCTGCGCGGCAATGGCGCGCCACTTCGAAGTGCACCTTGGTCACCAGAGGACACGTGGCGTCGAAGATCTTCAGGCCACGGCGCTCGGCTTCATGCCACACCGCCTTCGATACGCCATGCGCACTGAAGATGACCGTGGCACCATCCGGCACTTCGTCGAGCTCTTCCACGAACACGGCGCCGCGCTGCTTCAGGTCGTCCACCACATAGCGGTTGTGCACCACTTCATGGCGCACGTAGATGGGCGCGCCCAGGGTTTCGATGGCGCGCTTGACGATCTCGATGGCGCGGTCGACGCCGGCGCAGAAACCACGCGGATTGGCTAGCAGGACATCCATGGCGACAGTGTAGCGAAGTGGGAATGAACGGGTGGAAGGACCATCGCGCAGGCCTGGCGTCAGGCCTTGCCTGCCTCCGGCTCGTCTTTTTTCTTGCCCGACCCCAGGCCGAACAGGATGATGCCGATCGCACCGCCCACGATGGCGGCATCCGCCAGGTTGAACGTGGGCCAAGCCTTGCCCGGCCAGTAGTACCACTGGATGAAGTCCACCACATGGCCATGGATCTGGCGATCGATGATGTTGCCCAGTGCGCCACCGATGATCAGGGCGAACGGCAGCGCCTGCTTCCAGTCGTGGCGGGGCGTCTTCGACAGCCAATACGCCAGCACGCCGCTGATGCCCACCGCCAGCACGGTGAAGAACCAGACCTGCCAACCACCGCCACCGCTCAGGAAACTGAAGGCGGCGCCGGTGTTGTAGGCGCGATACCAGTACCAGAATCCTTCGATCACCGGCACCGGGGTGTATTCCGGCAGGTTGCCGAGCACCCACCATTTGCTCAACTGGTCGAGCACGATGACGGCCGCGGAAACCACCAGCCAGATCAACGCATTGGGCTTGGGATTGGCCATCAGAACCAGATCCTGTCTTCACCCGCACCATCGATGTTGGTGACGCAGCGGCCACACAACTCCGGATGGGCGGCATGTGCTCCCACGTCGGCCCGGTGGTGCCAGCAACGCACGCACTTGGGCTTCGCCGTCGGCTCGGCCAGCACGTAGACCTCGTTGGCATCAACCGGCGCCACGCTGACATCGCCACTGATGAACAGGAACCGCAGTTCATCCTGCAAGGGCTGCCAGCGTGCGGCGGTCAGCGCATCCACCGAAATGCCGATCTCGGCTTCCAGTGCCGCACCGATCTGCCCGTTCGCGCGCATCGGCTCCAGCACCTTGGCCACCTGTTCGCGCAATGCCAGCAGGCGATCGAAATCGGCCGCGGACAACGGCGCATCCACCGGCAGCGGCGCCAGGCCTTCGTACCAGGTGGAGAACAGCACGTTGTCGGGCCGCTCGCCGGGCAGGTAGCCCCACAACTCTTCGGCAGTGAAGCTCAACACCGGCGCAACCCAGCGCACGAACGCTTCGGCAATCCGGTACATCGCGCTCTGTGCGGAACGACGGCCACGCGAATCCTCACGCATGGTGTACAGGCGGTCCTTGGTCACGTCCAGGTACAGCGAACCCAGGTCGACGCTGCAGAAATTCAGCAAGGCCTGCACGATTTCGGCGAAGTCGTAGCGCTCGTAGGCTGCCTTGATCTTCTCCTGCACTTCCCAGGCGCGATGCACGATCCAGCGATCCAGCGCCACCATGTCCTCCAACGGACGCAGGTCGCCCACCGGATCGAAGCCATGCAGGTTGCCCAGCAGGAAGCGCGCGGTATTGCGGATGCGGCGATAGGCATCGGCATTGCGCTTGAGGATTTCCTGCGACAGCGACATCTCGTTGCTGTAGTCGGCACTGGCGATCCACAGGCGCAGGATGTCCGCGCCCAGCGTCTTCATGATGTCCTGCGGCTCGATGCCATTGCCGAGCGACTTGGACATCTTGCGGCCGTGCTCGTCCACGGTGAAACCGTGGGTGAGGCATTGCCGGTACGGTGCCGCCTTGTCGATGGCCACGCCGGTCAGCAGCGAAGACTGGAACCAGCCACGATGCTGGTCGGATCCTTCCAGATAGAGATCGGCCGGTTTGCCCAGGCCGCGTTCGATCAACACGGCCTCGTGGGTCACGCCGGACTCGAACCAGACATCGAGGATGTCCGGCACCTTGTCGTAATCGCCCGCTTCGTCACCCAGCAGTTCGCCGGCATCCAGCGAATACCAGACATCCACGCCTTCCTTTTCCACGCGATCGGCCACTGCGCGCATCAATTCCACGCTGCGCGGATGCGGCTCGCCGGTTTCGCGATGGATGAACAACGCAATCGGCACGCCCCAGGTGCGCTGGCGCGAAATGGTCCAGTCCGGACGCCCGTCCACCATGTTGGCGATGCGCGCCTTGCCCCATTCCGGATACCACTTCACCGTATCGATGGCCGCCAGCGCGTCGGCACGCAGATTGGCCTGCTCCATCGAAATGAACCACTGCGGCGTGGCACGGAACGCGATGGGCGTCTTGTGGCGCCAGCAATGCGGATAGCTGTGTTCCAGCTTGCTGAAGGCAAGCAGCGAACCATTGTTGCGAAGCACGTCGACGATGAGGTCGTTGGCCTTCCAGATGTGCTGGCCGGCCAACACGACGTCGCCCGCCGGCGGCGTGGACGGCAAGTAGACGCCGCGCCCATCCACCGGGTTCAACTGTGCCGCGGAATATTTGTCGATCAGGCCGTACTGCTTGCCCACCACATAGTCTTCCTGGCCGTGGCCGGGCGCGGTATGGACGGCGCCGGTGCCATCCTCGGCGGACACGTGGTCGCCCAGGATCACGGGGATATCGCGGTCGGCATAGAACGGATGTGCCAGCACCAGGTGCTCCAGCGCGGCACCCGTGGCCTGCGCATGCACCACCACGTCGGTGATGCCATAGCGTTGCAGTGCGCGTTCCACCAGTGACGCGGCCAGCACCAGCCAGCGGCGCTTGCCCGCATGGGCCGGCCCTTCGACCAGCGCATAGCCAAGCTCCGGCCCCAACGACACCGCCAGCGATGCCGGCAGCGTCCACGGCGTGGTGGTCCAGATGGGCACTGCCACTTCCACATCGGCGGGCACGTCGACACCAAAGGCGCGCGCGAAGGCCTGCGGGTCACGTGCCACATAGGCCACGTCCACGGCAGGCGACACCTTGTCCTGGTATTCGATTTCCGCCTCGGCCAGTGCGGAGCCGCAATCGAAGCACCAATGCACCGGCTTCACGCCACGGCTCAGGTGGCCGTTCTCGATGATCCGCGCCAGTGCACGCATTTCATTGGCTTCGAAACGGAAATCCAGGGTCAGGTAGGGATTGTCCCAATCCCCGATCACGCCCAGGCGCTTGAAGTCGCGGCGTTGCAGGTCGATCTGTTCGCGCGCGTATTCGCGGCACTTCTGCCTGAATTCCACCGCATCCAGCTTCACGCCGACCTTGCCGTGCTTTTTCTCCACCGCGATTTCGATCGGCAAGCCATGGCAATCCCAGCCCGGGATGTACGGCGCATCGAAGCCGGCCAGATAGCGCGACTTGACGATGATGTCCTTCAGGATCTTGTTGACCGCATGGCCCAGGTGGATGGCGCCGTTGGCATACGGCGGACCATCGTGCAGCACGAACAAGGGACGGCCCTTTGCGTTCGCGCGCAACTGGGCATAAAGGTTTTCCTTCTCCCAGCGTTCCAGCGTGCCCGGCTCGCGCTTGGGCAGATCGCCGCGCATCGGGAATTCGGTGGCGGGAAGATGCAGGGTGGCTTTGTAGTCTTGGCTCACGGGAACCTATCTTTGTGCGGCTTGTGTCGGAAAATCCGCACGTGGAAGTGCGGATTCTTGCGAGGGACTCGCGCCATCGCCGGCAGGTGCCGGCAAGGCAGTGGCATGTGCTTCGAGGATACGGCGGGCATCGTCTGCATCACGATGCATCTGCACCGTGAGGCTGGGGAGATCGGGGAACTTCAATTCGTCGCGCAGCTTGGCCACGAATTCGACTTCGATGTGGCGCCCGTACAGGTCACCCTGGAAGTCGAACAGATGTGCCTCCAGCAGCGGCTCGACGCCTTGCACGGTGGGCCGCGTACCGAAACTGGAGACCGAGGGCCAGGGCCGGTCGGCCACGCCATGTACCCACGTGGCGTAGATGCCGGACAGCGCAGGGGTCTTGGGAAAGCGCAGATTGGCCGTGGGGAAACCCAGCGTGCGCCCCAGTTGCTTGCCGCGCACCACACGCCCGCCAATGCGGTAGCTGCGCCCCAGCAAGCGCGCGGCATGGTCGAAATCACCGCTGCGCAGCGCGTGGCGGATTCGCGTGCTGGAAACACGCTCGCCCTGCGCCTGCACGGGTTCGATTTCACCGGCAACGAAGCCGGCCGCCCCCCCCATTCGCTGCAACAAGGCCAGGTCACCGCCGCGGCGATGGCCGAAACGGAATTCCGGCCCGATCCAGACTTCGCGCGCCGCCAACCGCTTGACCAGCACGGTCTCGACGAATGCTTCTGCACTCATCGCCGAGAGTGCCGCATTGAACGGCAGCAAACCCACCGTATCCGCACCCAGTGCCCACAGGCCTTCCAGCTTGGTCCGCATCAAGGTCAAGCGCGGCGGCGGATCATCACGCAGGAAGTATTCGCGCGGAAGTGGCTCGAAACTCAATGCCACCGGCGGCAAGCCCAACTCGCGCGCACGCGAAACGGCATGGCGCACCAGCGCACGATGACCCAAGTGCAGGCCATCGAAGGCGCCGATGCAGACCACGCTACCCCGGGGACACAACGGCCCCCCATCGACGTCACGAAACAGCCTGCTCATCGCAGGGGAGTATACCGGGCCGCGCCGGTCACGGACCCCGCAGATGGCGCAGGCGCAGGCCGGTGACCAGCATGGTGATGCCATAAGCCGCCACACCGGCCGACACCGCCGCCAGCAGCCAGATCCAGCGCCACAGGACCGGCAGCACCGCCCATTCGCCCACGTGGTTGCGGATGAGGATGACCACCACCGCCATCACTGCCAGCCCAAGTCCGATCCGGGCCAGCCAGCGCAGCCAACCGGGCTCGGCCACGTACAGGCCGCGCTTGCGCAGGATGTGCCACAGCAGCAGGGCATTGAGGATGCCGGCGCCTGCCGTGGCCGCCGCGATACCCACATGTGCCGCTTCCACCCCGCGCATCCACAGGGGCGTGACCAGGGCCACGGTCAACACCACGTTGACGCCCACCGTGGCGACCGCAATCCACATGGGGGTCTTGGTGTCCTGCCGTGCGAAGAACGCCGAAAGCAGCACCTTGCTCAGCATGAAAGCCGGAATGCCGAAACTCATCGCGGTCAGGCTGACGCCCACCATGCGGGTGTCGTGCAAGGTGAAGCGGCCATGCCGGAACAGCGAAGCGGTCAACGGTTCGGCCAGCAGCGCCAGCCCGAGTGCAGCAGGCAAGCCAACCAGCAGGACCAGGCGAAGCCCCCAGTCCAGTGATTTCGAATAGCCCAGTGCGTCGGCATCCGCGTAGTTGCGCGAAAGCTGCGGCAGGATCACCGTGCCGATGGCCACCCCGAACAGGCCCAGCGGCAGTTCGGTCAGCCGGTCCGAGTAGTACAGCCACGATTGCGCCTGCACCACCAGCAGCGATGCGAACACCGTGCCCACCAGCAGGTTGATCTGCGCCACCGACGACGAAAAGATGGTCGGCAGCATCAGCTTGAACACCTTGCGCACGCCCTCGTGGCGGAAATCCAGCTGGAATCGCGGCCGCAGCCCCAGCCGTCCCATCGCTGGCCACAGCAGCAGCATCTGCAAAGCACCACCGGCGAACACGCCCCAGGCCAATGCCTTTTCCGGCACCTCCAGCAAGCCAGCCAACAGCAGCATGGCCGCAATCACCGCCAGGTTGTGCAGGACCGGGGTGAAGGCCGGCAGGCCGAACCGGCGATAGGTATTGAGTACCCCGCCCGCCAGCGCCGTCATCGAGATGAAGGCCAGGTAGGGGAAGGTGATCCGCAGCATTTCGGCGGTCAGGGCCACCAGCTCCGAATCGGGGTCCGCGAACAGCAGGAACAGCCGCGCGATCCACGGCGACAGCAGCATGCCCAGCCCGGTCACCACCAGCACCGCGGCCAGCAGGGTCCCGGCGATATGGTTCAGGAAATCCTGGACCGCCTTGTCGTCCCCTTTCTGCTTCAGCTCGGTCAATACCGGCACGAACGCCGACGCGAAAGAGCCCTCCGCGAAGATCCGCCGCAGGTAGTTGGGGATCCGGTAAGCCACTACGAAGGCACTGACCGCCGGCCCGGCCCCGAACAGGCTGGCCTGCAGCCAGTCGCGCAGGTAGCCGGCGATCCGGGACACCAGGGTCATGGAACTGAAAATCGCGGTGGAGCGCAGCAGCCGGTTACCGCTCATCGGGCCACCGCCACGACAAGGCTGCCCGGGTTGACGCAAGTCCCTGAATAGCCCATACTTTCCTGTCTATTTTCCCGTAACACCCCTTCCAACTCCGTTTTTACCGTTTTCAGGAACCCAACGTGGCCAATATCAAGTCCGCCAAGAAGCGCGCCAAGCAGACCGTCGTGCGCAACCAGCGCAACGTCGGTCAGCGTTCGATGCTGCGCACCTCCATCAAGAAGGTCATCAAGGCACTCGACGCCAACGATGCCGCCGGTGCAGAAGCCGCATTCGCCGCTGCCCAGCCCATCCTCGACCGCTACAGCTCGCGCGGCCTGATCCACAAGAACAAGGCTGCCCGCCACAAGAGCCGACTGAACGCCCGCATCAAGGCCCTCAAGGCCGCCTGATCCGGCGCGCCCGCCGGAAGCCCTGCTTCCGGTTGCGTGAATACCGAAAAACCCGGCCCTGGCCGGGTTTTTCGTTGTGTCCGGAAAGCCCTCAGCCTTCCTCACGCGCCGCTTCCTCGGCTTCCTGTTGCTGGCGATCGAAGAACGCCATCACGTCCAGCATGATCGGACGCGTACCTTCGCGGCCCAATGCCGACACCAGATACCAGGGCGCCTTCCATTCCAGTTCGGCCACGATGCGCTCGGCCAGTTCGCGGGCTTCATCCTCGAACATGAGGTCGGCCTTGTTCAGCACCAGCCAGCGCGGCTTGTCCAGCAATTCCGGATCGTGCCGCTGCAGCTCGCGCTCGATCGCACGCACCTGCTCCACGGCGGAAACAGCCTCGACCTCCCCGTCGGCATAGTCACCAAGCGCAGGGGCAATATCCACGAGGTGCAACAACAACCGGGTGCGCTGCAGGTGGCGCAGGAACTGTGCGCCCAGACCAGCGCCATCGGCCGCCCCTTCGATCAAGCCGGGAATATCCGCAATCACGAAGCTGCGGTACTGCTCCACACTGACCACGCCCAGGTTCGGATACAGCGTGGTGAATGGATAGTCGGCCACCTTCGGCGTAGCCGCCGACACCGCACGAATGAAAGTACTCTTGCCCGCATTGGGGAAACCCAACAGGCCCACATCGGCCAACAACTTCAATTCGAGCTTCAAGGTGCGCTGCTCGCCCTCTTCACCCGGCGTGGCCTTGCGCGGCGCACGGGTCACCGAGCTCTTGAAGTGCATGTTGCC
>JBQGFJ010000169.1:0-4853 GCA_052040085.1 Pseudoxanthomonas sp.
ATGTTGTTGTTGGCCCGCCAGTCCGTGGCCCGTTCGGCATAGGTGAACTGGTCCATGAAGTGGCCGCCGGTCTCCTGCGCCAGGCGTATCGACTCGGTATTCAGGCCACACGGGCTATCCACCAGATGGCAGCGGCCGCCGTGGAACTCGATGGCGGCGATCTTCTCCGGCGAGGTCCCTTTGGGCATCACCGCGATGAACGGCAGGCCCAGCAGGCGGGCGAAGTAGGCTTCCGACACCGCGGTGGAGCCGCTGGAGGCCTCGATCACCGGGGCGCCTTCGCGCAGCCAGCCGTTGGCCAGCGAATACAGGAACAGCGAACGTGCCAGCCGGTGCTTCAGGCTGCCGGTCGGGTGGCTGGACTCGTCCTTGAAGTACAGGTCGATCTCCGGATACCCCGGCAGCGACAACGGAATCAGGTGCGTATCGGCCGAACGGTTGAAGTCGGCTTCGATCTTCTGGATGGCGCTGGAGACCCAGGCACGGTCTGACATGGCAGGCAAGGCACGGCGGCGGACACAGATCCGGATTATAGGCCCGCCCGCCGGTCACTCCCGCGCCGTCTTCGAACCCCTGCAACGCCTTGCGGATCGCAGGGGATTTCAGCTTCCCGATGTTTCCGGAATGGCCCGGTAGGCGAAGTCGCTGAATCCGACACGGCCCTGGCCAACACTGTAGAGGCCCACCCTCAAACTCAGGAATCCACCGAACACGTTGTGATGGATGCCCGACACCTCCATGCGCGTGCCATGCAGCACCCAGGTCCGGCCATCGTCATGCGAATACTCGTAGGTGATCACGTTCGCATCGTTGGTAAGGCGCACCCGGACCCGCTGCGTCTTGCGTGGCTGCCTGGCCCATTCCAGTTCTTCCGAATACTGGTAGGTCTTGACCGTGTCCGCAGTGAATCCCAGGCCGACGAATGCCCGCGGGCTGTAGAACAACAAGACCCCGCCTTCGGCGCCCGCGCCATCAAGCTCCAGGGTGACCTCCACCTGGTAAGCCCGGTCACCAACAATGCAGGTCAATGGCGAACTGTCCGCCGGCGAAGATCCTGCCGCCGCCAAGCGCAGCAGATCACCTTGATGTGAAACCCGCTGCATTTCATCGGCACCGGGCTGGTGGAAACACCATTGCACGCCGAACCGTTCCCGCGACAGCGGGCCCGAGAGAGCGTATCCGGGCTTGCCAGCAGCCGTGCCTGTCGGTTTGCGCATGGGCAACGACAAGTCGCCTCCTTTGGCACGCAACCAACCGTCCTGCGTCCATTCAACCGGCTCCAGCAACGCCTGCCGTCCCAGGGTCCGGAAACCGTTCTCGTAACCGTGATAGACCATCCACCAGTCGCCGGCGGGTCCTTCCACCACCGTGGCATGGCCGCGCGACCACCAGGGCTCATGCGACGAGAGCGTGCGCACCAGCGGATTGTCCGGGCAGTGCTCCCAAGGGCCATGTACCGAACGCGCCCTGGCCATGATGACCATGTGCCCCGTCGGAGGTCCCGCGGTCCCGCCAACCGCCGTCACCAGATACAACCAGCCATTCCGCCACAACAGCTTGGGACCCTCCGGGGCAAAGTTTTCGGTGATCCAGTGGTCCGGGTAGCGCCACGGACGATAGGAATCTTCAAGCTCGCCGTCGGTCGCCAATCCGTCATCGGTCAGCCGGACCTTGCGGATGCCGTTGACGAACAGGTAACGGCGTCCGTCCTCACCGACGACATGTCCCGGATCTATCGCTCCGGAGATGTGCATGTCCACGGGCTCGCTCCACGGACCGCGGATGTCATCGGCCCAGATCGCGTAGATCGACCAACCATTACCCGTTGGGTTGGCGGGAATGTAGATGAAGTAGCGTCCTTCGTGCTTGCACAGATCCACCGCCCAGATATCACCCAGATTCCTGAAAAGCGTGGGACCAATGGGCACCCAGTTCACCAGGTCCTGCGAGTGCCAGATCACCAGGCCCGGATACGAATGGAAGGACGAAAACGTCATGTAGTAGTCGTCGCCATCCTTGAGGATGGTCGGGTCCGGGCGGTCCCCCGCGATGATCGGGTTGAGGAAGGTGCCGTCACCCAGGTCCGCGATCCGCTGTCCTTCGATGCCTTTCGTCCACGTGGCCTGCGGCGTGACGCAATGCGGCTGCGGAGTATCCCGCGCCACGCTGGACAAAGGCACCGCGACGGCACCTGCTGCCATCGCCTTGAAAAGATCCCTGCGTGTCGTCATGCGTTGCGCGCTCCCGGCAATTACGGGATCCGCCAATCCGGCCTGCAACACGCTCGACCAAAACCCTGACGGCTACCCAGGGAAAGCACTGTAACCAGCCAGCGGCCGGAATTCGCCCCGCAAAAGCGAATCGATCGATTCCCATTGGGAATACATGCCCCGCGTGGCAAGCCGCGACACTACGGCCACCCCTCAAGCCCGCGGCTCACCAGACGATGAGGATCGCGTGACCGGCATTACTCCACCGTCACGCTCTTGGCCAGGTTGCGCGGCTTGTCGACGTCAGTACCACGCGCCAATGCAGTGTGATAGGCCAGCAACTGCACCGGAATGGTGTGGACGATGGGGCTGAGGGTGCCGACATGGCGCGGGGTGCGAATGACATGCACGCCCTCGGACTCGCTGAAATGGCTGTCCTGGTCGGTGAACACGAACAGCTCGCCACCGCGCGCGCACTTCCTGCATGTTGGATTTCACCTTCTCCAGCAACCGGTCATTGGGCGCAATCACCACCACCGGCATGTCGGCATCCACCAGCGCCAGCGGACCGTGCTTCAACTCGCCGGCCGGATACGCTTCGGCATGGATGTAGGAGATTTCCTTGAGCTTCAATGCGCCTTCCAGTGCGATGGGATAGTGCAATCCACGCCCCAGGAACAGTGCATCGGACTTGGGTGCGAAGCGTTCCGCCCATGCCGCGATTTGCGGCTCCAGGTTCAGCGCATGCTGCACGCTGCCGGGGAGGAAACGCAGTTCCTCCAGGTAGCCGGCTTCCGCTTCCGCATCAATGCGGCCATGCAGCTTGCCGAGCACCACGGTCAACTGGAACAGGGCTGCCAACTGGGTGGTGAACGCCTTGGTGGAGGCCACGCCGATTTCGGCACCGGCACGGGTATAGCAAACCAGTTCGCTGGCGCGCGGAATAGCGCTCTCGGGCACGTTGCAGATGGACAGCGTGTGCTTGTGGCCGAGCGATTTGGCGTATTTCAGCGCCTCCATGGTGTCCAGTGTTTCCCCGGACTGGGAAATGGTGACGACCAGGTGTTTCGGATTGGCGTAGGCATCGCGATAACGGTATTCGCTGGCAATTTCCACGTTGCACGGCAGGCCGGCGATGGCTTCGATCCAGTAACGCGCCGTCAGCCCCGCGTAGTAGCTGGTGCCACACGCCAGGATTTGCACGCCCTCGATGTCCCGGAGCACGGCTTCCGCCTGTGCACCGAAAAGTTCGGCACGAAAACCGCCATCGATCGTGGCTTCGATGGTATCGGCAAGCGCACGCGGCTGTTCGTGGATCTCTTTCTGCATGAAGTGGCGGTAAGGCCCCAGTTCCAGCGATGCCAGCGACACGTCCGACATGTGCACGTCACGCTGCACCGGCTGGTCATCGGCATCGAATACATGCACGCTCTGGCGCGTGACTTCGACGGTATCGCCCTCTTCCAGGAAGATGATCTTCCGGGTCGCCTGCACGATGGCGGAGACATCCGAGGCGACGAAGTTCTCCCCTTCGCCCAGGCCCACCAGCAGCGGGCAGCCCATGCGGGCGCAAACCATGCGATCCGGCTCGTTGCGGTTGACCACGGCCAGCGCATAAGCGCCGGTGAGCTCCTTGACCACGCGCTGCAATGCCACCAGCAGGTCGACGCCCTGCTGCAAGTGGTGGTGCATCAGGTGCGCGATGACTTCGGTGTCCGTCTGCGATTCGAACACATAACCCAAGGCGCGCAAGCGCTCGCGCTGCTCTTCGTGGTTCTCGATGATGCCGTTGTGCACCAGCGCAATGCCTTCGCTGATGTGCGGGTGCGCGTTGGCTTCGGTGACGCCGCCATGGGTGGCCCAGCGGGTATGCCCGATCCCCAGCGTGGCCTGGAACCCTTCCGACGTTGCCGCCGACTCCATTTCCGCGACACGGCCCGTGCGCCGTACCCGGCGGACCTCGCCGGCATCGATCACGGCAATGCCGGCCGAGTCGTAGCCCCGGTATTCCAGCCGCTTCAATCCTTCGATGAGAACCGGGACCACATTGCGATCCGCGATCGCGCCGACAATGCCGCACATAGGCTGGGAATCACTCCTGGGAACTTGTCGATAGTTTACGGGATGCCGCCTGCCCGCCCGGTCATGAAGGTGTCCGCGCGGACCGCAGGGGGTCCGCGCGGACACCTTTCAGCTGCCCGGACACCAGTCGCTTCAATGACTTGGGAGTTGGCACGCGAGTTGCTTTGTCCCAATGAACCTCAGGTCCCTACAGGCACGATGGACAAACAGCCCCGCATCCGTGACACCGCCGGCCAGGACACCCTGGTGTCCTCCACTTCCCTTGCCACCCGCTGGCGCAAGCCCTGGGTGCTGGCCACCGCGGCAGGCGTGGTCGTATTGGCACTGATCCTCTGGGTGGCCTCCGGCTGGCTGGGTGGCGGACGCTCCTACGACACCACGCGCATCCGCATCGCCGAGGTCAAGCGCGGCGATCTGGTCCGCGACATCACCGCCGACGGCCGGGTCATCACCGCCAACAGCCCGACCTTGTACGCCATTGCCGGCGGCACGGTGACCCTGAAGGTCGTGGCCGGCGACGTGGTGGAACAAGGCCAGGAACTGGCGGTCATCGATAGCCCC
>JBQGFJ010000170.1:0-2449 GCA_052040085.1 Pseudoxanthomonas sp.
GGAGCGCGCCGCGCATCTGCACTGGAGCTACGACGGCCGCTATTACTTCATCAACAACAACTGCGCCGTGGAGACCTGGAAACTGCTGCATGACGGTATCCCGCGCCTGGCGTCGCAGCCGTTGTCCAGCATCACGCCCACCGGGTTGCTGAAGAAGTTGCAGGACACCGGCATCGCGGATGCAAGCGTGCTGGATGATCCCCTGGAAGCCGTGCGCCTCGGCTATCGCTTCGAACCAGCCAATACTTATTACCAGGCCATGTTCGATGTAGCGCGCGAGACGCTGCAGGTTCCGGAAACGCAGGTGGCCGATTGGCTGGCACTGTCTCCCGGGCAACGCCGCCCCTGGCTGGAGATGGCTGATCTGCGTGCCAGTGCAGCCCTGTTGCTGCTGGAAGGGGCAGCCCTGCGGCAACAGGAACTGTTGGCGCTCGATGCATTGAAGCGGCGTTTCATTGGGCGGGGCGGGAAGTCCGGCGAGGGCGGCCCCGACAAGGAAGCGATTCGCGATTTCCTGCAATCAGGCGGATTCATGAGCCGTCCGGCGACCTTGTTGCCGCAGGGTTACGGCCTGCCATCGCAGGAAGAACGCCGCCAGCTTGCGCCGGAGGTGGATCGCCGGGTCGCCGATTGGATGCAGCAGGAAGCTGCGTTGAATGCCGATGCACGGCGTTGGTTGCCGCCGGCGCAGCAGGCAACGCTGGCCGGTACCGAAGAAAATATCGAGGCGCTGGGCGAGCGCTTGCGCCAATTGCACCGGGAGCAGGGCGGCCTGCAATTGCAGTGAATGCCCGCCCTGCGTTGACGGGTATCAGTCGGCGCGACCGCCGAACTCGCCGGTGGTGGTGTTGACCAGCACGCGCTCGCCGTTGGTGATGTACTCGGGCACCATGATTTCGATGCCGGTGTTCAGTGTTGCGGGCTTCGGACGCTTGGTGGCGGTGCCGCCCTTGAGTTCCGGCGGGGTATCCACGACTTCCAGAGTCACGTGCTGCGGCAGTTGCAGCGCCACCGGCTGATCGTCGATCACCTGCACATAGCTGCCGGTGAGGCCCTCGGTGATGTAGCCGGCGGCATCGCCGAGCACTTCGGCATCCAGGGTGTAGGGGGTGTAGTCCTCGTCATCCAGGAATACGAAGGCCTCGCCATCCTTGTAGGAGAACGTGGCCAGGCGGCGCAGCAATTCCACTTCGGGCAGGTTGTCGTCGGCATCGAAGCTGGCATCCAGCTTGTTGCCGCCGGGCACGCTGTACATGATGAAACGGAAGCGCACGTTGCCGCCACGCCCTTGCGGCGAGCTGCGTTCGATGTCGCGGACCTGGTAGACGCCGTTGTTGTATTCGACGACGTTGCCTTTCTTGATGTCGGAAGCTTTCATGGGAGCAGGAGTGAGTGGAGAGGAGTGAGAAGTGAGTGAATAAGAGAAGTGCGAGGGGAAGCAAGAGTCAGGAAAAGCCGCTTTCGCTCACTCCTCACTCCTCTCCACTCACTCCTTTACTTCGGCGCCAGGCGCACGGCGCCGTCCAGGCGAATGGTTTCGCCATTGAGGTAGCGATTGCCGAGGATGTAGGCCACCAGGTCGGCGTATTCCTCCGGCCTGCCCAGGCGGGACGGGAAGGGGATGGAGGCGGAGAGGGGTTTCTGCACGTCATCCGGCATGCCATCGACCATCGGGGTCCAGAAAATACCGGGTGCAATGGTGTTGACGCGGATGCCGAAGCGCGCGAGTTCTCGGGCCATCGGCAGGGTCATGCCCACCACGCCGCCCTTGGAGGCGGAATAGGCGGCCTGGCCGATCTGGCCTTCATACGCGGCCACGCTGGCGGTGTTGATGATAACGCCGCGCTCGCCGTCTTCGCCGGCCGGATTGTGCTGCATCAGGTTGGCCGCGGCCTTGGCCACGTTGAAGCTGCCCACCAGGTTGACCATGACGGTGGTGCTGAATTGTTGCAAGGGCATGGGGGTTTCGCGACCCAGTACCCGGCCGGCACCGAGGATGCCGGCACAGTTGACCAGGGCATTCACGCCGCCGAGGAACTCGCTGGCCGCGGCGATATTGGTGGCCACGCCTTCTTCGTTGGTCACATCGGTGCGGAAATAGCGGGCGTTGTCTTCACCCAGTGCTGCAACCGCGGCCGCTCCCTTGTCGTCGTTGACATCGAACAGGGCGACCTTGCCGCCATCGGCGACGATGCGCTGTGACACGGCCAGGCCGAGGCCGGAAACGCCGCCGGTGACGACGGCGCGGGTAGCGGATGCTTGCATGGTATGTCCCTGTGGAACGCGTGAAACCGCCATTCTAGCGGATGCGGCAAACCCGGATGCGACATCCTCCAAGAGTGCTGACAAGCCCTGGGGATCCTCTGAACAACCGCCGTCATTCCCGCGCAGGCGGGAATCGCTTCTCAACGGACGCATGTCTGGTCATCCAGCGGCTAGATGTCATTGA
>JBQGFJ010000171.1:0-2463 GCA_052040085.1 Pseudoxanthomonas sp.
TGTTTCTTTCCGTACGCCCGGTACCGTGGAACCCGCAGGCGCCGTCTGGCAAACCCGATTACACCAACGCGGCCACTGCCGCACGAAGGAGTTTTACCCAATGAACAAGACCGAACTGATCGACGCCGTTGCCGAAGAAGCCAGCGTTTCCAAGGCCGAGGCCGGCCGCATCGTGGATGCCGTGTTTTCCAGCATCACCGGCGCCCTGAAGAAAGGTGAAGCCGTGACCTTGGTGGGCTTCGGCACGTTCCAGGTGCGTACTCGCGCCGCCCGTACCGGCCGCAATCCGAAGACCGGCGACACCATCACCATCGCTGCTTCGAAGAATCCTGCATTCAAGGCTGGCAAGGCGCTGAAGGATGCAGTAAACTAGTCAACTCGCCGGGGTGCTTAGCTCAGCGGTAGAGCGTCTCCTTTACACGGAGAGGGTCGGGGGTTCGAAACCCTCAGCACCCACCATCAAGCACTCAAGCAACTGTTAAAAAGCGGAGTGGTAGTTCAGTCGGTTAGAATGCTGGCCTGTCACGCCGGAGGTCGCGGGTTCGAGTCCCGTCCACTCCGCCATTTTTTCCCCGGAAAGCCCGCTTCGATGCGGGCTTTCTGCTATATGCCTCCACATCGCCAGCGCGCTAGACTCGCCGGCTGGTATTACCGGATTCGATCCTATGCTGCAAAATCTCCGCGAAAAGAGTACTGGTTGGGTCGCCACGATCATTCTCGGGATATTGATCATCCCATTCGTGTTTGTCGGGGTGAACGAGTACGCGGGGGGCGGCAATAGTTCCGCCGTGGCCACGGTGGAAGCGCCACCGACCTGGTGGAAATCGGCACCTTCGTGGTGGCCGGTATCCCACTTCTGGCAGAAGCGCGAGATCACCCAGCAGGAATTCCGTGATCGCTTCGAACAGGTTCGCCTGCAGCAGCGTGAAGCGCTGGGTGACCGGTTCGATCCGCGCGAGTTCGAATCCACCGAGAACAAATTGCTGGTCCTGGAGCAATTGATCAGCCAGAAAGCGCTGGAGCTCACCGCGGAGGAAGCCGACATCGTGATCGGCGACGAGGCGCTGATGCATTCCATCGCAGGAACGGAAGCCTTCCAGGTCGATGGCAAGTTTGATGCCGCGCGCTACCAGATGCTGTTGAGCTCGCAGGTGCCGCCGGTTTCCATTGCCGAATTCCAGCAGCGTGAGCGTGACCGGCTCAAGATGACGCTGATCATGAGTGAAATCGCCGAGTCCGATTTCATTACCGATGGCGAGGTGAGCCGCCTGTACGGCTTGCTTGCGGAAACCCGTGACATTCGCCTGGCCTTGCTGCCCGAACAGGAAGCGGATCAAGCCGAGGTCAGCGACCAGGAAATTACGGCCTGGTACGAAGCCAATACATCCGATTTCCGCCAGCCGGAATCGGTGACGCTTGAATATGTGGAAATTGACAGCAGCACGTTGCCAGCGGCGGCCGCAGCCGACGAGGCAACGCTTCGCCTGCGTTATGAACAGGAAATGGCGCGTTTTGCCGAGGCCGAACAGCGCCTGGCCTCGCACATCCTGATCAGTGTCGATGCCGATGCCGGCGATGCCGCATGGGCCGACGCGGAACGCAAGATCAAGGAACTGGCCGCGCAGGCACGCCAGCCGGGCGCGGATTTCGCCGCGCTTGCGCGCGAGCACTCGCAGGATCCGGGCTCCAAGGACGCTGGTGGCGACCTGGGCTGGATCGAGAAAGGCATCATGGTGAAACCTTTCGAAGATGCCTTGTTCGCGATGCAGGCCGGCGAAGTCAGCGAACCCGTGCGTACGCAGTTCGGTTACCACGTATTGCAATTACGCGAAGTGAAGACGGGCAACCAGGTGCCATTCGAGCAGGTGCGCGATGAGCTGGCCCGCGAGCAGGCGGAAGCCGACCATGACCGCGCCTTCAATGATCTGTTGGGACAACTGGTCAATGAAGTGCTCAAGAATCCGACGTCGTTGTCGGCGGCGGCCAATGCATTGAATCTGCAGGTGCAGCGTACCGGACCGATATCACGCGCCAGTCCTTCGGGGATTGCGGTGAATCCGGCGGTGTTGCGCGCGGCGTTCTCCGAGATGCTGTTGCAGGATCGCGTGGTCAGTGATCCCATCGAGATCGGCCCTGGCAACAGTGTCCTGATCCGTGTGTTGGAACACACGCCGGAGCAGGCGCGTCCGCTGGACGACGTGCGCGATGAAGTAATCGCCGCGATCCGTGCCGATCGGCGCTCGAAGGCTGCGGCTGCGGCGGCGGATGCCTTGCTGGCGCGTATCGGTGTCGACGGTGCCACCCTGGAATCCGTGGCTGCCGCAGAGAACCTGCAGGTCGCGGATTTGCCTGGCGTCCCGCGTGGTGCACCCATGCCGACGCAGGAAATCAATGAAGCGGTTTTCGTGGCGCCGCGTCCGGTGGAAGGCAAGCCTTCGTTCGGGAAAGTCAGTCTGGAAGATG
>JBQGFJ010000172.1:0-1908 GCA_052040085.1 Pseudoxanthomonas sp.
TTCCTCGGCGATTTCCTTGAGGTCAGCCGGGATGTCGCGGTATTCGAACTTCATGCCCTGCGAGGCGCTGTCCCAGTGGATGGCCTTCATCTTCAGCAGGTCGACCACGCCCTCGAAGCCGTCTTCGGCGCCGATCGGCACCTGCATCGGCACGGCGTACGCGCCGAGGCGCGCCTTCAGCTGCTCGACGACCTTCTCGAAGTTGGCACCGGTGCGGTCCATCTTGTTGACGAACGCGAGGCGCGGCACCTGGTACTTGTTGGCCTGGCGCCACACGGTCTCGGACTGCGGCTGCACGCCACCCACGGCGCACAGCACGAACACCGCACCGTCGAGCACGCGCAAGGAGCGCTCCACTTCGATGGTGAAGTCCACGTGCCCCGGGGTGTCGATGATGTTGAAGCGGTGCTCCGGCAAGGACTTGTCCATGCCTTTCCAGAACGCAGTGGTTGCCGCGGACTGGATGGTGATGCCGCGCTCCTGCTCCTGCTCCATCCAGTCCATGGTGGCGGCGCCATCATGCACTTCACCGATCTTGTGACTCTTGCCGGTGTAGAACAGGATGCGCTCGGACGTGGTGGTCTTGCCGGCGTCGATGTGGGCCATGATGCCGAAATTGCGGTAACGCTCGATGGGAGTGGTGCGAGCCACGACAGTCTCTCTTTTGATCTGATATGGAAGACCCGCGAACGACACGAGCCACTTGCATGAAACAGGGTTCCGTTTATGGCCGAATGCCGCCCTGCGGCGGCTTTCGGGGATCTACGCGCCGAAGGCAGCGCAGATCAACAGGATTTCGCCCCGGAACCAGGGGCGAAACCAATCACCAGCGGTAGTGGGCGAATGCCTTGTTGGCCTCGGCCATGCGATGGGTTTCTTCACGCTTCTTGATCGCGCCGCCGCGATTCTCGGAAGCGTCCAGCAGCTCGGCTGCCAGCTTGCGCGGCATGGAGTTCTCGCCACGCTTGCGGGCGGACTCGATCAGCCAGCGCATGGCCAATGCCATCTTGCGCGAGCTGCGCACTTCCACCGGCACCTGGTAGGTAGCACCACCGACGCGGCGGGACTTCACCTCGACGGAAGGAGAAACATTGTCCAGCGCCTTTTCGACCAGCTCCAGGGCATTGGGATTCTTTTCGCCGATGACATCCATGGCGCCGTAGACAATCTTCTCGGCGACCGACTTCTTGCCACTCAGCATGACCATGTTGATGAAGCGCGCGATGGTCTGGCTGCCGTGCTTGGGATCGGGCAGGACGGTGCGCTGCGGGGCGGAACCTTTACGTGACATGGTTTATTCCTCAAGCCTTCGGGCGCTTGGCGCCATACTTGGAACGGCCCTGGCGGCGCTTGGCCACCCCGGATGCGTCAAGCGCACCGCGAACCGTGTGGTAGCGCACGCCCGGAAGGTCCTTCACGCGTCCACCGCGCACCAGTACCACCGAGTGCTCCTGCAGGTTGTGGCCTTCGCCACCGATGTAGCTGATGACCTCGTCCTGATTGGTCAGGCGCACCTTGGCCACCTTGCGGAGTGCCGAGTTCGGCTTCTTCGGCGTGGTGGTGTAGACGCGCGTGCAGACGCCACGGCGCTGCGGGCATTTTTCAAGCGCCGGCGAGGCACTCTTGTAGGTGGCCGCTTGCCGCGGCTTGCGGACCAACTGATTGATCGTTGCCATCTTCGTTATGACTTCTTGATATTGAGGCAAGGCCGGCGGCCTTGGCGCGTGAATAACAACGGCAGGCCAGAACGGCCCACCGAGACAGAAAAGTATAGCGGGTATGCTGGAAGCGCGTCAACCGACCCCCTGCCAGCCCGGCCATCCCTGACCTGTGTCGCAAACGGCGGGGACCTCCTGTCCCCGCCCGGTGCCCCTGCGATCCAACCGCACGGGGCGAATACCACCATTA
>JBQGFJ010000173.1:0-8060 GCA_052040085.1 Pseudoxanthomonas sp.
ACAATCCGGCCACGGTGAACCCCGGCGAAGTGCGTCTGGGGGATGCCTACTATCTGGGTGCCGGCGTTGCGTTTGCCTTCAATGAGCGCACCAGCCTCAGCATTGCCTTCAGCAACCGGCTGAGCGCAAGGGCCCGCACTCGCTACGAAGGCGGCGAATGGACCAAGCTGATAGGCAGCGATGGCAACGCCGCCAGCGTGAACCTGGGCGTGACCCATGCACTCAGCCCGAATGCGACGCTGGTCAGCATCCTCGGCATCGGCCTGACGCCGGACGCACCCGACTTCAACCTCACGTTCAAGCTGCCCTACATGCTGTGAACCGCATGCCGCGCGTCACACGCCACGCGGCTTTCAGCGCAGTTCTTCCAGTTGCAGGCGATGCTTCTTGCAGAGCCGGTAGATGGTGACCCGCGACACCCGCAGGCGGCGCGCGCAGGCACTGATGTTGAATCCGGTCTCACGCAGCGTGGCCAATATGGTCTCGCGCTCGGCCGTCACCCGCGCCTCATCCAATCCCTCTTCCAGCCCACCGTGCGCATCGAGCTGCAGGTCCTGCGGCGTGATGAGGGAATCACCTGCAATCACTGCCGCACGCCGCACACGATTGAGCAGTTCCCGCACGTTGCCCGGCCACGAATAGGCGCGCAGCGCCTGGCGCGCATCCGCACTGAAGCAACGCGCACGCAACTGGTTGCGGCGGCGGAAGTCTTCCAGGATGCGCTTGGCCAGCAACTCGACGTCATCGCCCCGCTCGCGCAACGGCGGCATGTTGAGGCGCAGGACATCCAGCCGGTAATACAAGTCCTCGCGGAAACGCCCCTGCTCGACCGCCTGCTCCAGATCCACATGGGTCGCGGCCAGTACGCGCACATCCACTTTCAATGAATGGCTGTTGCCGATGCGCTCCAGCGTACCTTCCTGCAGGACGCGCAGCAGGTTGGTCTGCACGTCCAGCGGCAGGTCGCCTATTTCATCCAGGAAAATGGTCCCGCCATTGGCGGATTCGAACAAGCCTATCCGGCGTGCATTGGCACCGGTGAAGGCGCCACGCTCATGGCCGAACAACTCCGCCTGCACCAACGTAGGTGGCAATGCGCCGCAATTCACTGCTACGTACGGACCTTGCGAGCGGGCCGACAATTGATGCAGCGCGCGTGCCGCCAGTTCCTTGCCAGTCCCCGTTTCGCCGGTAATCAGCACGGGCAAATCAACCTGCGAGTAGCGATGCAGCGTGGCCCGCACGTTCAACATGGCCGCACTCTCGCCGATCATGTCGCCAATGCCATCGGCACCTGACGATCGTGTTCGCCGGAAAGCAGCCAGCACCTGTCCCACTTGTTGCGGCACCAGCGGATCATCCAGTCGCGCATCGCATGCCTGCAAAACCCGTCGCACGGCGGGATCGGCGACATCCGTGCGCTCCGAAACCAGCACCACCGAAGGCAGGTCCGTGTGCTCGGCAAGCAATTTCTCCATGGCATCCAGCGGCGCCTGCTGGCAATCGCGCAGGTCCAGCAGGAGACAAACCACCATGTCGCCACCACGCATGCCTACCCGCACGTTGCTGCCGGGATCGGCCATGCGCAGTTCCCATCCGGACGCCGCCAGCATGTCCTGTTCCCGGCGCGTGGGTCGGCCCAGCCAGATCAGGCAATAACGGTTCGTATCCGGGGTTGCTGCCATTTTTTCCTGCTCCAGGTTCCCTGTCCGCTGGTTAGACATCGGTGCCCTCCACCTGCTGCATCTGCCTGCCGGTTTCCCGGCCCCCAACGACAAACGCATGCAAACCGGAACGGCGTCCGGAACACGGCCATGCCCCCCCTGGCACACCGCATGGAGAACGATGATGTCCTGTCCCGGATCCCTCCCTGCGTACGACCCCATGCGCCATGCACGTGCCGTCCGCAACACCGGTTACTGCTCATCGCGCCATGCATCCGCGGAGGGCCCCAACCCGGAAGATCCGTCCCCTGGACAGACATCACTCTCGCTCCCCTGCCTCTCCCCGAATGTGACAATGGTCACAACACTAGCATAGACAATATGGCAACTGAATGACCTAAGTCCTCAATTTCATTCAGTTATGTCAATATTCCGTGAGATTGGGTGCCATGAGCCGAATTGGCTCCCACCTCCCTGCATACCGCCGCTCACCGGTGGCCGGTTCCACTCCCGCGGAATGATGGCTGCCCCTCCATACTGCGCGCCTGTGCAACCACCCCGCCGCACCTGCGAACCCTGATAAGCCCACCATGTCGAACCCCGTCATTCCCAGTTCCACCGTCTGCGTCATAGGGGGAGGACCGGCCGGCTTGATGGCGGCGGAAGCCGCCCGCGCCGCCGGACTGGAAGTGGATATGTACGAGGCCAAGGGGTCGGTAGGACGCAAGTTCCTGATCGCCGGCAAGGGCGGCCTCAACCTGACCCATTCCGAGCCGTTTCCCGGTTTCGTTGCCCGTTTCGGGGATCGCACGGAAGCGGTAGGTGGATGGCTGCAGGATTTCGATGCCGATGCCTTGCGCGAATGGGCCCGCGGACTGGGCGTGGAAACCTTCGTGGGCAGCTCCGGACGCGTCTTCCCTGCCGACCTGAAGGCCGCCCCCTTGTTGCGTGGCTGGGTACGCCGCCTGCGCGACCAGGGCGTGCGTTTCCACGTCCACCACCGCTGGACGGGATGGGACAGCGACACGGGCGAGTTGACCTTCGACGCAGAAGGAGAGACACGCAAGGTGCACGCCGATGCCGTGGTGCTGGCACTCGGCGGCGGCAGTTGGCCGCAGTTGGGTTCCGATGGCGCATGGCAGGAGACCCTGCTGGCACGGGGCATCGATGTCGCCCCGCTGGAGCCGGCCAATTGCGGTTTCGACATCGACTGGAGCGAACATTTTTCCAGCCGCCATGCCGGCACCCCGCTCAAGCCAGTCATTGCATGCTGGCAGGATGCCCAAGGCCACTCCCGCACGCTGCAAGGCGAGTGCGTGGTCACCTCGACCGGCATCGAGGGCAGTCTGGTCTATGCACTGTCTTCGCATCTCCGGCAAACCCTTGCACGCGAGGGTTCCGCCACCCTCGTCCTCGACCTTGCACCCGGACGCGATGACGAACGCCTCATCCGTGACCTGTCGCGCCCACGCAAAGGCCGCAGCATGAGCGAACACCTGCGCCGCCAGGCTGGACTGGATGGCGTGAGGACTGCCCTGTTGCATGAAGTGCTTGGCAGGCCCCTGCCGGATGACGCCGTGCGATTGACCCAAGCCATCAAGCACCTTCCGCTGCTGCTGCAACGGCCACGCCCTTTGGCCGAAGCCATCAGCAGTGCCGGTGGTGTTCGGCTGGAAGCATTGGACGGGAATTTGATGGTCACGGCACTGCCCGGTGTATTCACTGCGGGCGAAATGCTGGATTGGGAGGCCCCTACCGGGGGCTATCTGCTGACCGCCTGTTTCGCCAGTGGCCGACGCGCCGCGCAAGGCGCGATTGCATGGCTGGAAAACAAAGCGAACCGCTGAAAGTGGTCGTCCGCAGGGGCCAAACCCTGGGTCCTTCAACCCAGGCACTGGCGACTGCGGACGTGGGTGCATCCTAGCGGGCGAACTGTTGTGATTCGGTTACAAAACGCTTAATCGAATGACAACGCGAAGTGTTGATGCAGGCGATGTGCAGTGCAGCATGCCGGATTGCGACAGGCATCAAACATCCGACGTTGCAAGCTCGCGCAATCGTCCCTGATGCAATTCCAGTACACGATCAAGACGCCGCGCAAGGCGCCGATCATGCGTCACCAATACCAGGCTGGTCTTCTGCGCGCGATTGAGTTCCAGCATCAGTTCGAACACCGTGGCGGCGGTTTTTTCATCCAGGTTGCCGGTGGGTTCGTCGCCCAGCACGCAACCCGGCTGGTTGACCAACGCACGCGCCACCGCGGCACGCTGGCGTTCGCCACCGGACAGTTCGCCCGGCTTGTGCTCCACGCGAGGTCCCAATCCCACGGCTTCCAGCAAGGTGCGTGCACGCCCTGAAGCCGCCGCGACATCACCGCCTGCCAGCAACACCGGCATCATCACGTTTTCCAACGCAGTGAATTCCGGCAACAGGTGGTGGAACTGGTAGACGAAACCGAGCGCACGGTTGCGCAAACGGCCACGCGCTGCATCCGAGAGTGCGGACATCTTCTGGTCGGCCACGTAGACCTCGCCCGCGGTGGGCGTGTCCAACCCGCCGAGCAAGTGCAGCAAGGTGCTCTTGCCCGCACCCGAGGCACCCACGATGGCGACGGTTTCACCGACTTCCACCCGCAGATTCAGGCCATCGAATACCGGCGTCCTCAACTTGCCTTCGGCATAGGTCTTGCCCAGTGCTTCGGCGCGGATGACCGTCTGCATGGCGTCCTGATTACTCATAGCGCAGCGCCTCCGCCGGCTGTGTACGTGCCGCACGCCAGGCGGGATACAGGGTGGCGAGGAAACTCATGGTGAGTGCCACGCAGGCAATCAGGATCACGTCACTGCTCTTGAGCTCGTAGGGAAGACCGGTGATGTAGTAGACATCCGGCGGCATCAGCACGATGTCGAACGTGCGCTCGATGACGCCCAGGATGCGTTCCAGGTTCATGGTCAGCGCAATGCCGCCGACCACGCCCAGCACGGTACCCATGATGCCGATCAGCGAACCCTGCACCATGAATACCTGCATCACACCGCCCGGAGTCAGGCCCAGGGTGCGCAGGATGGCGATGTCGGCCTGCTTGTCGGTGACCAGCATCACTTGCGAGTTCACCAGCGAGAAGGCGCCCATCAGGATGATCAGCGACAACAGGATCGCCATCACCGTCTTTTCCAGCTTCAACGAGTGGTAGAGGTTGGCGTTTTCACTGGTCCAGTCACTGATCCGGTACATGCCTTGCAAGTGGTCACGCAAGTCCAGGGCCACCTGTACCGATTGGTCCATGTCATGCAGCTTCAGGCGTACGCCGGTGGCGCCATCGCCCATCCGCAGCACGCGCTGCATGTCCTTCATGTGCACCACGGCCAGGCCACGATCGATCTCGTTGTAGCCCACTTCGAAAATGCCGCTCACGTTGAATCGCTTGTA
This sequence comes from Pseudoxanthomonas sp., assembly GCA_052040085.1. Lineage (GTDB taxonomy): Bacteria > Pseudomonadota > Gammaproteobacteria > Xanthomonadales > Xanthomonadaceae > Pseudoxanthomonas_A. Next base: position 5,094 of record JBQGFJ010000173.1, read on the forward strand.
CTTGGGCAGCGCCCCCATGGGTGAGCCCTGGAAATCCGACAGGGTCACCAGCACGCTGTCGCCGACACCGACGCCCAGCCACAGCGCCAGGTCACGGCCCAGCAGGATGTTGTAGTCACCCTCCACCAGCGAGTCGGCACTGCCCTGCTTCATCCGCTCGGTCAGCACCGAAACCTTGGCTTCATCGGCAGGCAGGATCCCGCGCACGATGGCAGGCTGGTTGCGCACGCCGGCGATGAGCGCTTCCTTTTCCACATAAGGGGCAGCGCCGGCCACGCGTGGATCGGCAAGCGCCAGTTCCATGGCGCGCGGCCATTCTTCCATCGACTCGCCAGCGGCGCTGACCGTGGCATGTGCCGTCATCTGCAGCAGGCGGTCGCGGATCTCGCGCTGGAAGCCACTCATCACGGACAAGGTGGTGATCAGCACCATCACGCCCAGCGCAATGCCGATGATGGAAGCCAGCGAAATGAAGGATATGAAGCCATTTCGGCGTTTGGCACGCAGGTAGCGCAGGCCGATGGCAACGGGGACGGGTTTGAACATCGGCCTATGGTGCCATCCCCGGGTCCGGCCGCGAAGCGCCGGAGAGGTCAGCGGCCAGCCGGAGTTCACGTCTTCGTGCCGGCGGCAGCGTATCCGGCCACCAGGACAGGCGCCGTGTCAGGCTATCCGCGTCCCGCCACCGGACGAATGCCAGTGGCCCACGCCATTGCACTACGAGGTCACGGGCCGCTTGCCCATCGACCAGCACCGGTAGATCACGCCCCCTGAAAACCAGCAGCACCGGCGGACGGTGCCATTCCTTTGTCAGCGTCCGGAAGCCCAGGAAGAGCACCGGACCGGACAACAGCCATGCAAGCCACCCCGGCATGTCCGAAGCATGCAAGGAAAGCACGGCCAACAGGGTGATCAAGGCAATGCTGGCCAGCAACCAGCGCGAAGGCCGCCACTCAAGCCGGCAGGCCGGGGATCCGCTTGATAAGCGTTGCGAGTGCGTCATCCGGACACTGCTCATAGCCCATGAACCAGCGCCAGAGCTTATCGTCCTCACTATCCAGCAACTGTAGGAAAACGCCGCGCTCGGCTTCGGAAGCCTGCGGCCAGCCATGCGCCAGGTAACGCTCGAACAACTGGTCGAGCTCTCGCATGCCGCGCCGGCATCGCCAGCGCAGGCGTTTGAGTTCGATGTCTTCGTTCATGGCAGTCCGTGTGCGAAGCGACGGACCTTCTTCCACTCTGCGGAAGAAGGCCGATGCCGTCAGGCGCGGCGCGCCATCATCAGCTTCTTGATCTCGGCGATCGCCAAGGCCGGGTTCAAGCCCTTCGGGCAGGTCCGTGCGCAGTTCATGATGGTGTGGCAGCGATACAGCTTGAACGGATCTTCCAGATCGTCCAGGCGCGCACCGGTATCCTCGTCGCGAGAGTCCACGATCCAGCGGTAGGCCTGCAACAGGATGGCCGGACCCAGGTAGCGCTCGCCATTCCACCAGTAGCTCGGGCAACTGGTGGAGCAGCAGGCGCACAGGATGCACTCGTACAGGCCATCCAGCAGCTTGCGGTCCTCCGGGGACTGCAAGCGCTCACGGTCCGGCGGTGCCGGGGTCTGCGTGCGGATCCACGGCTTGATGGAAGCGTACTGCGCGTAGAAATGGGTCAGGTCCGGCACCAGGTCCTTGACCACGTCCATGTGCGGCAGCGGATAGATGGGCACTTCCGCCTTCTTACAGTCGCTGATGGCGCGGGTGCAGGCCAGCGTATTCGTGCCGTCGATGTTCATCGCGCACGAACCGCAGATGCCTTCGCGGCAGGAGCGGCGGAAGGTCAGCGTGGGGTCGATCTCGTTCTTGATCTTGATCAGCGCGTCCAGGACCATCGGACCGCACTTGTCGAGATCGATCTCGTAGGTGTCGGTACGCGGATTCTGGTCATCGTCCGGGCTCCAGCGATAGACCTTGAACGTACGGACGTTCTTGGCGTTCGCGGCGGGAAAGTGCTTGCCCTTCTGGACGCGGGAATTCTTCGGCAGTGCAAACTCGGCCATGTCTGTCTGTTTCCCGGCTCAGTAAACGCGTGGCTTGGGAGGTACCACGTCCACGTCCTTGCTGAGCGTGTACATGTGGACCGGACGGTAATCGAAACTGCAATTGCCCTTTTCATCCACCGACACCAGCGTGTGCTTGTGCCAGTTGACGTCGTCGCGCTCGGGGAAATCCTCGTGCGCGTGGGCACCGCGGCTCTCGTGGCGCTGTTCGGCCGAATTGATCGTGGCGACAGCATTGAGCAGCAGATTGTTCAACTCGTAGGTTTCGATCAGGTCGGAGTTCCAGATCAGCGAACGATCGGAGACCTTCACGTCCTCGAACGAAGCGAAGATGTCCTTCATCTTCTCGCAGCCTTCCTTCAGCGTCTTGCTGGTGCGGAACACGGCGGCATCGTTCTGCATGGTGCGCTGCATGTTGTCGCGGATCACCGACGTCGGCGTATCGCCGTTGGCGTTGCGCAACTTGTCCAGCAGGCCCAGCGCCTTGTCGCATGCATCGGATGCCAGCGGCTTGTGCGGTGCGTTGGTGCGGATGGTCTCCGCGCAACGGTTGGCCACCGCACGGCCGAACACCACCAGGTCCAGCAGCGAGTTCGAGCCCAGGCGGTTGGCGCCATGCACCGACACGCAGGCCGCTTCACCGATGGCATACAGGCCCGGCACCACGGCATCGGGATTGTCGCCGACCTTGCGCACCACTTCGCCGTGGTAGTTGGTCGGGATGCCACCCATGTTGTAGTGCACGGTGGGGATCACCGGGATCGGCTGCTTGGTCACGTCCACGCCGGCGAAGATGTGGGCGCTTTCGGCAATGCCGGGCAGCTTCTCGTTGATGACTTCCGGGCCCAGGTGGGTCAGGTCGAGCAGGATGTGGTCCTTGTGCTCGCCCACGCCGCGGCCTTCGCGGATTTCGATGGTCATCG
>JBQGFJ010000174.1:0-14011 GCA_052040085.1 Pseudoxanthomonas sp.
ACCGGCGTACCGGCCTCGGCTTGCTTGAGCACGGCAATGATCTGGCTGTCGGTGAAGCGGGACTTCTTCATGGAACCTCCTCGGGAAAGATTACGAGAAATTCCACTTCCGGCGTCAGCTAATCTGTGGGGGGATTACCCCATCAGGTGCAGCGGCTGATCCCCGCGGCATCGGCAAAGCCGATGAATGAATGAGGCCTCCGGGTGCGGCTTTTACCCTGGTCCGGATCAGCGACACCGATCCAACAAGACCGATTACGGAAATGCAGTCTGACAACGGTTGAACCTGCCCGCACCGACGTACGCAGTACGCAACACCAAAGAAGCAACGGCAACACAACGAATATCGTCAGAGCCTAAGAGCGGAAGGCAGGAGCACGGGTGTCCGTAGTTGACGGGGGTTTCCTTACGAATTGTTAGGGCGCAGACGACGATGCCACAGCACAGCGAAGCACACGCCGATGCCGACGAAAACAAAATGCAGTGCCCATGTCCGTGAACCGTACCACTCCCAGCTGATTGGGTAGCTGGAAAGCACAAGAAGCCCAAGCCAGACCCCAACTGGGCCAGAAACGGCCCCGACAAAAGTGCGGACGACCAGCGAACGGTTGCTACGCAACGCTAGCTGAAAAGGTGCGGCAACAGTAAGCAAGAATATGGCTGTGAGGCAAATACCGACCGCTGTGGCGCCTAGTGTGTCTAGCGAGAGGCTAAATGGCCACGTGCCAGGAGAGACGAGCAGAGCCCAAGCTGCGAAAGCGCATGATCCGAGAAGTGCCGATTGGACGATGAAAGACCGAACAAGCTTCATATGCGCCCTAACGCCTAAGCTAAGCCGCGCCGCAGCGGGGCGTGAAGCATGTGGCAAGCTTTACCCGCCACATGGTTTGCGCCCCGATGTGGCGTCGGCTTGAGCGCATTGTTAGGCGCTCGTTCTTGACCTGTCTGACCGGCATTGGTCATCGCCGTGGCGGGTTGTTGCCACGCCCGCCGCCGGAAGGGTTTCCAGTCTTGCTGGGCCAGTTCGGGTTGAAGCTGTCGTCCCAGCTATCTTCGTCGCAAGCGCCGGTAGCCTCCTCAGGCCAAGGTGTGTATGACGAAGATGGACTTGGCAGACGCAGGTCGAAATTTCTCAAGCCAGTGAATTCAAGCAAAGCCCCGCTCATGGCCATTACTTTACTCCTCACCTGGTCGAGAGGAAGTTCGTTGAGCGCTTCCAGCCGGACAGATAAGGTGCTGTGATCAGCACTAACATGCACGACGTAATCCAGACCGTGCGCACGAGCTGGAGATGGTTCAAGCTCGCGAATGATGGCCTTCTTAGCCTCCGCCAACTCCCATTGGCTTTTGGAGTTAAACCAACGGAAATTGATGACATGAAACTCCTCGGTTAGGCCGGTGCCAGACAAGGCCGAGAACACCTTTCTATGCGCCTGCGTGGAGGTCTTCTCCTCAAATACCGCCGTCAACTGCAATGTCGTTCCATCCATCTCGGCATGCACACCCGCGCCGGGAATGGCTGTCGTAATGGCCTTTACAACGTGACTGACTTCCATAAGGTCCTTCAACCTCGCCATGAGGTGGGTAAGCGCCTAACGCCTGAGTTAAGCCGTGCCGTGAAGCGGCATCGGCTTGAATGAATTGTTAGGGCCCGTCCGCATGACCTACACCCTTACCGGACCAGAGCCGAACGCTGACTGTTTGTGATGCATGGTGTGGAGCAAGCTCATGCTCAGGATAGCTGACCAGCCAAGCCTGCCCCGTACTATGCCGGACGAATATTGGCTGTGCGTCGTTGACGATCAAATCAAAGAACGACATGGCAGCGGCCCTAGGAGATTGTCCATGCTCAGGAACAAGAAGATCGCCGTGCGTATGCCAGTCGCTCCCTTTGAAGCCCAGCACAAAGTCGTCTCCTCCATAAAGTTCCAAGGTAAGAACACCATCAGGGCTCGTGGCAGATCGAATTGGCTTTTCCACGGGGCCTAACGCCTGAGTTAAGCCGTGCCGCGAAGTGGCATCGGCTTGAATGAATTGTTAGACCATAGGCTCACGAGCGCAGTAGACGCCAAGGCGCCAAGGACTACTGCTGATAGAGCGCTGCCTGCAAAGGTCAGCTCTGCGAACACAGATATGCCAGCGATAACGCCAATGTAGAAACCGGAGAGCGAAATCAGCATGTTTGGCCGTGAAGCCACTAGGCAAAGAGAATATATAGCGAGCGTAGGCAGGAATGCTCCAAGTCCGAACACAACAAGAACATCCCACAAGGCAATATTGAAACCTACGGGCATTGCGATTGCGGCTGTCATTGCGATTGAGTAGACCAAAATATAGCTAACTAGAACTCCGCAAAGGAATCCAGAGAAGAAGCTCTTTATTGAGATCGCCACGAAGTTTCTCCTGTGGTCTAACGCCTAATAGACCCCAAATAGGGGTGATATCGCTGAGTATTCAGGCGCGCAGATTCTCTGTCAATCAGGAGAATCTTACCTTCTATCAAGCGCTTTGATGATGGTGCGAGTCCCATTATGTAAGGCAGGCTGGATGTGCGTATCTCATGGATTGAGGTGGTATGTCTTATCAGTCACGGGGCGGGGTGGTAACGGGTGCTGGGCGGGAAGCGCGTGGACCACGCTTGTTCGATGAAGTTCGTGGGCGTTTGCGGGCCAAACACTACAGTCTGCGAACCGAGCGGGCCTATCTGGGATGGATACGCCGGTTCATTCTTGCAAATGGCCGGCGACATCCGCGCGAGTTGGGTGGCGGCGAGGTGGAGGCATTCCTTACCGGGCTGGCGGTAAGGCACAAGGTGGCCTCCAACACACAAAATCAGGCGCTGGCGGCGTTGTTGTTCCTGTATCGCGAGGTCCTGGGGCTGGAGCTCGCCTGGATGGAAAACGTGGTGCGTGCAAAGCGACCGGTAAAGCTACCCACGGTACTTTTGCAGGAAGAAGTGCGCCGGATGTTGGCCTGCATGGAGGGCCGCATGGGCCTGCTTGCGAGTTTGCTGTACGGCACTGGCATGCGCTTGATGGAAGGGGTTCGTTTGCGGGTCAAGGATGTGGATTTTCACCGCAACGAGATCACCGTGCGTGATGGCAAGGGAGGCAAGGATCGCCGCACGGTATTGCCTAATTCGTTATCGCTGCCACTGCAGCAAGAGGTCGATCGTGCCCGTATCTGGCATGAGCAGGATCTGCGGACAGGTTTTGGAGAAGCGTGGCTGCCGCATGCGCTCTCACGCAAGTATCCCAACGCGGCGCGTGAGTTTGGCTGGCAATACGTGTTTCCGGCCTTGAGGATGAGTACTGATCCGCGTGATGGCTGCGAACGGCGACATCATGTGAACGAGGATGCATTGTCACGGGCGCTGAAGAATGCCTGTGTGACGGCAGGCATAGTGAAGCCGGTATCGGCCCATACCCTGCGGCACTCGTTTGCTACCCATCTGATCGAGGCGGGATATGACATCCGTACGGTGCAGGAACTGCTTGGGCATAAGGATGTGGCGACAACGCAGATCTACACGCATGTCCTGAACCGGGGCGTGTGCGGTGTGTTGAGTCCGCTGGACCGTTGAATGACAGCCCCGGCCGCACAACCCGCGATGGCGGTTGCCCGAAGGCCGTTCGGCGTGCTGGCCGCATTGGCGCTGTTGATGGGGGCGGTGCTGTGCCTGCGTTTGCCGGTGCTGCCCGGCTGGCCGTGGTTGTGGCTGATGGTGCTTGCCGGATTGCTGCTGTGGTGGAAGGGGAAGCGATTGTGGTGGCTGGGCCCGTTGTTGTCCGGGTTCGGCTGGGTGGGGCTGCATGCTGCCTGGACGCTTGACGCACAGCTTCCGGCGCAGTGGGAGAAGCGGGATCAAGTGGTCAGTGGGCGCATCGTGGATTTGCCTGAAGCGGACGAGCGTCGCACGCGGTTCCGCTTGCGGGTGGATAGCGATGCTGCACAGCCGGAAGCCTTGCGCGGCCAGTTGCTGCAGTTGTCCTGGCATGACGATTTCGGGGCAACAGAACCGGGGCCGCGGACGCAACTGCAGGCGGGTGCGCGTTGGCACATGACGGTGCGTTTGCGGGCGCCACGCGGGTTGAGCAATCCGGGTGGTTTCGATCGGGAACGGCACTCGCTGGCCTTGCGGATTGCGGCCAACGGGCATGTGCGTTCACCGGAGACGGCACGATTGCAGGCGCCGCCGGTGGGCATCAATGCTTGGCGTGATGGCATGGCGGGGCGGATGCAGGCGGATATATCCAAGCCGTCGTCACGTTATGTGCGCGCTCTGTCCATCGGCGATACCCGTGGTCTTTCGGAACGTGATTGGGAAATCCTGCGCGCCACCGGTTTGACCCACTTGATAGCCATTTCCGGGTTCCATGTAGGGATGGTGGCGGGTTTCATTGCATTGCTGGGCGCGGGCGTGTGGTGGTTGTTCCCGCGCTTGGGCAGGTTGATGCCACGCCCACTGGCTGCGGGGATCATGGCGCTGGTCGGGGCCGTAGGTTATGCGGGAGTCGCCGGGTTCGGCCTGCCCACGGTGCGTACCGCCTTGATGGTGGCCGTGGTGGTGCTGGCACGCATGTGGCGACGCCCGGTGACGGTGACCGATTCGCTCGCGCTGGCAGCCATCGTGGTACTGGTGTTCGATCCGCTTTCGATATTGATGTCCGGGTTCTGGCTCAGCTTTGCGGGCGTGGCCTGGCTGGTCTGGTGTCTGCCGGATACGCAGGAGGTGCCGATGCTGCGGCAGTTCCTGTCGGCGCAAGGCGTGGCCACGCTGGGCTTGTTGCCGCTCACGGCCGTGTTGTTCGGGCAGGCGTCACTGGCTGGCCCGCTAGCCAATCTGCTGGCCATTCCATGGTGGAGCCTGGTGGTGATTCCCCTGGCGTTGCTGGGCACGGCACTGGAAGTGCTGCATGCCGGGGCAGGGGCCTGGGCGTGGCAGGCCGCCGTGTGGTGTTTCGACCTCAGCTGGTGGTTGTTCGAACGCATGGCGGGCAGCCGGTTTGCACTGTGGTGGTTGCCGGAAGCGCGATGGTTCGCTTTGCCATTGGCATTGCTGGGGGCGTTCTGGTGTTTGTTGCCGCGAGGCGTGCCGGGCAAGTGGCTGGCGTCACTGTTATGGCTTCCGTTGCTGTGGCCGGACCGGGAGTTGCCGCGTCACGGCGAGGCGGAGCTGGTGATGCTGGATGTGGGGCAGGGGCTGGCGGTGCTGGTACGAACTTCTCGGCACGTTTTGTTGTACGACGCAGGTCCGGCGGTGAAGGACGGATTCGATGCGGGCGAGCGGGTGGTGGTGCCAGCGTTGCGTGCCTTGGGCGTGGGCCGGTTGGATCGTGCAGTGGTGAGCCATCACGACAATGATCATGCCGGGGGCTTCGAAGCCGTGCGCCGGGTGGTGCAGATCGGTCTCACGTCGACGCCGGCAGGGTCGCCCATGCCCTTGGAGGAGACCTGCGAAGCTGGCCAATCATGGGAATGGGATGGCGTGCGTTTCCGTTTCCTGCATCCTGTGCCGCATTTCCCCTACCTGGGCAATGAAGCCAGCTGTGTGTTGCGGGTGGAGACGGCACACGGGGCTTTCCTGTTGACCGGGGACATCGGTGACGTAGTGGAGCGAATGCTGGTGCAGCGCGAGGGTGCTGCCCTGCGTGCCGAGGTGGTGCTGGCCCCGCACCACGGCAGTGCCGGCTCCTCCGATCCGCGGCTGATCAGTGCGACGGGTGCGCGACTGGTGCTGGTGTCCAGTGGGCATGACAACCATTTCGGTCACCCTCGGCAGGACGTGGTGCAACGTTGGGAACGGGCTGGTGCAGAAGTGCTGGGCACGGCGGACAGCGGGGCCATCCGGGTCTGGGCGGGACGAAACGGGCTGGCGGTGCGCGAGCGCCGGGCCTTCCGGGCACGCCCCTGGGACGCAGTGAGGCGGCACGCGGCGGCTACGCTATCCTATCGGTCCATGAAGGAACGGCCGGATGCGCCGGAGGACTGAACGTGCTGGAACTGGTCAAGGCCGGGGGATGGCCGATGATTCCGCTGTTGATGCTGGCCGTGGTGGGCCTGGCCATCATTCTGGAGCGGTTCTGGACGCTGCGGCGCAAGCAGGTCATGCCGCCGGGCCTGGGCGAAGAAGTCCGCACCTGGGCGGTCAAGGGCAAGCTGGAGCCGGCGCATATCGAATCCCTGCGCCGCAATTCGCCGCTGGGTGAATTGCTGGCGGCGGCATTGGAGTCACGCAGTCGTCCGCGTGACCAGATCCGTGAACGGATCGAGGATGCCGGCCGGCACGTAGTGCACCGGATGGAGAAATACCTGAACACGCTGGGCACCATTGCCTCAGCAGGTCCATTGCTGGGCTTGCTGGGCACGGTGATCGGCATGATCGACATGTTCCTGGGCATCCTGGATTACGGCGTGGGTGACGTGAACCAGTTGGCTGGCGGCATCGGCAAGGCGCTGGTGTGTGCAGCCACCGGCATGATCGTGGCCATCCCTGCCTTGTTCTTCCACCGTTACTTCAAGGGGCGGATCAACGGCTACGCCATCGAGATGGAAAAGGAAGCCACGCGCCTGCTGGATGCGCTGGATGCTGCCCGGCCGGTGCGTCCGCGTGCCGTACCTGCTTCTTCGTCCGAAGCCTGAGCCATTCCATGCGGATACGCAGCGAGCGCGATGACGACGCACCGGATATCAACCTGGTGCCCCTGATCGACGTGATCCTGGTGCTGATCATCTTCTTCGTGATCACCACCACCTTCGAATCGCGTTCGGCGTTGCAATTGCAGCTGCCGGAAGCCACCGCGGAACCGATTGCCGCGCAGACCCGGGCCTTGAGCGTGCTGATCAATGCCGACGGCCGCTACTTCATCGATGAACAGGAAGTCCTGCGCACCGATATCGATGCCTTGAAAGAAAGCCTGTCACAGGCTGCGGGCGGTGATCGCCAGCGCCAGGTCATCCTGCGCGCGGATGCACGTACGCCGCACCAGGCAGTGGTGACTGCATTGGATGCGTTGGGGCAAATGGGGTTCCGCAGGATATCCATTGCCACCGCACCGGAGCAGAGCCAGTGAGCCGGGACATGCAACCGGTATGGCCGGTGTACAAGCGCCTGTTGGGATATACGCGTCCCTACTGGTTTTTCCTGGGGGCGGCGACCATTGGCATGCTGATCGAAGCCGTGGCAGGCGTGGCTTTTGCACGGCTCATGGAGCCTTTGACCAATCGTGGTTTCGTGAATCCCGAACCGAAGATGGCGGTCGTATTGCCGCTGGTCATCGTGGCCCTGTTCCTGCTGCGCAGTGCGGCAACTTTCGTGACCGATTACGGCATGGCGAAGACAGGGCGCAGTGTGGTCCGTGATTTGCGTGAGCAAGTATTGGCCAAGTACCTGCGGTTGCCATCGGCACATTTCGACACGGAATCCACGCCTGCCATGGTCAGCAGGCTCAACTTCGACACCGAACAGGTGACCGAAGCCAGTTCCAATGCGCTCAAGACCATGGTTACCGATGGACTGACCATCATCGGTTTGTTCGGCGTGATGTTGTACACCAGCGTCAAGGTCACGCTGGCCATGTTGCTGGTCACGCCGTTGATTGGCGTGATCGTGTGGTACGTGGGCAAGCGCTACCGGCGTATCAGCGGCGGCATCCAGGACGGCATGGGGCAAATGGCGTCCAGTGCCGAGCAATCGCTGGCCGCGCAACAGGAAGTGAAGGTGCATGGCGCACAGGACATCGAAGCACGCCGCTATGCGGGGCTGATCAATCGCATCCTGGGCCTGAACATGAAGGTGGAGACCACCCGGGCCTCTGCGTCTGCCATGGTGCAATTCCTGGCGGCGCTGGCATTGGCGGTGATCGTGGCGGTAGCTGCCCGTGAAGCCATTGCCGGTCGGCTGGATGCAGGCCAATTCGTGATGTTGATGGCATCGATGATGGCCATCATTCCTTCGCTGCGCCGGGTCACCAGCGTGCAGACCTCCATCTCGCGGGGTGTTGCGGCGGCCGAGCGGCTGTTTGCCATCCTTGATGCCGAAGAGGAGCCGGATCGTGGGCAGGTGACTGTCACACGTGCGAAAGGCGAGTTGCACTTCGAGCATGTGGACTTGAGCTATGTTGGCCATGATCGTGCCGTGCTCAGCGACATCAGTTTCACGGCCCGCCCGGGCACGGTGACGGCAATCGTGGGCCGCTCCGGCAGCGGCAAGACCAGCCTGGTGAGGCTGGTGCCACGCTTTTACGAGCCCACGGCCGGCGTGATCACGCTGGATGGCGTGCCACTGGATGACTACCGGTTGGCCGATCTGCGTCGGCAAATCGCACTGGTCGGCCAGAAGGTGATGCTGTTCGACGACAGCATCGCGGCCAATATCGCCTACGGTGCCGAGGCCACGCTGGAGCAGATCCGCGAGGCGGCGGAAGCGGCCAATGCCTGGGAATTCATCGAGCGCTTCCCGCTGGGGGCGGATACGTCGGTTGGCGAGAATGGGGCCTTGCTGTCCGGTGGCCAGCGCCAGCGACTGGCCATTGCGCGCGCGATCCTGCGCGATGCGCCCATCTTGATCCTGGACGAGGCCACTGCCGCGCTGGACAACGAATCCGAGCGGTTGGTGCAGAATGCCTTGCAGAAACTGATGCCGGACCGCACCACGCTGGTCATCGCGCACCGCCTGTCCACCATCGAACATGCCGACCAGGTGCTGGTGCTGGACCAGGGACGGTTGGTGGAGCAGGGGACGCATTCCGAGCTGCTGGCACGGGGTGGCATGTACGCACACCTGCACCGCATGCAGTTCCGCGAGGGCGAGGCGTAGTGGGCGCACCGCAACGCAAAGTGCCCGAGTACTGGTTCGGCAAGAAAGCACCGCCGTGGCACGCACGGGTGTTGTCCGGGGTATACGGTGCGGCCATTGCGCTGCGCCGGTCTTTGTTCCGCAAGGGCGTCCTGCGCAGCCACAAGGCGGCAGTGCCGGTGATCGTGGTGGGCAACGTGACCGTGGGCGGGACCGGCAAGACGCCGCTGGTCATCGCGCTGGTGCAGCGTTTGCGTGACGCGGGGTGGAATCCGGGCGTGGCCAGTCGCGGTTATGGCCGGCGTGACGAGGCCACAGCCACTTGGGTGGAGGCGAATACCACGCCGGCGCAAGGGGGCGATGAACCCGTGTTGATTGCGCGCCTGACCGGCGTCCGGGTGCGCGTGGATCGTGATCGCGTGGCGGCCGTGCGTGCGCTGGCGGCTGCTGGTTGCGACATCGTGGTCTGCGACGATGGCCTGCAGCATTACCGGCTTCAGCGTGATCTGGAAATCGAGGTCATCGACGGCCAGCGCCGCTATGGCAACGGACGCTTGCTGCCTGCCGGTCCGTTGCGGGAACCAGCCGAGCGCGGTGCGCTTTGCGACTTCCGGGTGATCAATGGCGGTGAAGCCGGTTTCGGTGAGTGGCCCATGCAACTGGCGGTGGGTCTGGCAAAGCCGCTGCGCGGTGGCCGGCCACGACCGTTGTCGGCGTTCGCTGGCCAGCGCGTGCATGCGGTGGCAGGCATAGGCCATCCGCAGCGTTTCTTCGACATGCTGCGTGCGCAGGGCATGGGAGTGGTGCCTCATGCCTTCGGCGACCATCATGAGTATGTGCCGGGGGATTTCGAGTTTGGCAGCCGCCTGCCGGTATTGATGACGGAAAAGGATGCGGAGAAGTGCATGGAGTTTGCGCAAGATCATTACTACAGCGTGCCGGTGACGGCGGAGTTGCCGGAGGCCTTCTGGATCGCCTTGCTGGACCGTTTGCCACGTATAAGGGATGAGGTGTGATGGATACGGATTTCGTGGTGGCCATTCCGGCCCGATTTGCTGCAAGCCGGTTGCCGGGAAAACCGCTGCGTTTGTTGGGGGGTGAACCCCTGGTCGTCCATGTGGCGCGCCGGGCGCTGGCGGCGGGTGCGCGCGAGGTTTGGGTGGCTGCCGATGATGTGCGCATTGCGCAGGCACTGGCGGACACCGGCGTGAACGTGGCGATGACGTCTCCCGGCCATGTCTCCGGCAGCGACCGCTTGGCCGAATGCGCCGGCATCGCGGGGTGGGCCGATGACCAGATCGTGGTGAACCTGCAGGGTGACGAGCCTTTTGCGCCGGCTTCGGGTATCCGTGCAGTGGCCGGGTTGCTCGCTTCCAGTGGGGCGGACATGGCCACGCTGGCGGCGGAAGTCCGTGAGGCGGCCGAGTTGTTCGATCCCAACGTGGTCAAGCTGGTGCGCGCCGACAATGGCGACGCCCTGTACTTCAGCCGTGCGCCGATTCCCTGGCATCGCGATGCTTTCGCGCAGAGCCGTGATGCACTGCCGCACGCCGATCCGTGGTGGCGGCACATCGGTATCTATGCCTACCGGGCCGGATTCCTGCGCCGTTTTGCCTCCATGCCGGCGGGCCGGCTGGAAAGGATCGAGTCACTGGAGCAACTTCGGGTACTCGAAGCGGGGCTCCGGATTGCCGTGGCTCCAACACCCGAGGCTGTCCCGCCGGGCGTGGACACGCCCGACGACCTGGCGCGTGCCGAGGCTTTCCTGGCCGGAGTGGCATGAAGATCCTGTTGCTCTGCCTGGGCAACATTTGCCGCTCACCGATGGCCGAGGGTGCCTTGCGGGCCCGTGTGGAAGCTTCGCCGCTGGCGGGCAGGGTCCAACTGGATTCCGCCGGGACGGGTGGTTGGCACGTGGGCGAGCCGCCGGACCGGCGTGCCATTGCCTGTGCCCGTGGGCACGGCGTCGATATCCGTGGCTTGCGTGCCCGCCAGTTGGATGCCGGCGACTTCCATGATTTCGACTGGATCCTGTGCGCCGACCAGCAGAACCTGCATGATGCCCGGCGGCTGGCCCCCGAAGGCGTCGAGGAGCGGGCCGCACTATTGCTGGATTGGGCGGGATTGCAGCCCATGGGCGAGGTGCCCGATCCCTATACGGGCGGGACCACCGAGTTCGAAATGACATGGCAATTGGTCGATTCCGCGGCACAGGCGGTGGTGGCCCGGCTTCTACGTGGCCGCGAGTCCGGCATAATCGGACGGACATGAACGAGACCCTTGCCCCTGAACTGCCCGGAAGCCTGCAGTGGCTGAATGCTGCGGCGGGCTCCCTGCATGACCAGCGCGGCAAGGCGGTGGCCTTGGCCTTCGTCAATGCCGGTTCGGCCTGGTCGTCGCAGCGGCTGAACGAGCTTGCCATCCTGCAGGCGCGGTATCTCGGCCGGCTGCACGTGCTGGCGGTGCATGTTCCGCGCTTTGACAGTGAGCGCGACCCCCAACGGGTGTTGAAGCGCTTGCGCAGGCAAGGCGTGGCACTGCCCATTGCCCAGGATGCGGACTGGGAAGCGTGGCAGCGTTTCGGCGTGGAGGCCTGGCCTACGGTCCTGTTGATCGATGGCGAAGGGCGCATCCGGCATCGCGTGGTCGGGCTGGATGTTCCTGGTGAATTGGAGCGTGCGGTATCGGAGTTGTGCGACGCGCTGCCGATGCCTTACGACGATGATCTGGCGCCTTTCCGCGAAGGCAGTCCGGAGCCTCGCCTGGCGCTGCGGTTCCCCATGGGCTTGACGGTGACGGAGCACCGCTTGTACGTGGCTGACAGCGGGCATCACCGGGTACTGGAATGCAATCATTCGGGCCAGGTGTTGCGCCAGTTCGGTACCGGTGCAGCGGATTTCGTGGATGGAGATGGAAGCCAGGCGGCGTTCCGCCGGCCACAGGGGCTGGTCGTGTTGCGCGAGTCCTTGTACGTGGCCGATACCGGCAACCATGCGCTTCGCAGGATCACTCTGGCCAATGGCAGCGTGGATACGTTGTGCGGCAACGGGCGTGCCGGTGTCATCAGCGAGGGCGTGGTGTCCTCGCCGCGCGACGTCGTGCTCAACCAGCCCTGCGGACTGGCGGTGGTGGGCAATCGCATTCATCTGGCGATGGCGGGCGAGAACCGCATCTGGGCCTACGACCTGGGGACACGCGAGCTGTTGGTGAGCGCCGGTTCCGGCAAACTCGACGTGCGCGACGGCAACGGGCAGGTGGCATCGTTTGCACAGCCGGTAGGCCTCGCGGCGGTACAGCAGATGCTGTATGTCTGCGATGAGCTGGGTTCTTCGCTGCGTGCCGTGCAGTTGCGCAACGATGTGGTGCAGACCCTGGTGGGCAGTGGCCCGTGGGAGTTCGGTGACCAGGATGGGCCGCGTGAAACCGCCCGCCTGCAGCAACCCCAGGCGATTACCTTGAGTCCCGGCGTGCCGCAGTTGTGGGTGGCCGATTCCGGCAATGGCCGGCTGCGCACGCTGCGGCTGGGCGGTGGTGAGTTGAGCACGGTGACACTGCCGCGGCGCTTGCACGGGCCGGCCGGGCTGGCAGCCGATGCCGAATCGGTATGGATTGCCGAAACCGATGCGCATGCCGTGCTTCGCTACAACATTGCCAGCGGCGAACTGAGCGATGTGCCGATAACGGAATGACCGAGGGTCCCACCGGTTTCGATGGCAAGGCTTTCGCGGCCTCGCTGAGCACGGCACCCGGCGTCTACCGCATGTACGCTGCCGATGACGGCCTGCTGTACGTGGGCAAGGCCGGGGCGCTGCGCAAGCGCGTGACCAGCTACTTCAACCAGAGCCCCAAATCGCCGCGTACGCTGGTGATGCTCTCGCAAGTGGCGCGCATGGATGTCACGGTCACCCGGACCGAGGCCGAAGCCCTGCTGCTGGAAAACCAGCTGATCAAATCCTTGCGTCCGCGTTACAACGTGCTGTTGCGTGACGACAAGAGCTATCCCAGTGTGCTGCTCACGCACGAAACCTGGCCACGGATTGCCGTGCACCGCGGCCCACGTTCGGTGCCGGGCCGTTATTTCGGGCCTTATCCCGGCGTGACGGCGGTACGCGACACGCTTA
This sequence comes from Pseudoxanthomonas sp., assembly GCA_052040085.1. GTDB lineage: Bacteria > Pseudomonadota > Gammaproteobacteria > Xanthomonadales > Xanthomonadaceae > Pseudoxanthomonas_A. Next base: position 12,918 of record JBQGFJ010000174.1, read on the forward strand.
ATCTGATGCAGAAGCTGTTCAAGGTGCGCAATTGCGAGGACAGCGTCTTTCGCAATCGTTCGCGCCCGTGCCTGCAATACCAGATAGGGCGATGCAGTGCGCCGTGCGTAGGCAAGGTGGCTGAAGCGGAGTATGCGGAGTCGGTGCGTCGCGCCAGTTTGTTCCTGGAAGGGCGCAGCGATGAGTTGACCGGCCAGCTGACGGCCGCCATGGAGACTGCCAGCGAGCAACTGGAGTTCGAGGAAGCGGCAAGGCTGCGTGATCTGGTGGCGTCCATCCGTACCCTCCAGGCGCGGCAGTACGTGGATGGCCGCGCCGCCGACCTGGACGTACTGGCCTGTGCCATGCAGGGCAGTGCGGCGTGCGTGTTGCTGTTGGCATTTCGCGATGGCCGCAACCTGGGCACGCGGGCCTTCTTCCCCAAGACGAACGGTGAGGAGAGTGCGGAGGAAGTGCTGGGTGCGTTCGTGTCGCAGTACTACGCCGAGCAACTGCCGCCGCAAGAGATCGTGCTGGATCGTGAAATTCCCGATGCTCCCCTGATCGAGGCCGCGTTGGCCGAAGCGGCAGGGCGCAAGGTGCAGCTGAAATGGAGTGTCCGTGGCGAGCGTGCCGGTTATCTGGAATTGGCCAGCCGCAATGCCGCGTTGACGCTGGGCAGCGAGCTTTCCAGCCAGGGCGCGCAGCAGGCGCGCAGCGAGGCGTTGAAGAAACTGCTGGGATTGGTGGAACCGGCCACCCGGATCGAATGTTTCGACATCAGCCATACCCAAGGCGAGGCCACGGTGGCTTCCTGCGTGGTGTTCGATGAAAAAGGGCCGGTGCGCGCGCAATACCGCCGTTTCAACATCACGGGCATCGAGCCGGGTGACGATTACGCCGCCATGCACCAGGCCATCGAACGGCGGTTCCGCCGGGCCGTGGAAGAAAGCGGCGTGCTGCCGGACGTTCTGCTGATCGATGGTGGTGCAGGCCAATTGGCCCAGGCCCGCGCCGTATTGGCCGACCTGGGCGTGGACAGCGTGGTGCTGGTGGGCGTGGCCAAGGGCGCGGAACGTCGTGCCGGCCACGAAACCCTGGTGTTGGCCGATGGC
>JBQGFJ010000175.1:0-7735 GCA_052040085.1 Pseudoxanthomonas sp.
CCAGTTCGCGCAATCGCCGCACTTCTTCCGCGTAGCTCGCCTTCAGGACCGTGAGTTCCTGCGCCAATCGCTGGACTTCTTCCATGTCGGTGGCGGGTGCAGCGGGAGCTTGTTGTGCCTGGGCAGCCGGTGCGACGGCAAACAGGGCTGCGAACACGGCCGAGGCAAGGGCATGCACGGGAAGTTGCCGGGTCGGTTCCATGCTGCGGGCTCCATGTTGCCGGGATGTGGGCTGGATCCTCAAAAGCCACCGCCGATACCGCGTGTCATCGCAATGGCATTCGTCACGTTCTGGCTCAGGTGCGTGTTGGCCGGGAGTGACTGCTTGACCAGGTCGATTTGCAGCCGGTTGCTCGCGTTCTGGTTGTCACCGGTCAGGCTGATGCTCTGGCCCAGGCTGCCGGCACGGATCCATTGCTCCACGGCGCCTTGTCCCTCCACCCGGAGCAGCACGCGGGCGGCCTGGCCATCGAAGCTGGCACTTGCGGCCATGCCCGCGCTGGAGGTGCTCGCCGTTTGCCCGTGGTTTTCATTGACGGACCCGGCGGGCAGTTCGCCATCCAGCAAATTGATCCGGGTGGTGTTGCGGGCGCTGTTGCCGTCTCCCGCCACCTGGATGCTCTGCACCAGGCCGGAGACGTTGGCCAGTCCGCTGCTGTCGATGCTGCGCTCGCCATGGACGGACGTAGGCAGCGGCGCATCTGCGGTGGTAATGCTGACGGTGGGTGCGAAGCTGATTTTCGGAGAGTCCGGGCGCGAAAGATCGAAGCCCAGTTTCAGGATTCCCTGCAGGCTCTGCCCGTTGTGGGTCTGCCAGTTGGAAATGATGGAGACGCCGAACCACGCCACGCGGTTGTCGCCCACGATGAAGCGGCCGCGCATCTGCGCGAGTTCGGGTTCGGGGATTTCATGCAGGCCCTTGCCGGGCGCGGCTTGCGACCAGGCATCCGGCGCCAGCATGGCGCACAGCAGGCCCAGTGAGAGTAAGGTTGGTTGGTGCGCTCGCATGGCGGTAACCCTCAAAAAAGATCCGCGTGGGTAAAACCGAAGTCGATCAGTTCCGCGTCGGTGATCGGGCCTTGCCGTGCATACAGCGCCTTGGCACTTGGCCGGGAGACGGGCTGCAACAACACCGTGTTGCGATCGAAATCGCTGCCGATGACCACGAACACCGCCTGCGATGGCCAGGAGGTGATGAACTCATCGATCGGGATGCTGCGATTGCCCAGGATCGGATCGCCTACTTCGACGAAATCGCCACTGACCTGCTTGAGCACCACGAAGTGGCGGAAGCCCTTCACGTCCATCAGGACCAGTGCAGGCACGCGCAGTGAGCGAAGGCGATCCATGTCCACGCGGTAACCGCGTCCGCGCAGGCCGATGGATTCGACATAGCGTTTGATGTCCAGCAGGGAGAATCCCCGTTCCTGCACGATCCCGGGGTCCGCGACCGCCATCATTCCCTGGATCACGGTGGCCTCATCGGCTTCCAGGCGGTAGGCGTACTTCAGGATGGTGGCCAGCGCGGCGGCACCGCAGCTGTAATCAGTGTGTTGCCTGACCAGGTGGCGGAAGCGCGCTTCGCGCATGCTTTCCACTTGCGTCGAGAACACGGCCCCGTTCGGCAGGACGCCGCTGAAGCCGACGTCGCCTGCCGTTGCGCGCACGGGCGCAAGCAGGGCAAGCACGCAGGTGATGGTAAGCGGTGGATTCCACGACATGGGCATGGCTTTCGGTAGGTGTCAGGCCGGAGAGGGGACTCCACCCATGCAAGGCATGGGCGGAGTCGGGGTGCATCACGCGGGTCGATACCTCCTAGCTCGACCCGTGTTCCTTCCTTGGTCGACGCTGGGGTTACTCGCCGCCGCCGGTGCCGCCGCCACCACCTGCGGTGGTGGGTTGGGCCACGGCCAGGGCCAGGCTGTTGGCCTGCAGGTTGCCGGTGCCGGCGGCCACGTTCACGCCGATGTTGCCGGAGGCGTTGCTGAAGGCGCTGCCGGACAGGCTGGCGGTGTTGGTGGCGTCGTGCACGATGTAGCGTGCGGTGGCCACGGTGCCGCTCAAGCTTGCCCACAGTTCGCTGTAGGACAGTTCCACGAAGCCCAGTTCGCCGGATTCGCTGCCGCTGTAATCGCCTTCTTCATCCGTGTTGAAGGCGAAACCGCCGGTGGTGTTGTTGGTGTATGGGTTCGGAACGGCACCCTGTGCGGCAACATCGAAATCGATGTGTCCGGTCTGGCTGCCAGCGGTATGCCGGTCGCCCGTCCAACTGTCCGGATAGTAGTTGTTGGCCTGGTAGGCGTTGCCGGTACCGGAATAGCTGCCTTCGCTGGTGCCTTCGTAACTGCCCGAGCCTACGCCCACCGACCAGCCGCTCACCGGGCCACTCAGCGACACCTGGGTGGTTTCGGTCAGGCGTTCCACGGTGCCCTTGTTGCTGACGCTGTTGCCAGTGGAGACCTGGTTGGAGCTCACGCTCGCCTGTGCATAGGCGCTGGTGGCAACCGATGCAGCCAGCGCGTTCTTCTGCTGGTTGTTGTTGCCGGAGGCAATGTTGGCGCTGATGTTGCCGGACGCATTGCTGAACGCGTTGCCGCTGATGGAAGCATCATTGGTCACGCCGTTGTTCAGGGTCAGGTTGCCGGCGCCGTGCTGGTGCACGAACACTTCGGCATCGGCCAGGCCGAAGGCGAAGCTGGCATCGGCGGCGGACAGCGCGGCGGCATTGTCCTGCACGTTGTTGTCACCGGCCGCCACGTTGAAGCCGAGGTTGCCGGAGGCGTTGGAGCCAACGTCTTCGCCGATGGAAGCGTCATTGGTCAGCTTCTCGTTGTAGCCGAGGTTGTCGGTCACCGACTGGCGGTTGTCGATGATGGCGATGGCGGCCGAATCCAGGTCGATGCTGCCGGTGATGGTGGGGTCGCCGGAGAAACGGATGTCCGAAGCCAGGCGAATGTCCTTTTCAAGGTTCACGCTGACGCCGTGCTCGTTTTTCTCGCGACGGATGTCCGACTGGATGTTCTCGGTCTTCTGGATGTCTTCGTGTTCAACATGCAGGGACTGGTTGCGGGTCATCGTGTCGGTCAGGTTGACCGTCTGGTTGAGCTCCATGTTCTTGCTCATGTTGAGTTCGACGTTGGAGCTGAAATTGTTTTCCACATTGGAGCTGGCATTGCTTTCGGAGTTCGACGTGGACGTGCTTTCCACGGTCTTGTTGAGCGTCTTGTTGACGGTGATGTTGATGTCCCTGTTGACGTCGGTTTCCGCATTGGCGGCTCCGGCGGCAACGACGGCGTTCACGGACACGGCGAGCATGGTCCATTTTGTCTTCGCTTTCATGGTGTCCCCTTTCGGTAGGTAGGTGGAGGTTCTGCGTGGTTGTGGATTCCGCGGTCAGGGGCTGCCCGAGACGACCAGGTGGTTGCCCGTGGTGTTCCCCGATCCCGCGATCTGATTGAGCTGAAGCACACCGTCGAATCCCTGGAACGCCGACGATTCCACCGCGACCTTGCGATGCGTGGTGGAGGCCGGCGTGCCCGGTATTTCCTGCTGCCGCCGCTCTGCCGACGCGATGCCGGATGACGACAGGAAGTCGTCGGAGGCTTCGCGTATGCCTTGTTGGGCCAGCGTCACCGCGACGGAATTGATTTCCGTGTTGGCGTTGCCGCTGGCCTGGTTGATGGACACCATGCCGCTGGCATTCCGGAATGCATCGCCACCGATCCGGGTGATGGCGTGCGTGGGAAGGCGGGAGGTGTCGTTGAGTTGGCGTTGTTGTGTTGTTGCCGTGGCGTTGCCCTGGGTGCCGGAAGCAAGGGCACGGGCGTTCGATTGCAGGTTGAGGTCACCCGCGGCCATGTTCACGCTGATGGCACCATTGGCGCCGGCGAAAGCACGATCCTCGATATGGGTCTGGGCCAGGTAGCCCAGCATCGCGGCGTAGTCGTCATCCGATGATTGCGCGCGGGTACCGGTGCTCGCGGTTGCAAGCAGCAAGGCCAGGACGATGCACGGTCCGTGCAGTTTCATGGTCCGCGCCCGCCGTTGCCGTTGTTCGCCTGGCCGAGCGGGAAGGAAGACAGGGCGCCCTGTATGCGGCTGCCGATGCCGCGGGTCGCGCCGCCGACCGCGCCCATGGGGGCGCCCAAGGCATTGCTGATGCCGTCGCCGGAGACCATGCTGCCGTCCGATGTCACGATACCCAGACTGCCAGTGGCATGGCTGGCCATGCCGCCAGCAAACGTTTCGACGGAGCCCTGTGTCAGTTGCAGGCGGTTGCCGGTGGACAGCGAGGCGAAGTCTTCATCGGACAATTCGCCGGTACCCAAGGCATTGCCGAGTTCCCGCGTGGGGGTGGGGTCGACGATGATGGCAATGCTGGGGGGAGCAGGCCGATAGGCGGGACGGGCGTTGACGTCACGCAGTAGCACCATTTCACCGGGCTTGGCCTCGACACCGCTGCGGGCACCTGCGGCCCAGGCGCTGGCGGGGGCCAGCAGTGTGAAAGCCAGCGGTACGGAACCCAGCAGTGCCAGTACGTGGTTGCGGTATGGATGCAGCACCTTCGCCTCCCCTCCGATAACGGACAGGTGAGGCTGAGCACGCTTCGTGCCAGTCTGAAAAAAACTATTTAAATCATATGGTTGCGATGTTGCCTGCGTTCCGGTCAAACGGAATGTGTATCACGGGCGCAGCAGGCGAAATGCTGGACGTGATGCTGGAAACCGGTGGAATACCTTTTGGCAACAAGGGCCTGAGGGCTGTATCAACCCTGTAACACCTGTTTCGGTGCATGTTTACAGGCCACGCTGTGCACGCTCGATGCAATGCGACGGATTCAGCGGGTGCGTGCGGGCCTCACTGGCCCTGCACGTCCAGCAACTCCACTTCGAACACCAGCGATGCATTGGGGGGAATCACGCCGCCGGCGCCGCGTTGACCGTAGCCCATGTGAGCGGGAATCATCAGCACGCGCTTGCCGCCCACCTGCATGCCTTCCACGCCTTCGTCCCAGCCGCGGATCACCTTGCCAGCGCCCAGCGGGAACACGAAGGGTTGGCCGCGGTCCAGCGAGCTGTCGAACTTCAACCCGCGCTGGTTGGCGGCGTTTTCGTCGTAAAGCCAGCCGGTGTAATGCACGGTGACTTCCTTGCCCGCAGTGGCGGTAGCGCCTGTGCCAGCCACTTCATCAAGGCGCTGGAATTCGGCAATGCTGCCACCGGCCGGAGGAGCGGGCGAAGAGCAGGCAGCGGTCAGCAGGGCAGCAAGCAACAGGGCAAAGAAGCGCATGGAAGGTTCCGCAGGTTCGAGTGCTACAGGGTAACCCGGAGGCCGGGCTATCATGGCCGCATGCCCAAGCTTTTGCTCAATCTGCGCAACGTGCCCGAAGACGAGGCGGATGATGTGCGTGCCATGCTCGAGGCCAATCGCATTCCGTTCTACGAAACCAAGGGCAGCCCGTGGGGAATATCCGCTGGCGGCATCTGGATACAGGACGACGAGCAGATCGGCCAGGCAAAAGCCTTGATGGCCGGATACCAGGCGGAGCGGCGCGAACGTGCCGTGGCCGAGCGTGACGAGGCCCGGCGCGACGGCACCGAAGAGACCTTCCTCAAGACCCTGCGCAGGAACCCGTGGCAGGTACTGGGCCTGTTGGCGCTGATGGTGTTCATCGTGCTGTTCACCCTGTGGCTGCCCCAGATCCTGCTGTCACGCTGACGTAGCGGGACGGCTGCCCGGTACAATGGCCGGCATGATCCTCAATGCTGCCGCTTATCACTTCGTCCTGCTCGATGACCCCGAGGCTTTGGCCGCGCACTTCCGTGCACGGACCGCCGAACTGGGCCTGATGGGATCCATCCTGGTGGCGGGCGAGGGTGCCAACCTGTTCCTGGCAGGGCCGGAGCAGGCCGTAAGGACGTTCTTCGACGAACTCCGGGCCGATGCCCGCTTCGTGGACATGCGGGTCAAATTCAGCTGGAGCCGCGCGCAACCGTTCGGGCGCATGCAGGTCAAGGTCAAGCCGGAGATCATCAGCTTCCGGCGCGATGCCGCCTCCCCGCTGGAGCGCCCACGGGCCCCTGCGGTGGAACCGGCCACGCTGGCACGCTGGCTTGGACAAGGTCATGACGACACTGGCCGGCGCGTGGTGATGCTGGATACCCGCAACCAGCAGGAAGTGGAATACGGTACCTTCGCCGGTGCCCTGACCCTGCCGATCGTCAAGTTCACCGACCTGCCGGATGCTCTGGCGCCGCACCGTGAAAGCCTGCGCGATGCCACCGTTGTCAGCTTCTGCACCGGCGGCATCCGCTGCGAGAAGGCGGCGGTCTGGATGCGCGAGGACGGCATGGACAACGTGTTGCAGCTGGAAGGCGGCATCCTGGGCTATTTCGAAGAGGCCGGCGGGGCCGGGTACCAGGGCGGCTGCTTCGTGTTCGATGGCCGGGTGGCGCTGGACCCGCAATTGCAGCCGCTGGTGGATTCCCCCTGAGGCGTGCCGGCGGCAGCCGGGTTGCCGGCCCTGGCTGGGCCAGGACCGGATGAGTGCCCGATGACCGGTCCGCAAGAGGTATTCGCGTTTCTTCCACAATTGGCGTATCGTGGTGGCACTGTGTTTGCCAGGGTCACCGTAAATCGTGGCCTGGTGCGGTTGATCGGATGGTCTGCTTCACTTCCAGCTTTCTTTTACGCCTGCAACTACAGTCTCGGCCCATGGGTATTCCAGGGTCGTGATTCATTCACACCGTTTCAGGAAATTCAGAGAAATGTCAGATCGTCAGACCGGAACCGTCAAGTGGTTCAACGATGCCAAGGGCTTCGGCTTCATCACCCCGGAAAGCGGCGCGGACCTGTTCGTCCACTTCCGTGCCATCCAGGGCAATGGCTTCAAGTCCTTGCAGGAAGGCCAGCGCGTCAGCTTCGTCGCCGTGCAGGGCCAGAAGGGCATGCAGGCCGACCAGGTGCAGCCGCTGTAATCCAGCGCACATCGTGTTGGTATCGAATGCCGGGGGCGCAAGCCTCCGGCATTTTTATTGGTTCTTCGCCCATGTGAGTCAGACGTCTTGCAGCTTGCAAGGTGGGTGCGGCATCACCATGTAGCCTGCATGCTGCCGTGGAGAATGTCGTGATTCCTTATTCCTTGCTTGATCTGGCGCCGGTGTGTGAAGGCAGTGATATCGGCCAGGCTTTTACTTGCATGCGTGAGCTTGCCGTCCACGCCGAGCGTTGGGGCTATCGTCGTTATTGGTTGGCCGAACACCACAACATGCCGGGTATCGCCAGTGCGGCGACAGCGGTACTGATTGGCCACGTGGCATCCGCCACGACCAGGATGCGCGTGGGAGCAGGCGGCATCATGTTGCCGAATCATTCGCCCTTGCAGGTGGCCGAGCAGTTCGGGACGTTGGCATCCTTGTATCCGGGTCGCATTGATCTTGGTTTGGGGCGTGCGCCTGGTACGGACCAGGCTACCGCCCGCGCGCTGCGGCGCTATCAGGGTGCGGCGGAGCAGTTTCCGCAGGATGTGCAGGAGTTGCTCGGCTACCTGAAGCCAGCGGTCCCGGGGCAGGCCGTGCGCGCCGTTCCCGGCGCCGGTACCGATGTGGCCGTATGGCTGCTGGGCTCCAGCTTGGTCGGCGCGCAACTGGCGGCGGCACTGGGGCTGCCTTATGCCTTTGCCTCGCACTTCGCGCCGGATGCCATGCAGCAGGCGATGATGGTGTACCACCGGGAT
>JBQGFJ010000176.1:0-8082 GCA_052040085.1 Pseudoxanthomonas sp.
CAGGGCGTCGAGGTCGAGGTGCACCACCACGAAGTCGCAGCGCCTGGCCAGTGCGAGATCGGCACCAAGTTCAGCACGCTGGTGAAGAAGGCCGACGACCTGCTGACGATGAAGTACGTCATCAAGAACGTCGCGCACCGCAACGGCAAGACCGCGACCTTCATGCCCAAGCCGATCGTAGGCGACAACGGCAGCGGCATGCACGTGCACCAGTCGCTGGCCAAGGGCGGCACTAACCTGTTCTCCGGCGACGGCTACGGCGGCCTGTCGCAGATGGCACTGTGGTACATCGGCGGCATCTTCAAGCATGCGCGCGCCATCAACGCATTCGCCAACTCCGGCACCAATAGCTACAAGCGCCTGGTCCCGGGCTTCGAAGCGCCGGTGATGCTGGCCTACTCGGCGCGCAATCGTTCGGCTTCGTGCCGCATTCCGTGGGTGTCCAACCCGAAGGCGCGCCGCATCGAAATGCGTTTCCCGGATCCGCTGCAGTCCGGCTACCTGACCTTCACCGCACTGATGATGGCCGGCCTGGATGGCATCAAGAACCAGATCGACCCGGGCGCTCCCAGCGACAAGGATCTGTATGACCTGCCGCCGGAAGAGGAGAAGCTGATCCCGCAGGTCTGCTCCAGCCTGGACCAGGCGCTGGACGCGCTCGACAAGGACCGCGACTTCCTCAAGGCCGGCGGCGTGATGACCGACGACTTCATCGACGGCTACATCGCGCTGAAGATGCAGGAGGTGACCAAGTTCCGCGCGGCCACCCACCCGCTGGAATACCAGCTGTACTACGGCAACTGAGTACACCCGCTACGGCAGCCCACAAGGCTGCCGTAGCGCTTTCGGGCAACGGAAAAGGCTCCTGTACGCAGCTTCCTCCCCCAACGTCGGGTTGCGTCACGGGTTTCCTGCTCCGCCAATCGCCGGCTGGAAACGGCCGGCTCCTTCCACCACGGGGAAATGCGCATGAAACTGATCACCGCCATCATCCGGCCGTTCAAGCTCGACGAGGTGCGAGAGTCCTTGTCGCAAGCGGGCGTATCCGGAATCACCGTCACCGAAGTCAAAGGCTTCGGGCGGCAAAAAGGACATACCGAGTTGTATCGCGGCGCCGAATACGTCGTCGACTTCCTGCCCAAGATCAAGATCGAGACCGTCGTCACCAGCGAACGCCTTGATGCCGTGATCGAGGCCATCCAGCAGGCGGCCGGCACCGGCAAGATCGGCGACGGCAAGATCTTCGTCACCTCCATTGACCAGGTCATCCGCATCCGCACCGGCGAAGTCGGCGCGGACGCGCTCTAAACTCGGAGCCCCCACATGAAGATCCGTCTTTTCACCGGGTGGAAGACCCGGTTCTATGCAGTATCCCTGCTGATGGTGTTGTCCCTGCTCGCGGTGGGCTCCCCCGCCGTCGCACAGGCCCAGGAAGAATCGGCTCCCGTGGCCGAAGCCACTGCCGAAGTCGTGACCGAAGCCGCCACCGACGCGGCTGCGGCCGTCGAAACGGCAGTCGAGACCGTCGCCGCCACCGTCGCGCCCGAAACGCCTGCCGAAGAACCGGCCGCCGAACCGGTGGTCAACAAGGGTGACGTCGCCTGGATGCTGACCTCGACCATGCTGGTGCTGCTGATGGTCGTGCCAGGCCTGGCCCTGTTCTACGGCGGCATGGTCCGCTCCAAGAACGTGCTGTCGGTGCTGGTGCAGGTCGCAGTGGTGTTCTCGCTGCTGGCCGTGCTGTGGATCGTCTACGGCTACAGCCTGGCGTTCTCGGGCGAGGGCCCGTGGGTCGGCAACCTCGACAAGCTGTTCCTGAAGGGCGTCACCATCGACACGCTGGCGGCCACCTTCACCGATGGCGTGGCGCTGCCGGAATATGTGTTCGTGGGCTTCCAGGCGACCTTCGCCGGCATCACCGGCGCACTGATCGTCGGTGCCTTCGCCGAACGCGCCAAGCTGGCCGCGGTGCTGCTGTTCTCGGTGATCTGGTTCACTTTCGGCTACCTGCCGCTGGCACACATGGTGTGGGCCACTGGTGGCTACCTGTTCGAGAAGGGCGCGCTGGACTTCGCCGGCGGTACGGTGGTGCACATCAACGCCGGCATCGCGGGCCTGGTGGGCGCCTACTTCATCGGCAAGCGCCTGGGCTACGGCCAGACCGCGCTGAAGCCGCACAACGTGACCCTGACCTTCGTCGGTGCCTCGCTGCTGTGGGTGGGCTGGTTCGGCTTCAACGCCGGCTCCAACCTGGAAGCCACCGCCGGTGCGGCGCTGGCCTTCCTCAACACCCTGGTGGCAACCGCCGCCGCGGTACTGGGCTGGGCGTTGACCGAGAAGATCGTCAAGGGCAAGTCCTCGGCGCTGGGCGTCGCTTCGGGCATGGTCGCCGGCCTGGTCGGCATCACGCCGGCCGCGGGCCTGGTCGGTCCATTCGGTGCAGTGGCCATTGGTTTCGCCGCCGGCGTGATCTGCGTGTGGGGCGTCACCGGCCTGAAGAAGCTGCTGGGCGCGGACGACAGCCTGGATGTGTTCGGCGTGCATGCGGTCGGCGGCATCGTCGGCGCGCTCCTGACCGGCGTGTTCTTCTCGCCGGCGCTGGGCGGCCAGGGCGGTGACGACTTCAACATGGCCTCGCAGGTCGCGACCCAGGCGCTGGGCGTGGGCTTGACCATCGTGTGGATCAGCATCGTTTCGGCGATCGGCTTCACCGTGGCCAAGCTGGTGTTCGGCCTGCGCGTGAGCGAAGAAGCCGAACGCGAAGGTCTGGACATCACCTCGCATGGCGAATCGGCTTACGAGAGCTGATTCACCGCACCGAACGGCATTGCACTAACATGGTGCAATGCCGTTCCCCAGGTTTCCCATGCCGAAAGAACCCGCCACCGACGCCCTGAGTACGCCGGTGGCCTGGGCCGACCCGCAAGGGCGGATCCTGGGCACCAATGCCGCCTTCGCCCGCTGGTTGGGCGTCAGTTCGCGGCGGTTGCTGGGACAACCCCTGGCCGCACTGGAGATTGACGGCGACGCCATGGCCCGCTTCCTGGAAAACACCGGACGTGACGTACTGCGATTGCATCGCATGGCGCTGGGCATGCCCAGCGAATCACCCCGTTTCGCCGAAGGCTGGCTGTCGCGCATGGACAACGGCGACTGGCTACTGGAAGCCCATCCGGTGGACGAATTCCCCGGCGTGGATCCGGTACAGGCCCTGCCCAACGCCCTCAGCGCGGCACTGAAAGGCCTGGCGCATGAACTGCGCAACCCGCTGGCCGGCTTGAAAGGAGCTGCCCAACTGCTGGCGCGGCGTGCCGGACAGCGCAGCGACAACCAGGACGAGCGCGAACTGATCGAATTGATCGAATCGGAAATCGGGCGCCTCAATGGCCTGCTCGAACAACTGCTTTCCCCCACGCCGCAACGGCCGCATGACCTGCTCAACATCCATTCCGTACTGGAACGGGTGCTGCGCCTGGCCGAAACCGAAGGCGGCTGGTCGGTCCGGCTGCAGCGTGACTACGACCCCAGCTTGCCCGAGATCCACGGCGATGCCGATCGCCTGACCCAGGCCACATGGAACCTGGTCCGCAACGCCATCCAGGCCGGGGCCACCACCATCACCTTGCGCACACGCGTGGAACACGGCGCGCGCGTGCACGACCACCTGCATGCCATGGCCCTGCGACTGGAAATCGTCGATGACGGGCGCGGCGTGCCGGAAGAACTCACCGAACACCTGTTCCTGCCCCTGGTCAGCGGGCGTGCCGAAGGCAGCGGGCTGGGCCTGGCACTGGCACAACAGGTCACCCGTGAACACAACGGCACGCTCAGCTACCGCTCGCGGCCCGGACACACCGTTTTCACGCTGATGCTGCCGCAATTGCAGGCAGAAGAAGAGAAGCCCCATGTCCACTGAGCGGATCGCCCTGCATGTCCCCGCTGCCGGAATGCAACGCATCTGGGTCGTCGATGACGATCGCTCGGTCAGGTTCGTGCTGGCTACCGCATTGCGCGATGCGGGCTATGCCGTGGATGGCTTCGACAGCGCCGATGCTGCCTTGCAGGCATTGGGTGCACACGGCGCGCCCGATCTGCTGTTCACCGACGTGCGCATGCCGGGCGACACCGGGCTGGTGCTGTTGGACAAGCTCAAGAACAGCCATCCGCAACTGCCGGTCATCGTGATGTCGGCCTACACCGACGTCGCCAGTACCGCTGGTGCGTTCCGCGGCGGCGCGCATGAATTCCTGTCCAAGCCCTTCGATCTGGACGACGCCGTCGCGCTCGCGGCACGGACCCTGCCGGATATCGCAACGGCTGAATCGGACGCTTCCGGCGAGGAACCCGCCCAGCCTGTGTCGGGCAGCTCGCAGTTGATCGGCGAAACACCCGCGATGCGCGAACTGTTCCGCGCCATCGGCCGGCTGGCGCAGGCCCCCCTGTCGGTCCTCATTACCGGCGAAACCGGCACCGGCAAGGAACTGGTCGCGCGCGCCCTGCACAACGAATCACCACGCACGGCCAAGCCCTTCGTTGCACTGAATACCGCCGCCATCCCCGCGGAACTGCTGGAAAGCGAACTGTTTGGCCATGAAGCCGGCGCCTTCACCAGTGCGCAAAAGCGCCACATAGGACGCTTCGAACAAGCCAACGGCGGCACGCTGTTCCTGGATGAAATCGGCGACATGCCACTGTCATTGCAGACGCGCCTGCTGCGCGTGCTGGCCGAAGGTGAATTCTTCCGCGTGGGTGGGCGCGAATTGATCCGCGTGGATGTCCGGGTGATCGCCGCCACCCACCAGGACCTGGAACGGCTGGTGGCGGAAGGCCGCTTCCGCGCCGACCTGCTGCATCGCCTGGACGTGGTACGACTGCGACTGCCGCCCTTGCGCGAACGCCGTGACGACGTTCCGCGCCTGGCCGAAAATTTCCTGGCCATCGCATCGCGCAAGTTCGGCGTGCCACCCAAGCGCTTCTCCACGACATCCCTGAATGCACTCAAGGCCTACGACTGGCCCGGCAACGTGCGGGAGCTGGAAAACGTGTGCTGGCGGCTGTCGGCATTGGCACCCACCGAATCGATCACCGCTGCGGAACTGGAAGCCGTGCTTGCCCGCCCCTCAAGCAACCAGGGCACCACCGGCGACTGGGAAGTGGCCTTGGCCACCTGGGCCCGCGCGCGCTTGCTGGAGGGCGCACAAAACCTGCACGCCGAAGCCCGCGAACGTTTCGATCGCGCACTGCTGGAAGCAGCCCTGGAATTCACCCATGGGCGCCGGGCCGCCGCCGCCGACAAACTGGGGATTGGCCGCAACACCGTTACCCGGAAATTGGGGTCGGGCCGCAAGCGGCCGTGAGCCGCCTTCATTGCACATGAAGGGCGCTGCCTTTAGGTTATCGGCAACCCCATGCCCCGCGAGGCCCCGATGCGCATCCTCCTGCTTGCCACTGCCACCACCCTGTTCCTCTCCGCGTGCTCCAGCACACCCAAGGCACCGCCTGCCGCACCCGCGGGCCCGACGACGCATGCCGTGGCCAACCTGGCATCAGCATCAGGCAGCCTGGTCAGCGGCAAGGTAACTCTCACTTCCATGCCCGGCGGGGTCCATGTGACCGGCGTGGTGGGCGGACTGCCGGCCAACGGCACGTTCGGCTTCCATGTGCATGAAAAAGGCGATTGCAGCGCGGTGGACGCCACCAGCGCCGGTGGACATTTCAATCCAGCCACCACCACCCATGGCCGCGTGCACCATGGCGCGCACCATGCCGGCGACATGGACAACCTGCAATCCGATGCCGAGGGTGTCGCCACGGTCAATGCCCATCTGGCCGGTGCCACCCTGGGTGATGGCAGCGCCACCGACATCGCTGGTCGCGGCGTGATCGTGCACGCCGATCCCGACGACTACGTCAGCCAGCCGACCGGCAACGCCGGCGCGCGCGTGGCATGCGGCGTGATCACGGTGACCCACTGACACCTGGCATAAATCTTCGCCATGCTTGCGCCAATATCGCGCCGGCATGAGCGAGCCGGATGGGGTCGCGCTGCGCCCCTCCGGCATACCCTTCTTTTCACTACTCAACGGAACGACCCCCATGTCCTCCCGCTGGCTTGATAGCTCCACCCGTTATGGCGTGATCACCCGCCTGCTGCACTGGTCCATCGCCACACTGCTGGCCTGGCAGTTCGCCGGCATGCTGATCAAGATCACGCTGGGCCGCCATCCGGTGACGGCCTTCATGGTGGGCAGCCACAAGCCCATCGGCACGTTGCTGATGCTGTTGATTGCCGCACGTGCCCTGTGGGCGTTTTCGCAGTGGCGCCGGCGGCCTGCACACCCGCCCACCTTGGCCGGCAAGGCCGCCGCCGCCGGGCATGCCGCACTGTACGCACTGATGCTCTACGTGCCTGCGGTAGCACTGCTGCGGGAATATGGCGGAACCCGCGCCTTCGCTCCCTTCGGCATTCCGCTGTTCGCGGAGCGCACGCAGGAAATCAGCTGGATGCTGGCCCCCGCCGATGCCAGCCATGGCCTGCTGGCCTGGGTCCTGCTGTTGTTGATTGCCGGTCACGTGGCGATGACGGCACTGCATCACTGGTGGCTGCGTGACGACACTCTGAGCCGCATGACGGGCCCGCTTCGCCGCGAACCTGTCGACGGAGCCTAGGGCCGCCAGTCCTCGGCGCACGCCACACGGGTTCCACGGGCATGCGCGACAGGGCTCTCTGAACAACTCCGCTTTTGCCCGTCGCTCCCGCGCAAGCGGAAGCGCTTTTCAACAGACCTTGTGTCTGGTCAACCCCGTGCCGTTGCCCTCATGGGTTCGACGTCTCCAGGCACCCGCATGCGCAGATGCGATGACGGTTGTTCGGAGGGATTCCTGGGTCGATACGCAAGCGCGTGACGACACGGTTGTGCGCACTCGCAGACAGACTCTAGAGCAGGTAACTCCGTGGGTCCTCGCCCGACGGGCAAAACACATGCACCACGGGAATGCCGTGGGCATCCAGCACGCTGGCGAACTGGCGCTGGCGCGCTTCGAACAAACGATAGAGGTGCTCCACCCCAGCCTCCTGGCCCTGTGGCACCGAAGGCGCATAACGCTTGTGCCAGCCCGAAGGTTCGAACATGGCCAGCCGTGCTTCCCCGTTGCAGTAACACGCAAGTGGCTCCGGCAACACATCCACCCAGGCCTCGGACTCCGGCGCGACCAGCGCTGCTTCCAGCAACGGCCACAACACTTCAAGCCCTTGGTGGCTGTACTGCATGGCGGTCATGGCCGCCAGATCATGCACCGTCATGTAGCGCGCATGCTCGATGCGTGCACCAAACATCTCCTGGGCCAGCAGCGCCGTTTCCGCACCGGCCATGCCGGTTTCCAGCAACAGCGCTTCCATGCGTTCGGAGATGTCCTGCTCCACGTTTTCATCGCCCGTCAGCAAGTACGGCAGTACGCGCAAACTCCCGCCCTGCAGGTCCGGAGACGCCTGGAATGGCAAAGGCACGTTGCCGTTGCTGTCCGCGCCGAACACCAATACCCGCGGCCCTTCATGGCGGCCCGGCGCACGAGCGCGCAATTCATCCAACCGCCGGTGCAAGGGCCAGCCCGGACGCAATACTTCCGCGGGGTCAAAGTGCGCAGCGGCAACCGCGAGATCCAGCGCCTGGACGCCAGGCACCAGCGCACCAAGATCGCGTGCCACCAACTCCGCCAAGCGGCCTGCAGCCTCTTGCCCCAGCGCGGGCTCGGCAGGGTGCGTGCCCAACGCCATTTCCAGTGCCAATACCCCCATGACCGGGGCAGACCGTACGAATTCATTCATGCTCGCGGTTGGCCCGTTCCAAGGGGAGGGATACACTTGCACATTATGCCTGCTGCCCATGTTGCAGGCAGTTTTCGCAGCTCTTTCCACGTCTTGCGAGGTCTTCCCATGCCATCAGCCCGACCCGTCGCCATCCTGGGTGGCGTGCGCATTCCCTTTTGCCGCCAGAACACGGCGTATTCGGATGTTGGCAACCTCGGGATGTCGGTGCGCACACTGGGTGCCTTGGTGGAACGCTTCGGCCTGCATGGCCAGCA
>JBQGFJ010000177.1:0-23320 GCA_052040085.1 Pseudoxanthomonas sp.
CTTCCAGTGCACGGCCGGAATGCTGTCGCGGTCGTTGTCGAAACGGCCATCGCCATCGCGGTCGTACAGGTAATACGCCGGTCCGCGTACGGGCGTGATCTTGACCATCCGTAGCTGGCCGGCGATGCGGTATTCCTCGGCCACGTCGCCGTTGTCCAGGGTGCGCACGACGGTTTCGGCACCGGTGACGTCCATCGGGACCTCGGCCGTGCCGCTGTTGCTGGCGCAGCCCGCCAGGGCCAACAGCCCGGCCAGCAGGAAGGGGGTGGGCAGGGTGCGCAACATGGGGCGTCTCCGGGCGTGTTTCACGTGCACGGATTATGCGCCCATTCCATGCCGGCGGGCATCGGCATGGGCGGGCGTAGAATCTGCACATGAGCAGACTCGTCCTGATTGATGGTTCCAGTTACCTGTTTCGCGCCTTCCACGCGCTTCCACCGCTGACCAATGCCGCGGGGGAGCCCACCGGCGCCCTGTTCGGCGTGGTCAACATGCTGCGCGCCACCTTGAAGGAAAAGCCTGAGCACGTGGCCTTCGTGCTGGATGCCAGCGGCCCCACGTTCCGCGATGCGCTTTATCCCGACTACAAGGCCAACCGTCCGCCGATGCCCGACGACCTGCGTGCGCAGGTGCAGCCGATGATCGAGATCGTGCAGGCATTGGGCTTCCCGCTGCTGCGTATCTCCGGCGTGGAAGCGGATGACGTGATCGGCACGCTGGCATTGCAGGGTGCCGGGCAGGGCATGGACGTCACCATTTCCACCAGCGACAAGGATTTCGCCCAACTCGTGCGTCCCGGCATTGCCCTGGTCAACACCATGACCGGCAGCCGGCTGGATTCGGATGAAACCGTGGTGGACAAGTTCGGCGTGCCGCCGGATCGCATCGTCGACCTGCTGGCGCTGATGGGAGACATCGTGGACAACGTGCCGGGCGTGGAAAAGTGCGGCCCCAAGACCGCCGCCAAGTGGCTGGGCGAGTACGGCTCGCTGGATGCCATCATCGAACGTGCAGACCAGATCAAGGGCAAGATCGGCGACAACCTGCGTGCCGCGTTGCCGCGCCTGCCGCTCAATCGTGAACTGGTGACCATCAAGACCGATGTGGCACTCGATGGCGGCCCCGAAACCCTGGGACTGCGCGAGCGTGATGTCGATGCACTGCGCACTCTGTATGCCCGCTACGGCTTCACCCAGGCGCTGAAAGAGCTGGAAGGCGGCAATGGCGCCGCTGCGGGCGACGTGCGTGAAACGCCAGTGAGCGTGCGTGGCACCGCGGCCGGTTTCGCGCGCTCCTCCGAAGTGGAAACCGAAACGCTGGATTCCGCGCTGTCCGCACCCGGTGAATACGAAGCGATCCTCACGCAAGCGCAACTGGATGCCTGGGCCGCGCGCCTGCGCAGCGCGGAGCGCTTCGCCTTTGATTGCGAGACGGATTCGCTGGATGCCCTGCGTGCCAACTTGGTGGGATTGAGCTTCAGCGTGGAAACCGGCCACGCCGCTTACCTGCCGCTGGGACACGATTATCCGGGCGCACCCGCGCAACTGGATCGTGCCGCCGTGCTGGCCGCGTTGAAGCCGCTGCTGGAAGACGCCGCCATCGCCAAGGTGGGACAGCATGGCAAGTACGACCTGCACGTGCTGGCACGGCACCGCGTGCAGGTACGCGGTTATGCCGACGACACCATGCTGGAAAGCTTCGTGCTCAATTCCACCGCGACCCGCCACGACATGGATTCATTGGCGAAGCGTTACCTGGGCTACGACACCATCAAGTACGAAGACGTGGCGGGCAAGGGCGCCAAGCAGATTCCGTTCTCGCACGTGGCCATAGACGATGCCGTACGCTACGCAGCGGAGGATGCCGACATCACCCTGCGCCTGCACCACGTGCTGTCCGGCAAGCTGGCGGAAGAGCCCACGCTGGCGTCCGTCTATCGTGATATCGAAATGCCGCTGGTGCCGGTGCTGCAACGGATCGAAGCCAATGGCGTGCGCATCAATGCCGATGAATTGCGCCGGCAAAGCGCGGATCTTTCCCGGCGCATGCTGGCTGCGCAGCAGAAAGCTACCGAACTGGCCGGACGCACTTTCAACCTGGATTCGCCCAAGCAATTACAGGGGCTGTTGTTCGACGAGCTGAAATTGCCGGCGCTGGTGAAGACCCCAACCGGCCAGCCCAGTACCAACGAAGAAGCGTTGGAAGCCATTGCCGACCAGCACGAATTGCCGCGCATCATCCTGGACTACCGTGGACTGGCGAAGCTGCGCAGCACCTACACCGACAAGCTGCCGGAGATGGTCAATCCGGACACCGGGCGCGTGCACACCAGTTACCACCAGGCGGGAGCCGCCACCGGACGCTTGTCTTCGTCCGATCCCAACCTGCAGAACATCCCCATTCGCACCGACGATGGCCGCCGCATCCGCACCGCTTTCGTGGCACCGCCGGGACGCAAGCTGGTGGCCTGCGATTACTCGCAGATCGAATTGAGGATCATGGCGCACCTGTCGCAGGACCCGGGTCTGGTGCGCGCGTTCGAATCCGGCGCCGACATCCACCGCGCCACTGCGGCGGAAGTGTTCGGCCGCAAGATCGAGGACGTGACCAGCAACGAACGTCGTGCCGCCAAGGCCATCAACTTCGGCCTGATGTATGGCATGAGTGCCTTCGGTCTGGCGCGCAACCTGGGGATCGGGCGTGGCGAGGCGCAGGATTACGTGGCGCTGTATTTCAGCCGTTATCCCGGCGTGCGCGATTTCATGGAGCGGATGCGCCAGCAGGCGCGTGAAAAGGGTTACGTGGAAACGCTGTTCGGCCGCCGGCTCTACCTGAACGACATTGCTGCCCGTAACCAGAACCTGCGTGCCGGTGCCGAGCGTGCCGCCATCAACGCGCCCATGCAGGGCACCGCGGCGGACATCATCAAGCGGGCGATGATTTCACTGGATGCGTGGTTGGCCGGATACCGCGACCGGGCGCTGATGATCCTGCAGGTGCACGATGAACTGGTGTTCGAAGCAGACGAGGCTTTCGTGCCGGAATTGCTGGAAGCGGCCACGGAGCGCATGTGTTCCGCCGCACAACTCAGCGTTCCACTGGTAGTGGACTCCGGCGTGGGTGACAACTGGGATCAGGCGCATTGAGCCTGTCCCGGGCGCTGGAAGCCTTGCGGGACAAGGAGTTGCGGAATTCTTCCGGAATCCGGCTCAGGATTATTTCTAAACCAGACAGTTTAAAAAACTGAATATTGGCTTAATTAGACGGTTTTTTAACCGGAATCTTCACGAACCATCCATGCGGAAAGTGGTCATATGGCGTACGGCAGATGCAAGGTCTGTCGTCGATGTCCTCCTCTCCCCTAGGAGGCCATCCACGGAACCAGCCTCTCCCCGGGTTGGAACCGCAGCCCCGCCGGCCCTCCCCTGGCCTGCGGGGCTTTTTTTATGCCCGCTCCGCGGACTCAAGCAAGTTCGTTCAACCAATCACGCGGACGCAGGTAATCGGCGAGCCGCGCTTCCGGGCTGTCCGCGTCCGGCGTGTAGCCGTATTCCCAGCGCACCAGCGGTGGCAGGCTCATCAGGATGGATTCGGTGCGCCCACCGCTTTGCAGGCCGAACAGGGTGCCGCGGTCGAAGACCAGGTTGAATTCCACGTAGCGTCCACGGCGGTACAACTGGAACGCGCGTTCGCGTTCGCCGTAGGGCGTGTCCTTGCGGCGGTTGATCAGCGGCAGGTAGGCATCCAGGAAGCCTTCGCCCACGGCACGCATGTAGGCGAAGTCGCGGTCCAGGTTGTCATGCAGGTCGTCGAAGAACAGTCCGCCCACGCCGCGGGTTTCATTGCGGTGCTTGAGGAAGAAGTAGTCATCGCACCAGCGCTTGTGCGCGTCGTAGCGTTCCTGTCCGCCGAACGGCATGCAGATGTCGTGCGCGGTGCGGTGCCAGTGAAGGATGTCTTCGTCGAAGGGGTAGAACGGGGTGAGGTCGAAACCGCCGCCGAACCACCAGCCGACGATTTCGCCATCGCGCATGGCGCGGAAGTGGCGCACGTTGGCGTGGGTGGTGGGCAGGTAGGGATTGCGCGGGTGGAACACCAGCGAGACGCCCATGGCGCGCCAGGAGGCGCCGGTCAGCTCGGGGCGGTTGGCGGTGGCGGACGGGGGCAGGGTGGTGCCGAAGACATCGGAGAAGCCGATGCCGGCCTGTTCGAACACCGTGCCGTCACGCAGCACACGGGTACGCCCGCCGCCGCCCTCGGGCCGCGCCCAGTGATCTTCGTGGAAACGGGCCCCGCCATCGGCATGTTCGATGGCCGTGCAGATCTCGTCCTGCAACCGGGTCAGGAAATCGTGGATGTCATTGATTTTGTCCATGAGCGCATTCTAGCGGTGGACGGGGGTGGGGGATTGATTGGGATCAAGGATGATAACTATCGATATCGATCAGGAGTGGGCCTTTCGACACCATCACGATAACCTGCGCGTTCGGAGACGCGCAGTCTCCGCGGTCCGGCCTGCATCCCGGCATTTCCTTTCCGCTGTCGCGTTCACTCGCGGTGCCGGAGTTGATACTGCAAAAAGTACTGGCCAGGATGCCGCGTTTCCGGTCGAAGTCCCCACTATCAATCACACTCGGAACGAAATTCGGCTGAAATAATGGTCGGGCCATGACCGATCCTGCTTGTCAGGCTCTAGGGTACCTCGATCCCGCCGAGCCAATCGAAATTCTTCTGCGTGACGATCGGTGCGCCATGTTCGGGCGCGAGTTGGTCGTACACATGGGCGACCGCTAGGCGAAGATTGCTCAGGTAGTCGCGACAGTGACTTTCATCTACGGCGGTGAATACGATTGATGTCAGCGCTACTGGATCTATTCCTTCGTCGCGTTCCTTAGCGTGCATGAATGCATTGCGCAGACCACGTACTTGCTCTAACGAATAGTGGATTTTATGTCCGTCCACAAGCGGCACAAACGTGCGGTCGGCGGCATCCGCGAGTTTCGAGCCAGCATCGTTCATCTTCTGCAGTGGCGTGCGCCTGTCGTGGCGGCCTGGATGTACGCCAGTCTGTAGAAACGCGAGACGGTTTCCGGTGGCCTCGGCGCAGGCCGCCACGGCGACCACACAGTAGACGCCGTGAACGAAAGCAGCCTCGGTATCCTTCTTTGCCGCCGCCGCCTTGAGTGCATCGAACTCGCGTAACGCTTTCTCGTAGTGCATCAGTGCGAACGACAACTCGATTCGCGGTTGTCCGTCAGAATCGTGTGTCAGACGACCGTAACGAGTCAGCGTCGGTGCGACATAGTCGAACGGCTTTTCCTGTGGCGCGTGCTTGCGGTGATGTGCGGTGGCCGCAGCGAGAATCTTTTCGTTTTCCACGAATATCGCATCAAGCAACGTGGATAGCCGAGTGATGTCACATGGTCTATCGCGTGGACCACTGATGTATTCAAGATGGAAAGTCAGTGCCATCTCCGCCAGTGGGTCGAAGTCGACTAGCGCGCACCGCGGTCGGCTGTGTCGGTCGACTGTTACCAGCTCGGCAAGCTTCCGTTGGTAGCTGCCGCCTTTGTCTACGTAGATGTAGTGCGTACTAAGTGCTGCGAACGGATGCATGCCGATGGCGAATGGGTCGTTGAAGTTCATGATCCAGTGTGCGCGTGGATTCGCCATGCCCTCAACAACAACCTTAGAGTCGGGGGACAGTCCGGCATTGACGCCGCCACCCATCATTCCCGAGAGCAAACGGCTGCCGCCTTCTTCGGGTCGGAGGTTCTGCATCATGCGGCCGCTCGCGAACACTGCGAAGTCGCCGACGTCCTTGCAGTACGCATTAATCCGCTCGATATTGACAGCCAGATATGGGTAGGTGCTGATTGGTGTCCATACGTCGCGGTAGCGCTGCAGCACATGCTCGACCTGCAACGATACTGCTTCCGGTAGAACTTCTCCGTTGATCCCCTCATATCGCTGTTTCACACCCAGGCCCATCATCCACCTTCGATCAGTGAAGCGTAGAGGTTTTTGAGTGGAGCAGCATCACTCAATGTGCGCTGTTGGGGTGCGTGAATTGAACACGTGAAGTTCGTACTTGGCTACAAATGACTGACTGCACCTGCCGATTGCAACCATTGCAACTACACCCATCCCAACACAACCCTCACCCAAACTCCTTCCGAATCCCCGGCGTCATCAGTTTGTAGATGATCCACACATGCAGGCCTGCGAAGAAGAAGGCGCTGATGAATCCGGTGGCGAAGGACACCATGTTCATCCGCTGCACGTGTGCGTCGAAGGGGTTGTCAGGGTCCGCGGCGAAGCTTTGCAGATGGTTCATCCACTCGATCATGTCCCACAGGAACACGAGTCCCAGCAGGTTGGACAGCGTGCCCAAGGCCATGAAGGCGATGAAGCCCAGGCGTGCCCATTCGCGCCGTTTCAGCAGGCCCCACGCCACCCACAGGAAGGCCGCCGATAGCACCAGCGACACCACGCTGACCAGCAGCAGGTTGTCCATGAACCACACGATGAACGATGGCAGTTGCAGGATCTCGAACGCCGGGTCGCTTTTCATCTCCGTCAGCAGGTCGCCGGGCAACAGCGCGGCCACCACGGTTTGACCCAGTGCATAAAGCACACCCAGCGCGCCCAGTACGATGGACACCCATGCCATCACGGTGATGAAACTGGTGTTGTTGCGAACCTGCACTTTGCCCGGGACGCGTGCGGCAGGCAGGGGCGGCGGAACGGGCGGGGTGGTCATGTCATCACCGGTGGCGAAGGAGGCGGGCGAACGTCAGCGCTGTGCTTCGGGGCGCAACGTGGTTTCGAACAGCTTGAGGATGCGCTTGTACTGATCCAGCCAGGAGTCGGCACGGCTGAAGCCATGGCGTTCCAGCGGATAGGAGGCCATCTCCCAGTCATCCTTGCGCAGTTCGATCAGGCGCTGCGCCAGCAATACCGAGTCCTGATAGAACACATTGTCGTCCATCACGCCGTGCGCGATCAGCAGGTTGTCCTGCAGGCCTTCGGCGTATTCGATGGGCGAAGACTTGCGGTAAGCCTCCGGATCGATGTCCGGGGTGTTCAGGATGTTGCTGGTGTAGCCGTGGTTGTAGTGGTGCCAGTCCACCACCGGGCGCAGCGCGGCACCGGCCTTGAAGGTGCCGGGTTTGCGGAACAGCGCCATGAAGGTCATGAAGCCGCCGTAGGAGCCGCCGTAGATGCCCGCACGGTCGCGGTTGCCCTGGCGTTGTTCCACCAGCCAGTCCAGGCCGTCCAGGTAATCCTCCAGTTCCGGATGGCCCATCTGCCGGTAGATGGCCGTGCGCCAGTCACGCCCGTAACCGGCGCTGGCGCGGAAATCCAGGTCCAGCACGATGTAACCGCGCTCCACCAGCAGGTTGTGGAACATCTGCTCTCGGAAATAGTAGGGATAGCGCGCGTGCACGTTCTGCAGGTAACCGGCGCCATGCACGAACAGGGCGATGGGATATTGCTTGCCCGGCTCCAGCGTCTTCGGGCCGTAGTACTTGCCCCACACGGTGCCTGCACCGTGCTTCGACGGCACCTGCACGATTTCCGGCTCGATCCACGTGCGTGCCTTGAAGGCGGCGCTGCGGGTATCGGTCAGCGTACGCGTGCTGCCATCGGCCAGTGCGACTACGGCGGCCTGTTGCGGCAGGTAAGCCTGCGAATGGCGTACCAGCAGGCGTTGTCCATCCGGTGACAGGCTGAAGTCTTCCACGCCGTCGAGCGAGGTGACTTCGTCCAGCGCGCCGGTGTCCAGGTTCAGGCGGCAGACTTCGTAGTCACCCGGCCAGGCGCGGTTGCACAGGAACAGGAAACCGCGGCCATCGGCGCTGACCGTGGGCGACGAAACTTCCCAACGTCCCGAGGTGTGCTGGCGCGCGCGTCCATTGCCTTGTTGTGTGTAGAGGTGCGACCAGCCGGATTCCTCCGACAACCACCACAGGGTCTGGTTGTCCGGCAGCCAGCCGAAGTCGTTGAAGTCCCAGTTGATCCACGCCGCATCGGTCAGGCGATGGCGTGGTTGCAGGCGCGCGTTGGCCAGGTCCACGCTGGCGATCCAGCGGTCCTTGTTGTCCACGGCGTGCAGCATGAGGGCGACGTTGCGGCCATCCGGGCTCCAGTCGATCGCGCTGCCGGGACCGCGTCCGCCTTCC
The DNA here is from genome assembly GCA_052040085.1 of Pseudoxanthomonas sp. Lineage (GTDB taxonomy): Bacteria > Pseudomonadota > Gammaproteobacteria > Xanthomonadales > Xanthomonadaceae > Pseudoxanthomonas_A. The sequence continues at coordinate 8,187 of JBQGFJ010000177.1, forward strand.
AGGCGTACCGGGCGCAAGCCCTTCAGGGGATCCTTGCCGGCCTGTTTGCGCAGGTGCGCGAGCGGATCGGTGCCGATGCCGGGCAGGGCGTCGTACTTGAGTTCGGTGGCGCGGGCATTGGCGATGTCCACCAGCCACAGCGTCTGCGGCAACGGATCGTTGCGGCCCACGCGGGTGCGCACGGTTTCGGTTTCCTCGTAACCGGATTCGGTCACGTACAGCGGCATCTTGCCGGCCTGGCCGGCATCGGCGCCTTTCTTCTGCGTGGCCACCAGCAACCAGCGCGCGTCCGGCGACAGCGAGGTGTCCACGATGCTGACGTCGTCGCCCAGGTAGACCGGCATCGGCGTGCGGGTGGCATCGGTGCGTTGCCAGGCCTGGTTCTGGTCGCGTACCGCGTCACGGTTGGCGCGGTCGCGGGCCAGGGTTTCGATGACGCGGAGTTGCTGCTCGCGCAGGGTGTCCGGTTTCGGGTCGGCCGCCGGGTCGCGTTCGGCCTTCACCACCGCGGCCTGGGCGATGCCGCCGCCGGGCACGCTGCGGTACCAGTCCTGTCCGCTGCGCCAGATCACGCCGCCATCGGTGGCAAAGCGGGGCTGCGATTCAGCGGCTTCGGTGCGGGTGAGCTGGGTCAGTGCGCCGTTGCGCAGGTCGCGTACAAAAATGTCGCCGTTGCGCACGAACACCGCGCGCTGGCGGGTGGCGTCGAAGAGCGGATTGGCGACGTCCAGGTCCCGGCGTCCGGCTTCGTCCACCTGCCGCGCGGCTTCGCCGCCGATGGATTGGGTGAAGGTGTCACGCACCGGGCTGCCTTCACGCTTGAGGTCGTAGTGCACCTGCTGGCTGTCCCAGCGCCACCAGGCGCGTTCCACCGGCGGGCCGATCCAGTCCGGTTCGGCCATCACCTGTTCGATGGTCAGTGCAGGCGGGGCATCCGCGGCAAACGCCGGGGCGGACAGGCTGGGAAGCAGCAGGGCAAGCGACAGGAAGGGGCGCATCGGACTCGGCTGTGAAGACGAAAGGTGTGCAGAGGTTAACAGCGCATGACGATGCATGGCCCGGCCGTTGGTCACGCCGTGAAACGCGATGCACGGGTTTCGTCGCGCGCGTATTTCATCCACAATCGTCGCACCCCATTCGTTGCAGGATCTGGCGCGTCCGGATGCAAGCCCATGTCTACAAGAGCCAGCGCAAGGCGGATACCTTCGTCTTCCTGGCCACCCGCGACGATTTCGAGCCATTGCCCGCCGCCGTGCGCCAGCAACTGGAACCGCTGAGCTTCGTGCTGGAAGTGGCGTTGACGCCCGGGCGCAAGCTGGCGCGGACCGATGCCGACACCGTGCGCAGCAACCTGAACGCGCACGGCTTCCATATCCAGTTCCCGCCGCCGCCCGTCGTGGAGGTGAAGCGCGATGACTGAGGCGACGCTATCCGCGAAACGCGCCGCGGCGCTGGCCCTGGTGGCAGGCGTGGCGCTGGCGTGGCTGGCCCTGTTGGGGGGCTGGGTGGCCGTGGCGGGCGTATTGCTGGCGCAGCCGTTGCTGTCGCTGGCGGTGTCCTGGCAACGCGGTACCCGTGCGCTGTCGCCGGAAGCAGTGAAGCGTGGATTCCCGTCGCTGCTGTTGGTCTGGGTCCTGCTGTTCGCGGTAGCTGCCGCCCTGGTGGCCTGGCCGTTGAAGACCGTGCTGGTGGATGCCCGCCTGATGGCGGTGCTGGGCCTGAGTGCGGCGGTGGGCGTGGTGATCATTGGCGTGTGGCGAAGCTGGCCGCTCTGGCACGGCTTGCTGCGCGGAACCGGGACGTTGGCCGGGCTCAAGCCTTTGCTGGGCAGCCCGGAGGTGAATGCCTGGCGCGGGCTGGGCGTGGCGGGCGGCGTGGCGCTGGCGTTGTTCGCCGGTATCGCCATGGTCTGGCCGGGCCTGTTGCCCGAAGCCGTGCGGACGGGTGCCGTGGCCGTGTATTCACTGGCCTTGCCCGGTTTGCACTGGCTGATCCAGCGCGTGGCGGCACCGGAAGCGCGGCCGGCCACCTTGAAGATCGTGACCATGCCGGTATCGGCGGAACCGGTGCTGCATGTGCCGGAACCCGAGAACGATCCGGATGCGGCCCTGTACGAGGCCGCGCGCACGGGGCGCGTGGAGCGCGCGCTGGAATGGCTGGAGGCCGGTGCCGACCCGCATGCCCTGCCGTTGGCGGATGCGCGCGATCAGCGCAGCCTGGGCGTGTTGGCGGCGGTATTGCCGGATCTTCGGCTGCTGCGCGCATTGATTGCCGCCGGTCTGGACGTGAACCACGCGCATGCAGGCATGACCCCGTTGCTCGCGGCTACCCGTGACAGCTGGCATGGCCGTCCGGATGCGGTGACCACGCTGCTGGCCAACGGCGCCGATCCGCGCGCCACCGATACGGAAGGCAACACGCCGCTGCATCATGCCGCGCGCAGTTCCGACCCCGGCGTGGTCGCGCTTTTGCTGGACGCCACCGCGGAGATCGACGCCCTCAATCATGAAGGCCGCACGCCGCTGGGTATTGCCTGCGTGGCCGGCAATTGGCGGCTGGCGAAGTTCCTGCTCCAGCACGGGGCGCGTCCCGACCCCGCTTCCGGCTTGCCGGTGCTGTTGGCGGCGGCGGCGACCGAAGAAGATGATCCGGCGGGCGTGCAGTTGCTGCTCAAGCACAAGGCCAAGCTGGATGCGCGCGATGCCGAGGGCCGCAGCGCGTTGCATGAAGCGGCTTTCGCGGGCCATGCGGACATCGTGTCTGCCCTGCTGGCAGCCGGTGCCGATGTGCATGCGCGCGACCAGCGCGAACGCACGCCGTGGCTGGCGGCTGCGCGGGGTGGCCAGGCAGGCGTGCTGGATGCCTTGGCGCAAGCCGGTGCGGATGCCCTGGCCGTGGATGCCGAAGGCTGCAATGCGCTGGTGGTGGCATGCAGTGGCACCACGGTGCCGTTGTCGCTGGTACAACGTTTGCTTGCAGCAGGTGTTGATCCTGCCCAGCCCGACAACCAGGGCCGGCATGCCGTGAACCTGGCTGCCGAGGCCGGGCGCTGGGCGGTGGTGTCCGCGCTGGATCCGGCGTATCCATTGCCGGCCGCAGTCGCCATTGCGGATGACACGGCCCGGCCTGACAGGTCACCGGCCAGCCTGATCCTCGAAGCCCTGGGCAATGACGCCACGGAGGGCCTGGAGGCGCTGGCGGCCTTGTGTTCGCCGGAAGAACTGGGGCGCTTGCTGCACGAATCCGGACTGTCGCAAGCGCAGCAGTCATGGCTGTTGCGCCACGGTGCTTCGGCTGAAGCACGCAATGCGCAGGGCGATACGCCCTTGTTCGCCGCCCTCACACAGGGTCTTGCGGGCATGGCGACCGCGCGCATGTACTTGCAGCGCGGGATTTCCCCGGCAGGCCGCGGCGGGTTGGCGCGCTATCTGGCGGCGTCGGTACGTACCGTGGGTGCCACGGGGGATGCCCAGGCGTTCGCGCTGGAATTGCTGGAGCGAGGTGCCGATCCATTCGGTGCTTCCGCCGAAGGCGACACGCCGCTGTCGCTGGCGGTCAGGCTGGATTGGCTGCAGTTGCTGGATCGCTTGCTGGATATCGGTGTCGATCGTGAATTCCGCGATGGCCACGGCATGACCGCCTTGCATCTGGCGGCGGCACTCGGTCGCGAAGCGGCACTGAAGCAACTGGTGAAGAAGGGTGCCTCCCCGGAAGCACGCGCCGCTGATGGGCAGACGCCGTTGGGCATTTCGCTGTCCAGCGGGCGCCGTGATCTGGCGGACTGGCTGGAGTGGCGTGGCTGGAAGTTGCCACGCCGTGCCTTGCGTCCGGCCGATCTGCCTGCCGCCGCCATGGCCGGGGATCGGGATGCCGTGCGCCGGCTGCTGGATTTCGGCTTCGAAGTGGATGCCGTGGACGTGCAGGGATGCAGTGCCCTGTTGCGCGCCGCAGGCGGCGGACACCGCGCCGTGGCCGAACTGCTGATTGCACGGGGTGCGAATCTCGAACATGCCGCAAGTACCGGTGCCACGCCGTTGTCGGCAGCGGTGAGCATGCGTCATGCGGATCTGGTGACCGACCTGTTGGCGGCCGGCGCACAGATCGAACATCGCCTGCCCGGCGGGGTAACGGTTTTGATGCTGGCGTCTGCATTGGGATTGCCGGACATCACCGGGCGCCTGCTTGCCGCCGGGGCGGATGTGCATGCCGGTGATGCACAGGAATTGGCGCCGCTGCATTGCGCGGCCCTGTTCGGTTTCGTTGCACGCGATCGGGTGCGCCTGCTGGCCTTGTTCGATGCCTTGTTGCTGGCCGGTGCGGAACCGGAGCGGGTAGCGGCAGGTGCGGTGACTCCGCTGTTGCTGTTGCTGGGTGCGCGCGCGGAACCGGGCACCGCGCATGACGAAGAAGTGGTGATGGCCGCACTGGAGCGCTTGCTCGAGGAAGGCATCTCGCTGGATGTACAGGATCCGCGTGGTTTCGGTCCGCTGCACCTGGCTGCACTGCACGGTATGTTGCGCGTGGTGCAACGCCTGTTGCGTGCCGGTGCCGATCCCGACCTGCGCGATGCCTTGAACCGCCCGCCGCGCGAGATCGCGGTGATGCGCGGCTTCATCGACGTGGCCGCCGAATTCACTCCCGCGGTTCCAGGTGCTTCCATGGCCCGCTTCCTGCGTGAGCCGCGGGGCTGACGCCGGGAAGCCTTGCAATACCGGACGGCACAAGGAAAAAGCCCCGCAATGCGGGGCTTTTTCGTGGACCGGCATGGCCAGTTGCTGCTGGTGGATTCGGAGGGTGCAGGTATTCGTGCTTTTACAGGCGCGCGATATCGGGGGCCTTTTCGCCGAACCATGCATTTTCGTATGCCTGCCGTGCGGCTCTTTCCGCCTGCTTGTCGCCCTTGCGCTTGTAGACCTCCACCAGCCCCGCCAATGCCCAGCCATTGCCGCGTGAACGCAGCAGGGATTCGCGCAACACTTTCTCTGCGGCATCCAGCTTTCCTTGCCGCAGATAGACCGAGCCCAAGGATTGGCGGATGGGGTAATACCAGTACGGGGGTTCCATGTACGAAAGCGTGTCTTCCACCGCGATGGCCGCCTCGTAGGCTTTTGCCGCCGCGGCGAGATCGCCGCGCGCATCGGCGAGACGTCCGCTGGCGACCCATCTTGCTGTCTCCACGATTTCCTTCCCGGGCACGTACCAGTCGAGATAGGGCTGGAAATCCGCCGAGCGTTCGATGTTTTCGATGAAGGCGATCTCGCGTTCCGCGCCGCTGAAGTCTTTCTTCGAAGCATGGGCCAGTGCACGGGCGTAATGTGCGAGTGCCGCCACCAGTACCTGATTTTCCGGTGGTGCTTGCAGGGCGAGGATGTCCGCAGGCGGACTGAAGATGGCGTGTGCGAGGTAGGGTGCTGCCTTGATGGGTTCGAGCAACGGGAATTCCGCGACCACATCGTTGGCCAGCGAAGCATCCAGCTTGTTCGCCGCGTCGAGGGCGGTCTCTCCGTCGCCGCCCATCTGTGCGGATACCAATACGAAATGGATGTTGTGCGGGTAATAGGCCGCCTTGTACAGCGGGTCTGACGGTGAGCTTGCGAAATAGGCTTCGTCGGCAGCCATCGCACGCTTGTTGATTTCCAGGGATTCCTTGAACAGGCCCGTGCGGTAGTAGATGTGCGCAGGCATGTGCACGATGTGTCCCGCGCCCGGCATCAGCGCGGCCAGTCGCCTGGCATGCGGCAGGCCGCGTTCCGGCGAAGCGGAAGCCTCGATGGCGTGGATGTACAGGTGGATTGCACCGGGGTGGTCCGGATTGCGGGCGAGGACCTTTTCGAGCACCGCGAGCATCTCGCCGGCACGGCCCTTGGGCGTGGTTCCTGCGGCTTCCCAGTAATCCCATGGTTGCGTGTCCATGATGGATTCGGCATGGAGCACCTGGATCGTGTCGTCGTCCGGGTATTGCCTGGCCACCGCTCCCATGGCGTCCGCGAAGGCGGCATCCAGTGCGGCGCGATCGGCTTCGGGGTCGGCCGAGTAGCGTTTCTGCAGTGCCGCGATCAATGCACGGTCCTTCGCTGGCGCGTTGGGTGCCAACGCCACTGCCTTCGCCAGTGCCGCATGGGCGGGCGCCACCGCCTCGGGCAGCATCGGTGCATTGATGTTCGGTCCCAGCACGAAGGCTTCACCCCAGTGCGCCATCGCCAACGCGGGGTCTGCCTCCTGCGCTACCTGGAAGGCGCGTTGTGCTTCGGCATGGTTGAACGCGAATGCCCAGCGCAGGCCCTGGTCGAAATACGCCTGCGCCTTGGGGTTTCGTGTACCCACGGCCAGGCTCAGGTTGCCCAGGTTGTCGTACAGCGGCACGGCGCCTTCCGCGGCTTTCATCGGCAGTACGGGGAAAGGTCGGGTTTCGCCCGCCTGTGCGAGTACCAGCGCGTTGAGCAGCGCGGGGCGCCCTGCGTTGGGTGGAGAGCAGAAGGCACCCCTTGGATCGAGCAGGCTGTCGTACGCCGCGGGCAGGTCTGCCGGCTTCCCGGACAAGCTGATGGAGCCATGGATGCCAGCCAGCACGATCGGCATGGCAATCAGGTAAGGCAATGGCTTTTTCATGGAGATTTCTCCTGGGGAGGGCTTTCGACGGAAGGACGCATCGCGATCCGGAGGGAAATGCCTGGGATCCTGTGTCCCGGAAAAGCCGGAGCAGCCGAGGACGGAAGTTCCCGGCTGCCCGTGTTCTTACTGATCCGCGAGTTGCCTTCGCCTGTCGTGGAAGCGCGCAACGATGGTGGGATTGACCACCATGGTCATTCTCGAGAAGTCTGGTGCGGGGATCTTTCCGATCTCGGGCATTGCCCGCACCGCTGCAACCGAAATGATGTTGGCGATCAGGAACTCGGCATCACCTTCCCATCCACCGTCCAGCAGTTCGATGCTGGAAGGCGTGGGTTCGAGGGCCGTTGTCTGGTCTGCCTTCCCGGCAATGACCGCCGCTACCCCAATGATCTTTCCGGCGGTCTCGAACCAAGACCCGAGTGTTTCCCAACTGGTTTTGATGTTGACCTTCAGATCCTCCACCTTGCCTTCCCGGGTGACCTTGCAGGAGTAGTACATCTGATCGTCCGGCCGCCACCGCAAGCGGTGAGAAAGGTGATGGCCTTCATTGCCATTGATCTCGATTCCGTCGGATGTCTTCTTGATGGCCACCTTTTTCACATTGAAATCGTGTCCGAATGAAGACCACTCCACATCCTTGATGCTTGGACCATCCAGTGCCGCCTGCATGGCCCGCCTGAATCCTTCGATGTTCACAGACATGTTGGTTCCTCCTGATTGGATCTCCCACGAGGGGATGGATGTGCTGCTCCGGATATCGGTAGCGATGCGGGTGCTCGCGGGTTGCTGTGGCCGTCACGGGGCTGCGGTCTGGCGCAATCCGTGGAAATCGTCCATGGCATCCCGGAAGTGGCTGGCTGCAGATGGCTCCGGGCGTGATCAGCTTCGCGCGATGCTGCGGACAAGTCCTTAGGCCAATCGCAGGCGAGTCGCAGGTTGCGGGGGAAAAGCTTGGGAAGCGGTGGATTGGCCGGGCCGGGCTCCGCCTATACTGGGCCGGATGGGGTCGCCCGCCGGGAACCTTATGTCCCAATCTGCTCCGGACCATCTTGCCTTCGACGATCTGGTCATCGATTTCGCTGGTCGCCGATTACTGCGTGCAGGCCGTGAACAGGCGTTGGAACCCAAGGCTTTTGCCGTGCTTGCCTTGCTGGCGGCTTCGCCCGGGCGCGTCTTCACCCGTGACGAAATCCTGGATACCGTCTGGGGCCATCGGCACGTCACCCAGAGTGTGCTGAACCGGATCATGAGCCTGCTGCGGCAGGCGCTGGGCGAGGATGCGCAGCACCCACGCCTGCTGCATACGGTGTACGGGGTCGGTTACCGCTTCGACGCGCCCTTGCCTGTCCTCGGCGAGGATGCCGGGGCGCAAAACATCGATGGTGATGCTTCGATGCAAGCCTTGCCGTCCACGCCCGTCATGGCGATGGGGCCACAGTTCGTCCGTGCGCGCCGGCCGTGGCTTGTCGCAATTGTCGTTGCGCTGCTGTTGGCGATGGTTGCCGCCTGGCTGTTTTTCCGGAATGAACGGGCGGTACCCGCGGCACCGGCCGCTGTAACCGCAGCCTCCGTCCGGCCTTCCTTGGCAGTACTGCCATTCGCCGACCTCTCCAGTGCGCGCGACCAGGAGTATCTGGCTGATGGTTTGGCCGAGGAAATCCTCAATCAGTTGGCGCAATCGCCGTCATTGCGCGTGGTGGGGCGAACGTCCAGCTTCTCGTTCAAGGGCAGCAACGAGGAGTTGCGCGCCATTGGCAGGAAGCTTGGCGTTGATTACCTGCTGGAAGGCAGTGTCCGCCGGGATGGCGATGCGTTGCGGGTGACGACTCAATTCATCCGTGCCGACGATGGCACCCACCTGTGGTCGAAGACTTATGCGGGTGACTTGCGCGACGTGTTCGCGATGCAGGAGGAAATCTCGCGTGACGTGGCACAGGCCTTGAGCGTGAAGCTGGACGTGGCGGCTTTCAGTCGCGGGCAGGGCGGCACCACGGACGTGGATGCCTACGAACGTTTCCTGCGCTGGCGCAACATCCTGATGAGCGGTCAGCTTGATTTGCAGCATGATCGTGAGCGCCTCCGGTTGGCACGGGAGATGGTGGCGCTGGATCCGGAATGCGTGCTGTGCCGGGACGCGCTGGCGGTTTCGCTGGGTGCGGTGGCGCAGGAGGTCGACGGAGTGCAGGCCGCACAGCTTCGCGTCGAAGCAGCGCAGGCCCGCGAGCACATTGCCCGCATCGCACCGGACAGCTGGGTGGCCAAGCGCGACCGCTCCAATGCATTGTGGCGCGAAGGCAGACGCGCCGAGGCCATGGCGCTGGCGAAGCAGGTGGTCGACGCCGGGCCGGCCATCCGTGAGCGGGTATGGGATTACACGTTCATGACCTATGCGATGGGGCATGTGGAGGAAACCATCGCACTGGTCGAGCAGGTGCGTGCCTCCGAGCCGATGGCCATGTTCCTTTCCCGCGACCTGCAGTACGACTACACCGCCGCGCGGCGCTATGAGGATGCCGAGGCCGAATACCGGCGTGGCCGTGAACTGAAGGGAAGCCAGTTGTCGCCGGATTACCTGGCGTTTTTCCGTCAGTTGGCGGGCAAACGGCCGGGGGATGTGGAGGAACTGCGTGCATTGCATCGCCGGCTGCAACAACAGGGCGGGGAATTCGATTCGCCGTTCTTTCGTGACGTGGGCATGTCACTGGACGATCACGAGGCGATGCTCGGCTTCGTAGGCAAGGCGTTGGCGGACGATGCGTATGGCGGTGGTGCCAGGGCTGCCTATCTCTGGACCAACATGGCCGATGCACTGGGAGATGCCGATCTGGCCGTGGCAGCGTTGCGGAGGGATCTGGAAAGCAGGGAAGGATTCGGGCAGGGGGTAATGGCGCAGCAGTTCTATGTGGCCTTCTGGAATTCACCCTATTCGAATCTGCGTGGGCATCCGGAATTCAAGAGGCTGCTGGTCGAGGCCGGCGTGGCCGACTACTGGCGGCAGACCGGCCGCTGGGGTGATGCCTGCCGTCCGGTAGGCATCGACGATTTCGAGTGCCGGTGAGGGGCGAGTCGCCGCGGGGCATGAAAAGACCAGCCTTGGCTGGCGTTCCGTTGCGAGGTCCACATGGTTTTGATGCTGTATCGACCTGGGGCTGCCATCATCCAGCCTGACGCTCTTGGCCGTTTCAAGCAGGGATCACGCCACCGGGATTCAGCCCATGTATGTTCAACTGCATGCGGACGCTTGGCTCCACGTGCCCGGAATCCGAACCAGAAGGAATGTGCTGAATCGCAATGGGAAGCTCGTCCCTGCCGATGACGGTCATCATCAGTACGTACAACGCAGAGGCCTGGCTGCGAAAGGTACTGCTGGGTTACGAAAGGCAGGTGTTCCGGGACTTCGAGATCATCGTGGCCGACGATGGATCGGGCCCGGTGACGGCGGCGCTGGTTTCCGGCTTTGCCTCGCGGGTGCCGTTCCCGGTCCATCATCTGTGGCATGAAGACCTGGGATACCGGCGGCAGGAAATTCTCAATCGTGCCATCGTCGCGGCTCGTCACGATTACCTTGTTTTCACCGACGGTGACTGCATCCCGCGGCACGATTTCCTGCAAGCGCATGCCGCACAGGCAAGGAAGGGGCGGTTCCTTTCGGGTGGTTACTGCAAGCTGGACCGGGCGCTGAGCGAGGAGATCGATGCCGAAGCCATCGCGGCAGGATCGTGTTTCGATCTGGATTGGCTGACCGCTCGCCAGAAGATGGGTTTGTCCAACCGTCTCAAGCTGGGTGCCGGCAGGGTGCGGGCGCGCGTCCTGGATTTGGTGACGCCGACGCGGGCTACCTTCAATAACTGTAATTCCTCGGCATGGAAATCCGACGTGCTGGCGATCAACGGTTATGACGAACGGATCAAGTACGGCGGTGCCGATCGCGAGCTTGGGGAGCGATTGGTCAATCGCGGCGTGAAAAGTTTGCAGATCCGGCATCGTGCCGTCTGCGTGCACCTGGACCATGACCGGCCTTACCGCACGCAGGAATCCCTGTCGGCCAGCCGGGCGATCCGGCAGGAAACCAGGCGAACCCGAAGGGTATGGACGCCTTGGGGCATCCAACGGCAGAACTGACGGCCTGTCCGTCATGCCGCGGGTCATGGAATCGTGCAATTATCCGGGTCCAGGACAGGACGGACCCGAGGTAGAGCATGAGCAAGTCGATCTTCAGGATGATGGTGTCATTTGCATTACTGATTTGCATTCCGCTGGCCGTTGCGCAATCGGCACGCGAGATGCGCAAACAGACCGAGGCCAGCATGCTGGTAACGGGTCATGTGCTGGTGGATGAAGAGGGCAATGTTTCAGGCTGGGAGATCGACCGGCCCGAGAAGTTGCCGCCGGTCGTGGTCAGGCTGGTCGAGAGAAGTGCCCCGATCTGGAAATTCGAGCCGGTGCTTGTCGATGGGCAGCCACGCAAGGCCAAGGCGCGGATGAGTCTGAGGCTGGTCGCCAACCAGCAGGACGATGGCGATTACCAGATCTCGATTCGCAGCGGTTATTTCGGCGAAGAGGCATTGAGGCCCAGTGAGCGCATGGAGTTGGCCGGGACCAGCGAGATCCAATCGATCGACTTGCGCCCACCTTTCTACCCGGTGCGTGCTGCCGAGGTTGGTGCCCAAGGAACGGTTTACGTCGTTCTGCGGATCAATCGCCAGGGGCATGTCGATGATGTGTTGGCCGAGCAGGTCAATCTGAAGACCGTGGGCAACGAGACGCAGATGCGGCACATGCGCGACATGTTGGCCAAGCCTGCACTGGCTGCCGCACGGAAATGGACGTTCCAGATCCCCACCACGGGCGAGTCGGCAGGCAATGAATTCTGGCTGGTCCGTGTCCCTGTCGATTTCCTGCTCCGGGACAAGGTACAGCCCGGGTACGGGCAATGGGATGCCTATATCCCGGGCCCCCGCCATCATGTCCCTTGGCAGGATGCAGGCCTTGACCCGAACGATAGCCCCGATGCAATGGTTGCCGGAGGCATCTATCAGGTCGGCAAGGGACTGAGGCTGATGACGCCGTTGCAGCCGGGTTGAGCCGAGTGATCCGTTTGGGAAACGAATGATCCTGGAGGGAATGCATGCAACGCGTATTCGTGTTTGTCTTGCTGATTCTGTTTGCCGGCATGTCTTTCGCGGCGAAGTCGCCCATGGAAATGAGCATGTTGCTGGAAGGGGAAATCCAGGTAAGCAGCCAGTGGCAAGTAGCCAGGCACGAAATCAAGGATGCGGACAAAGTGCCATCCGCAGTCCTGAATTTCGTGAATGCCAGTGTGGAGTCATGGGAGTTTGAGCCCCCTGTGGTGGACGGGCAGTCGGTGGCGTTGCTCAACACGATGCGGATTCTCGTAGTAGCCCAAGAAAAGGACGACGGCAGTTATGAGCTGCGCATCCAGTCGGCGGTATTCAGTCCCGCCGATGGTTCCGATACGGGCTATGAAGTTGCCACCGAAGACATGGCGGCGCCACGTTATCCAAGGGATGCGGCACGCGTTGGTGCGGGGGCAAGAGTGTTCTTGGTGTTGAAGATTGGTCGCAACGGGCAAGTGGAGGATGTTTTTGCAGAACAGATCAACATCATCACTTCCGGCATGCGCATATCGTCTGATCGCGATTTGCATGCTGCCTTCGAGCGCGCCAGCGTGGAAACGGCGCGTCGTTGGAAGTTCATTCCGCCCAGTCGTGGTGAGCAGGCTGACGCCGACTACTGGACGTTGCGTGTGCCAATCACCTACTTCATGGGGACTGCCCCGCGGGCTGCATATGGCCGCTGGGAGCCGTACTTGCGTACGCCAAGGAAAGCGGCGGATTGGGCGGACGCCCGTCTTCTCGCCAGCTCCCCCGAGGCCATGCTGGATGGTAAGCCGCGCATTGCCGGTGAGGTATCAGGATTACGCCTGAAAACACCGATTGTCGGTTTGGTTGGCGATGGTTGAAGGCTGTGCCATCGTCCATCTGTCATGGATGCTGTTGTCAATGCAGTGCAGTCCCGGCAAGTGAGGCGCATGTGGCTCATCGCTCTGTGATGCCCGGTTTACTTTCTGGGAAACAGCATCCAAAGTCGAAAAAACCATAGAAAAAGCCCCGCGATGCGGGGCTTTTTCATGGCGCTGGATTTCGCGTGATTCAGCGCTTCATCGAGCTGAAGAACTCGTCGTTGGACTTGGTGTTCTTCATTTTGTCTAGCAGGAATTCCATGGCCGCGATTTCGTCCATGGGGTGCAGCAACTTGCGCAGGATCCAGATCTTCTGCAGCAGTTCCGGTTCGATCAGCAGGTCCTCGCGGCGGGTGCCGGAGCGGTTGATGTCGATGGCCGGGTAAACGCGCTTCTCGGTGATGCGGCGGTTCAGGTGCACTTCGCTGTTGCCGGTGCCCTTGAACTCTTCGTAGATCACCTCGTCCATCTTGCTGCCGGTCTCGACCAGCGCGGTGGCGATGATGGTCAGGCTGCCGCCTTCTTCCACGTTGCGCGCGGCGCCGAAGAAGCGCTTCGGGCGATGCAGGGCGTTGGCATCGACACCACCGGTCAGCACCTTGCCGGAGCTGGGCACCACGTTGTTGTAGGCGCGGGCCAGGCGGGTGATGGAATCCAGCAGGATCACCACGTCCTTCTTGTGTTCGACCAGGCGCTTGGCGCGTTCGATCACCATTTCGGCGACCTGTACGTGGCGTGCGGCGGGCTCGTCGAAGGTGGAGGAAATCACTTCGCCGCGCACGGTGCGCTGCATTTCGGTGACTTCTTCCGGCCGCTCGTCGATGAGCAGCACGATCATGTGCACGTCGGGATGGTTGGTGGTGATGGCCGTGGCCACCTGCTGCATCATGATGGTCTTGCCGGCCTTGGGCGGCGAGACGATCAGCGAGCGCTGGCCCTTGCCCTGCGGTGCCATCAGGTCGAGGATGCGGCCGGCGATGTCTTCCGACGAGCCGTTGCCGCGCTCCAGGGTGAAGCGGCGGCGCGGGAACAGCGGGGTCAGGTTTTCGAACAGCACCTTGCCCTTGCTGGCCTCGATCGGTTCACCGTTGATGGTGTCCACGATGTTCAGCGCGAAATAGCGTTCGCCATCCTTCGGGAAGCGGATGCGGCCGGCAATGTGGTCGCCGGTGCGCAGGTTGAAGCGGCGGATCTGGCTGGGCGAGATGTAGGTGTCGTCCGGGCCGGCCAGGTAGCTGGCTTCGGCCGCGCGCAGGAAGCCGAAACCGTCCGGCAGGATTTCCAGCACGCCGTCGGCGGCGACGCCTTCGCCCTGGCGGGTCAGCACTTTCAGCAGGGCGAAGATCACGTCCTGCTTGCGGGCACGGGCCACGCCTTCGTGGATGTTCAGCTGCTCGGCGATGTCCAGCAGCTTCTGCGCCGGCATCCGCTTGAGGTCGCTGAGCGAGTAGGTCGGGAAGCCTTCCGGCACGCTGGGGGGCGTGCGCGGCACGTAGTTGTCGTTGCCGCCTTCGTTGGGCAGGCCATCATTGCCCTGGCCCTGCTGGCGATTGCGGTCACGGTCGCGGCGGTTGCGGAAGCGATCGCGGCGGTTGTTCTGCGGGTAGCGGTTGTTGTCGCGTTGCTCGCCGTCCTGTTGCCCGTGCTGTTGATGGCCACTCGACGGCTGCGGAGCGGCATCGGTGGACGGGGGCGCAGTTGTCGGCGCAGGTGCGGGTGCTGGCGTTGCGGGCGCAGCAACGGCAGGTGCCGGCGGAGCGGCCGGCGCAGCGGCGGCCGGAGCAGGGGCTGCTGGCGCGCTGGGCTTGGTTTCGGTTGGCGGGGTAGCGCCGGCGTCAGGGGCGGCGGCCTTGGGAGCACGTGGCTTGCGCACACGCTTTTCGACGGGAGCTTCGGGAGCGCCGTTATCGGGTGTTTGGTCGGACAAAGTCGAGATTCCTCGCTACGGTTGCGAGCGCCGGCGGGATGCGGGCGTGATGAGGGAAAAAGGTGGTGTGTTCCAGAAGGGTGCGGCGGGCCTTGGCGCGCCGGATTTGCTGACACTAGCACTGCCAACACGCGGCGGCAAGCGGGGTTGCACTTGCCGCCGGGGGCTATTCAGCTGTGGTTTGCAGGGAAACAGCGGCTCAGGCGGTGTGTGCCGGGCCGATGCCCTTGTCGATCATCTGCGCCAGTTGCCCCTTGCCGACGGCGCCGACCTGGGTGGCCTGTACCTGGCCATCCTTGAACAGCAGCAGCAGCGGGATGTTGCGCACGTGGTACTTGATGGCGGTGGCGCGGTTCTCGTCCACGTTCAGCTTCACGATCTTGAGTCGGCCGTCGTAGGCGTCGGCAAGTTCGTCCAGAACCGGGGAAATCATCTTGCACGGGCCACACCATTCAGCCCAGAAATCCACCAGCACGGGCTGGTCGGACTGCAGCACGGCGGCCTCGAAATCGGCATCGCCGACAGCCACTACTTTTTCACTCACCAGGGGGTCTCCTGCGGGGTGCGCGGGCGGCCGGGCCGGACGCGCGGGTCTGTTGGGGTAAACTGGGC
>JBQGFJ010000178.1:0-6648 GCA_052040085.1 Pseudoxanthomonas sp.
GCGCCCGGAAGTGATCATCAAGGAAATCGACGGACAGCTGATGGAGCCGATCGAGCAACTCGTGGTCGACGTGGAAGAAATCCACCAGGGCGGCGTGATGGAGAAGCTCGGCATCCGCAAGGGCCAGCTCAAGAACATGGAACCGGACGGCAAGGGCCGCGTGCGCCTGGAATACCAGATCCCGGCGCGTGGCCTGATCGGCTTCCAGAACGAGTTCAAGACCCTGACCCAGGGCTCGGGCCTGCTGTTCCACGTGTTCGACCACTACGGTCCGAAAGAACAGGGCGCCATTGCCAAGCGGTTGAACGGCGTGATGATCGCCAATGCCGCCGGCACCACGCCCGCCTATTCGCTCGGACCGTTGCAGGAACGTGGCAAGCTGTTCGCCGCCGAAGGTGACAACGTTTATGAAGGCCAGCTGGTCGGTATCCACTCCAAGGACAACGACCTGACCGTCAATGCCATCAAGCCCAAGCCGCTGACCAACATGCGCGCCTCCGGCAAGGACGATGCCATCCAGTTGACCCCGGCCACCAAGTTCTCGCTGGAACAGGCGCTGGACTTCATCGACGACGACGAATTGGTCGAGATCACGCCGAAGGAAATCCGCCTGCGCAAGAAGTTCCTGACCGAAAGCGACCGCAAGCGGGCATCGCGCGCCGCGTGATCCCACGTTCCGGGCATGGCTTCGGCGTGCCCGGATCAGACTGGATTGCTTCGACGAAGACCCATGCGTGACCGGCTGCACACAGGCCGGCCACGCCCGTTGCCCCACCTTGGCCGCTGCCGTAGTCTGCAAACCGGGAACCGTGTCGGGTAACGGGGAGGGATTTGCATGCGGCTGATCGCCATGGTGCTGGTAACGCTGCTCACGGCAGCCGGCTGCCAGCGGGATGAAACCACCGCTGCCACCAGCCCCAGTCCCTCCGAATTCGCCTTCGCCGAAGTGGACATTGCCGACCTGCAAGCGCGGATGGGCAAAGGTGAACTGGACAGCCAGCAATTGACCCGGGCCTATCTGGACCGGATTGCCGCCATCGACAGGGCCGGCCCGCGCCTCAACGCCATCATTGAACTCAATCCGGATGCGCTGGCGGAAGCTGCATCGCGCGATGCCGAGCGCAGCCAGGGACGGGTTCGCGGCCCGCTGCATGGCATCCCGATCCTGCTCAAGGACAACATCGACGCCACGCCCATGGCCACCTCGGCCGGCTCACTGGCACTGAAGGACTTCAGACCCAAGACCGATGCCTTCCTGGTGCAGCGCTTGCGCGATGCCGGTGCGGTGATCCTGGGCAAGACCAACCTGAGCGAATGGGCCAACTTCCGTTCACCACGTTCCGTGTCGGGCTGGAGTGCGCGCGGAGGACAGACACTGAATCCGTATGCGCTGGATCGCAATCCTTGCGGCTCGAGTTCAGGCTCCGCAGTTGCGGCCTCCGCCAATCTGGCCGTGGCCGCCATCGGCACGGAAACCGACGGCAGCATCATCTGCCCGGCCGCGGTGAATGGCGTGGTGGGGCTGAAGCCTACCGTAGGCTTGGTCAGTCGCAGCGGCATCATCCCGATTTCCTACAGCCAGGACAGCCCGGGGCCAATCACCCGCAGCGTGGCCGATGCCGCCGCCGTGCTTTTCGCCATGACCGGACGCGACCCGGCCGACCCGGCCACCGCCAACGTGGCCTGGAACACCGCACTGGATTTCCAGTCGCGGCTCAAGCCCGATGCACTGAGGGGCGCACGCATCGGTGTCCTGCGCAGCAAGATGGCGATCCACCCGGATGCCGCTGCCGCCATGGAGGACGCCATCACCGTCATGCGTGAAGCCGGCGCCACCATCGTGGATGCGGAAATCCCCACTGATGGTCAGTGGAACGAGGACGAGCTGGAGCTGATGCTCTACGAGTTCAAGCACGGCCTGCAACGCTATCTGTCGAGCCATGACAACGCACCGTTGAAATCACTCTCGCAGGTCATCGGCTTCAACCAGCAGCACCACGCTTCGGAAATGCCGTACTTCGGCCAGGAACTGCTGGAGCGCGCCAATGCCAAGGGCAGCCTGGGCGAGGCCGCCTACATCAGTGCACGTACACGCGCACGCCGCCTGGCCGGTCCGGAAGGTATCGACGCCGCATTGAAAGCACGGCAACTGGATGCACTGATTGCCCCGGCCACCGGCCCCGCCTGGCTCACCGACCCGGTCACCGGGGACCACTTCGCCGGCTCCGGCTACAGCGCCGCTGCCGTGGCCGGTTATCCCAGCCTGACCGTGCCCATGGGCCGCAGCGATGGATTGCCGCTGGGCATCGTTTTCATGGGGACGGCTTGGAGCGAGGCACGCCTGATTGAACTGGGCCACGCCTACGAGCAACTCACCCGCGCCCGCAAACCACCCGAATATCGCCCCACCCTGCCCACGGCAACGGCCCGCTCCTCCGGACCGTGACCGCAGCAGATTTTCAGCGTGATGCCGCTGCCTGGTTCTGCTTGCGCACGATGGCCATCGCGATTTCCAGCGATTGCTCGTAGTTCAAACGCGGATCCACGGTGGAGCGATACGCGCGCTCCAGATCCCTGTCGGTAAGCTCGCGTGCACCGCCCGTGCACTCGGTGACATCCTCGCCGGTCATTTCCAGATGCACGCCACCCAGGCGCGTGCCTGCCGCGGCATGGATGTCGAACGCCTGCTCGATTTCACTACGGATGTTGTCGAAGCGGCGCGTCTTGTAACCATTACTGGTCGACTCCGTGTTGCCATGCATGGCATCACAGATCCACAGCACGCGTCGTCCATCACGCCTCACCGCTTCCAGCAACGCCGGCAGTTTGTCGGCAATCTGTGATGCGCCCATCCGATGGATCAGGCCCAGGCGGCCTGGCTCGTCATCCGGATTGAGTACGTCGATCAGCTTCAGCAACTGGTCCGGCGTTACCGATGGACCTACTTTCACCGCAATCGGATTGCGAATGCCGCGGAAGTATTCGGTATGTGCGCCATCCAGTGCGGCGGTACGCATGCCGATCCACGGGAAGTGGGTGCTCAGGTTGAACCAGCCTGTCTGTCGCGGCACCTGGCGTGTCTGCGCTTCTTCATACGGAAGCAGCAGGGCTTCGTGCGAGGTATAGAAATCCACGCGCTTGAGGTCGTGGATCTGCGAACCCACCAGCGTTTCCATGAAACGCACGGCGTCGCCCAGCCCGGACACCATCCTCTGGTATTCCTCGGCCAGCGGTGAATCCTTGACCCAGCCCAGCCCCCAGTATTCGGGATGGTGCAGGTCGGCGAAACCGCCATCAATCAGCGAACGCACGAAGTTCATCGTCATCGCCGAACGCGCATGCGCCTTCACCATCAGCCGCGGATCCGGTGTCCGGGCCTCCGGGGTGAACTCCGGCCGATTGACGATATCCCCGCGGTAGCTCGGCAGGGTCACCTCGCCACGTGTTTCGGTATCCGCCGATCGCGGCTTCGCATACTGTCCCGCGAAGCGGCCCACGCGAATCACCGGGGTGCGCAAGCCATGCACCAGTACCAGGCTCATCTGCAACAAGACCTTGAGCCGGTTGGAAATCACATCGGACGTGCAGTCGACGAAATTTTCCGCGCAATCGCCACCCTGCAACAGGAAACGCTTGCCTTCCTGCGCCTCTGCAAGCTGCTTCTTGAGCGCCAGGATTTCCCAGGACGTGATCAGCGGCGGCAGTTTCCGGAGTTCGGCAAGCGCCGATTCCAGGCTGTCGGCATCAGGATAGGTCGGCATCTGCAACGCCGTACGCGTACGCCAGCTGTCCGGCCTCCAATCGCCAGGCATGCCGGCGGCATGGAGGTTGCGTTCGGTGGGGTTCATTGGAAGTCCTCGGGAGGCGGCGGCAAGCAAAACGGCCGCGCCTGTCTTGAATCAACGGAAGATGGAAGTCCTGCGGTGGCGGAAGGCCGCCCAGATTGCCCATACCCCCAGAAGCACGAAACAGATCAGGCTCCAGGCAGGCATCGCCAAGCCCAGGAAAGTCCAATCCACTTCCGCGCACTCCCCTGAGCCCGTGAACACCTTGCGGACCACTTCGGCCAGCGGAAAGGCTTCCATCATGAAGGACAGGTCAGGCCCGCAGGCCGGGACCTTGTCTGCTGGCAGGCTTTGCAGCCAGACATGCCGTCCAGCGATCACCACGCCTGCGACTGCCGGCAGCAACGCCAACAGCCCATAGGCAGCCCGGCCTGTACGTCCCTTCGGCGCGTGCAGTGCCCCCAGCAGGAACACCAGCCCCAGCAACAGGAAGGCACCGCGCTGGAACGTGCACAGCGGGCATGGCATCAAGCCTTGGAAATGCTGTGTGTACAGCGCATACGCAATCAGGGAGATGCAGACCAGGAAGCCTGCAAAGAATTGGACGCGGAAGCTCCAGCGAAATGGGTTCATCATCGATCCGGGGATAGGGCCGCACTCGCATTATCCGCACACAAGGCACGGCGCGTCACCCACCGCGTGGATTTCTTCGCAAATCCGGAGCGTCCTGCACAAACGAAAACCCCGGCAACTAGCCGGGGTTTCCAGTGACGCTCAAGCGAATCGATAGGCTTATTCAGCCACTTCTTCCGCGATGGCGACGGGGCGATCCACCAGTTCGACATAGGCCATCGGCGCATTGTCACCGGCGCGGAAGCCGCACTTCAGGATACGCAGGTAGCCGCCCGGACGCGCCTGGTAGCGCGGGCCCAGCACGGTGAACAGGTTGCCCACGGCTTCCTTGTCGCGCAGGCGCGCGAAGGCCAGGCGGCGGTTGGCAACGCTGTCGACCTTGCCCAGGGTAATCAGCGGCTCGGCGACGCGGCGCAGTTCCTTGGCCTTGGGCAGGGTGGTCTTGATCAGTTCTTGCTTGAAGAGCGAGGCAGCCATGTTCTTGAACATCGCTTCGCGATGTGCACTGGTGCGGCTGAACTTGCGTCCGGATTTCTGGTGGCGCATGGTCTTGGTTCCTGTTGAAAGTTGAAACTGCTGGAGTTCGCTGTCGCCTTCCTGGCGTTGCAACAATGGACTGCGGTTGGTCCGTGCCGGTCCTCCATGGCCGGCGATTGCCGCAGGTTTCAGACCCGTCGGCTGGTACTAACGTTACTGCGTGTGTTGCGTTTTATCTTGTCGCCGTCCGTGATCTGGCGCGTGGACTCCGGAGAGCCCTGCCCGGCCATCCTGACCGGGCATCGGCTGGATCAGCGCGGCACGCCGCGCCAATCCACCCAGACTCAGCCGAGCATGCCGTGCTGGGCGACACCGACCGGCGGCCAGTTCTCCAGCTTCATGCCAAGGGAAAGACCGCGCTGGGCGAGGACTTCCTTGATCTCGGTGAGCGACTTCTTGCCCAGGTTCGGGGTCTTGAGCAGTTCCACTTCGGTCTTCTGGATCAGATCGCCGATGTAATAGATGCTCTCGGCCTTCAGGCAGTTGGCCGAACGCACGGTCAACTCGAGGTCGTCGATGGGACGCAGCAGCAGCGGATCAATGCCGCTGGCAGCCGGCTTCGCGGCGCCGCGGTCGCGGTGCGTGAAGTCGCCGAACACCGACAGCTGGTCGGTCAGGATGTCGGCGGCGGTGCGCACGGCTTCCTCGGCATCGATCGTGCCGTTGGTTTCGATGTCCAGTACCAGCTTGTCGAGATCGGTGCGCTGCTCGACGCGTGCAGCTTCAACCGCATAGGCGACGCGACGCACCGGCGAGAACGAGGCGTCCAGCACCAGGCGGCCGATGGCACGGGTTTCTTCATCCGGGCGACGGCGTGCAGCCGCCGGCTGGTAGCCGAACCCGCGCTCGATCTTCAGGCGCATGTTCAGGGCTGCATCCTTGGTCAGGTTGCAGATCACCAGCTCGGGGTTGAGGATTTCGACGTTGTGGTCGGTCTTGATGTCGCCGGCGGTGACGATGCCGGGACCCTGCTTGGCCAGGGTCAGCACCGAGGAGTCACCGGTGTGGATACGGATGGCGACGTCCTTCAGGTTCAACAGGACTTCGAGCACGTCCTCCTGCAGGCCTTCGATGGTGCTGTATTCGTGCAGCACGCCATCGATCTCCACTTCGGTGATCGCGAAGCCGGGGATCGACGACAGCAGCACGCGGCGCAATGCGTTGCCCAAGGTATGCCCGTAACCGCGCTCCAGCGGCTCGATCACGACTTTTGCGCGATTGCCGGTGAGGCGTTCGATTTGCGGGCCGCGGGGACGCAGCACCTGCTGTGTGGTTACCGTCATGTTGCGGGTCTCCTGCAAACCCCCGGATACCGGGGGTTCGTGATGGGATTACTTCGAGTACAACTCGATGATCAGCGCTTCGTTGATGTCCGAAGGCAGGTCGGCACGGTCCGGAACGGACTTGAACACGCCGCTGAACTTCTTGGCATCCACTTCAATCCAGGAGGGGCTGCTGTCGAGCTGCTCGGCCAGCGTCAGCGATTCCTGCACGCACAACTGCTTCTGTGCGCGCTCGGAAAGCGTGATCGCATCACCGGCCTTGACCTGGTAGGAGGGCAGGTTCACCGACTTGCCGTTGACCAGCACGCCACGGTGCGAGACCAGCTGGCGGGCGGCCGGACGGGTCACGGCGAACCCCATGCGGTAGATAACGTTGTCGAGACGGGTTTCCAGCAGCTGCAGCAGGTTCT
>JBQGFJ010000179.1:0-3778 GCA_052040085.1 Pseudoxanthomonas sp.
GCGCGTGCCGGAGGCGCGGCTGCATGAAATCCAGCCACTCACCAATGCCATCAATTCCCTGGCCGATGCACGCGAGCACGATCTGGAACTTGCGCGCCACCGCGCTGCCGACCTTGCCCATGGCCTGAAAACGCCGTTGTCCGCCATCGCGGCGCAAAGCAGGCGCGCGCGCGAACTTGGGGCCGAACAAGCCGCCGACGGCCTCGAACGTGCGATCGCCGCCATCCGCCGCACCATCGACGCCGAACTTGCCCGCACCCGTGCAGCCACCATGCGCGGCGCGGCTGGCGGAAACACCGAAGTGCGCCCCGTCGTCGAACGGCTGGTGACGGTGATCGAGCACACCGACAAGGGCGGCGAGATCGCCTTCACCGTCGACATCCCTGCCAGCCTGCAGCTGGCCGTACAGGCCGATGACCTGTCCGAGATCCTCGGCGCGGCACTGGAAAACGCTGCCCGCCACGCCAGGCGCCAGGTCCGCATCGTCGGACATGCGGGTCCCCAGTGGACATCCCTCGCCATCGAAGACGACGGTCCGGGTTTCGCATCGGACACCATCGACGCGATGCTGACTCGCGGAGGCCGGCTGGATGAGTCAGGCACTGGCCTTGGTCTGGCCATTGCCCGTGAATTGACCGAGGCGACCGGTGGTCGCCTGTCGTTGTCATCATCCCCGCTGGGCGGCGCACTGGTCAGGTTCGACTGGGGCGCGTCCTAGGTGCCGGTTCAGCGAGCCGGCGATCCTGCCGCCGTTCCCGGGAAACGTTGCATCGCTTCGAGGATCAGCTTGCGGGCTTCCGCAGCATCACCGAATCCATTCAGCACTACGGGATTGCGCCCCACCGGCAGGTCTTTGTAGACACGGAAGAAAGCCTCGATCCGTTGCCGCTCGATCTCCGGCAGATCCCCGATGTCACGAATGCCGGCGTAGGTAGGGTCCACCTTGTCCATCGGCACGCCGATGATCTTCTCGTCATGCTCTCCGTCATCCAGCATCCGCAGCACGCCTATCGGCCGGAACCTGATCAGCACACCCGGATGCAAAGGCTCGCGGGTCAACACCAGGGCATCCAGTGGATCGTTGTCACCCGCCAGCGTGCGTGGCATGGATCCGTAGTTGGCCGGATAGACCACCGGCATGGACTGGAACCGGTCCACGTAGACCAGTCCATCCTCGCCTATCTCGTACTTGGTGAAACTTCCCGCCGGAATCTCCACCGCCAGCAATACCTGCTCTGGCGCTGACTTCGGCTGCGCGGCATCGAAAGGATGCAGGACGGAGCGGTCGGATGCCTGCAACGGAGCACACAGCACCATCATCGACAACACGCACAAGACCCAGGCATTCGGTTTCATCTCATTATTCCCAGCAGCGGTCGGCACGGCCCTTGATGGTGGCCGCACGTTCACAGTTTCGCTCGTCGATGCGTCCCTCGGGGCGTTCGACCAGGCGCTTTCCCGTCCCTTCATCAACCAGCGAGAAAGCGTCGTACAAACGCCCTGTCACCGTGCGCGCCTCGTAGTCCAGCCGGTTTCCGTCAAGGCGCAATATCTGGAACAACTGCGTGTCCTCGCCCACCGGCGACATGCTGTCGCGGGCATCATCGGAAAGACGGTATTGCTTGGGCCCCGCGACCGTGACGGTATAGACGGGGGTCGGCCCGGATTCGCCGCTCCGGCGACCGTATACATGGTCGTGGCCTTGCAGCACCAGGTCGACGCCCTGCTTTTCGATGACCGGGCGCAGGTATTCCTGCAGTTCGACGTTCGCACGGTTGGCGCGTGGCGAATAGAACGGCTGGTGGATCAGCACAATGCTCCAGCTGTACGGATTGGAAGCCAGCACCTGGTCCAGCCACCGTGCCTGCGCCGGCCCCGTATCAAGGTCAAGCACCGAAGTGCCGTCTATCACCGCGAAGCGAATGCCCTGGTAATCGAACCAGTAGGTGGTTTCGGTGACACCCACGGCGCCGTTGCCCGGCAATGCAAAGTGCGATTTCCATTGCTGGCCCAATACCCGGCGCTCCTGCGGCGTGTCCTCGAACTCCTCGAAGAACTCATGGTTACCCGGTGCTGGCGCAAAGGCCATCGTTGCCAAGGGACCGGTGGCGTCGAACCATTCGCCCCATTCGTCGTCATCCACCGCCTCGCTGACCAGGTCACCCGCAAACAACACAAGATTGGCATTGGAAACATGTCGCACGGCTTCATGCATCACTCGCGTGACCAGGCTTGCATTCTTGTTCTGGGTATCACCGATGTAGAGGAATTCCAGCGGCGTGCCGGCAGGTGCCGCCGTACGCAATTGCCTCCATGGGCTCCAGGTGCGGTCACCCTGCACGCGCCACGCATACAGCGTGCCAGGCAACAGGCCATCCACCACCACGCTGTGGTGGTGCGCAATGCCATTGGCCGTGGCCAGGGTGGTGGTTTCGGCACCCAACCGGCGCGGCGGGACATCACCATCCCATTGATCGGGCGAATCCTTGGCTACCGCGATCTCGAGTACCGGCGAGCGAACGTTCGCATCCGTGCGCCAGGTAACCGAAAAACCGGTGGAAGCATCCTGTGCGGGCACCGCCACCACGCGATCGGGGAATCCGCTGGGCGCATACCGGATGACACCCTTCGGCACCAGCGTGTTGGCCTCGTGCTCGCGCACCTGCGGTGCCTCGGCAAAGGATGGCGCTACCGGCAGCAGCAGGCCGCACGCGATGGCCAACATCGAAATCCTGGAAAGCATCATGTCAACGCACCTCGCAAGCCGGCAGGGAAAGCGCGGCGGACACATCGCGCCAATCGAACGCCACCATGCCCTGGTCATCGTGCACTGCATACAACGCGCCCTGGGGGAATCGCTGGGTTGCCGCGTCATGCAACCAGATGCCATCGGTATTGGCCACCGCCTTGCCAGTCACCGCACCCGTATGCTCGAGGGAATTGCGATCGAATAGATGGAATACCGTGCGGCCCTTGCCCTGTTCCGTGGTGATCCACCAACCACTGCCATCGGCACAGGCCTTCAGCATGATGCCCTCGGACTGGGCATGGAAAACATCACGCCCCAGTGTCCGCCCGGCGTAGTTACCCTGCAGATCGTAGACCTTGAGTTCGTTGGCATAGGTTTCGTCTTCCTCGGCGATCAACAGGCGGTTGTTCGCCGGATCACCCCAGATGGACTCGACCACCCGCAGTGCTCCCGCCTCGCCCGTGTCACCGAAACTGCCGACCAGTTTCGCGGACAGTCCGGCATCCGAACGCTCGACGGCGTAGCGCTTGACGCGCTTGTCCAGTTCCGCGAACGGCGGCAGGATGTCTTCGCCCTGCTCGTCCTCACCCGCCATGTAGGCATCGGTGACATAAACCTCGTATCCCGTCCCGGTCTTGTTGATCCAGAGCCCGTACGGCTTGACCAGGTCCTCCGCGGCGAAGGTCAATGCATGCGAGAAATCCGGCAAGTTCAGGACCTGCACGCGATGATTGTCGCGCTCGACCACGAACAGCAGGTCATCGACCACGGCAATGCCGTTGGGACGCATGAACTGCCCCTCACCCGTGCCACGGACACCTACGTTGCGCAGAGTCTCCCCGGTCGCACCGTCGTACACCACCAGCTTGTCGGTGGCCTTGGCGGTCGCAATGACCCAGGTGGCGCCATCCGGCGCAGTCCATGCAGCGGGTGAATCGATATTGTCTTCCTCGACCATGGCAGTCATGAATGCCTCGTCGATAACGGGGATGTCCCGCTGGATGCCGGAAGCCGCGCTTGTTGCGCCGG
>JBQGFJ010000180.1:0-1513 GCA_052040085.1 Pseudoxanthomonas sp.
CGAAGGCGCGATCCCCGAAGCGCTGCGACCGGCCATTGGCAACCGCATCTTCGGTTGCGACGACAGCCAGCTCGTCTGCCCCTGGAACAAGTACGCCAAACGCACCGTCGAGCCGGATTTCCACGCCCGCAACGACCTGGACAAGGCCACACTGGCGCAGTTGTTCGCCTGGACGGAAACGGAATTCCTCAGCCGTACCGAAGGCTCGGCCATCCGCCGCAGCGGCCACGAACGCTGGCTGCGCAACATCGCCGTCGCGCTGGGCAATGCACCCACTACGCCCGAAGTGCTGCAAGCACTGGACGCACGCAAGGATGACCCATCACCGCTGGTGCGCGAACACGTCGCCTGGGCACTGGCACGCCACGCATCCGTGTAAGAGCGGCTTTTGGCCGCGATGCTTTTCGCGGGAAAGCTCCATCGCGGGCAGCACCCGCCCTACACGTGCGTGGAGATCGCGGAAAACCACCCCTTCTCCCCCCGGGAGAAGGTGGCGCGCAGCGACGGATGAGGGAATGAAAATGACGTGTCACGGAAGGTGTTCGACAATCTGATCGCCCACGCCCTCATCCGCCCTTCGGGCACCCCCGCCTTCGCGGAGGCAGGCTCTTCTCCCGAAGGGAGAAGGCAAAAGCCGCGGGCAGCGCCCGACCCTGTAGAGGGAATACGTGTCGGGATTACCGCGTCTTGATCTCGCCCAGCAATGCGCGGGTCACCGGATCATTCACTTCCGCCTTGCCTTCCAACGCCGGCAACAAGCCACTGGCCAATTGCTTGCCGAGTTCGACACCGAACTGGTCGAAAGCGTTGATGTCCCACAACACCGATTGTGCGTACACGCTGTGTTCGTACATTGCGATCAAGGCGCCCAGCGATTGCGGCGTCAGCGCATCCAGCAGGAACATCGTGCCCGGGCGGCTGCCCGCATAACGGCGATGCGGATCCTCGCTGGACTGGCCATTGGCCAGCGCCTCGCTCTGTGCCAACAGGTTGGAAAGCAGCGCCGTGTGATTGCCTGCGTAGGGATTGTCGCTGCGCAACGTACCCACGAAATCCAGCGGCACGATACCGGTTCCCTGGTGCAGGGCCTGGAAGAAGCTGTGCTGCACATCGGTACCCGCCCCTCCCCACCAGACCGGCACGGTATCCAGGCCCACCGGGCTGCCATCCAATCGAACGGATTTGCCCAGGCTCTCCATCACCAACTGCTGCAGATAAGCAGGCAACAGTGCCAATCGCTGGTCATAGACCATCACGCCATGGGCGGCATGGCCCAGCGCATTGCGGTTCCATACCGCCGTCAGTGCATGGCGCACGGCGATGTTGCCTGCCAGCGGCGCATGCAGCACATGTGCATCGAAATCGGAGGCTCCGTCGAGCAAGGCCTGGAAACGCTCGAATCCGATTTCCAGTGCAATCGGCAAACCCACGGCCGACCACAGCGAATAGCGCCCACCGACCCAGTCCCACATCGGCAACACGCGCCCGGGTGCAATGTCGAACGTGGCCGCCG
>JBQGFJ010000181.1:0-16334 GCA_052040085.1 Pseudoxanthomonas sp.
GAGGCGGTAGCCGAGGCCATTCGCCGCGCAGTGACCCGCGCAGGCACCAAGGCCCGGCACGCGGCGGCGGCCGTGGCAGGCTCGGCGGTGATCACCAAGATCATCCCCATGCCGGCGGAACTTGACGAGAATGATCTGGAGGCCCAGATCGAGCTCGAGGCGGTCAACTACATCCCGTACCCCATCGAGGAAGTGAACCTCGATTTCGAGGTGCTGGGCCCGATCCCCAACAATCCCGAAATGGTGCAGGTGCTGCTGGCGGCTTCGCGGTCGGAGAACGTGGAGCTGCGCCAGTCCGCGCTGGAACTGGCCGGCCTCACCGCGCGGGTCATGGACGTGGAGGCGTTCGCGGTGGAAAACGCCTTCGCGCTGATTTCCGACGATCTCTCGATTCCACGCGATGGCGTGGTGGCCCTGGTCGATATCGGCGCCACCATGACCACGCTGAACGTGTTGCGCAGTGGCCGTACCTTGTACAGCCGCGAACAGGTGTTCGGTGGCAAGCAGCTCACCGACGAAATCATGCGCAGGTATGGCCTGAGCTATGAAGAGGCGGGCCTGGCCAAGCGCCAGGGCGGTCTCCCCGATACGTACGAGGTCGAAGTGCTGGAGCCGTTCAAGGAAGCCACGGTCCAGCAGATCAGCCGCTTGCTGCAGTTCTTCTATGCCGGCAGCGAGTTCAATCGCGTCGACCAGATCGTGCTTGCAGGTGGCGGTGCGTCGCTGGCCGGGCTGCCGGAAATGGTGGAGGAGCAATTGGGTGTTGCCACGGTAGTTGCCAACCCATTGGCGCAGATGACGCTGGGGCCGCGCGTACAGGCGCGTGCACTGGCCCAGGATGCGCCTGCCTTGATGATTGCCACCGGCTTGGCCCTGAGGAGCTTTGACTGATGGCCAGAATCAATTTGCTTCCCTGGCGTGCGGAACGCCGTGCGCAGCGCCAACGAGAGTTCTACGGCATGCTGGGCCTGGCGGCGATCGCCGGTGTGCTGCTGTCCTTCCTGATCTGGTTCCATTACAGCCAGCAGGTGGCCGGGCAAAAGGCACGCAACCAGTTCCTGACCGACGAGATTGCCAAGGTCGAGCAGCAGAACAAGGAAATCGAGACGCTGGACCGCCAGAAGGAGCGCCTGCTGGCACGCAAGCAGGTGATCGAACAACTGCAGGCGGATCGCTCGCAGATGGTCCACCTGTTCGACTCGCTGGTGCGCACGATTCCCGATGGCGTGGTGCTGCGGAGCATCAAGCAGGAAGGGGAAATACTGACGCTGGAAGGACGTGCGCAGTCCAATGCGCGTGTCAGTGCTTACATGCGCAACCTGGAGGGCTCCGGGTGGATGACGCAACCGGACCTGTCCATCATTGAAGCCAAGAGTGAGGATGCCAAGGAAGGTGCTCCGGTTGGTCGTGCGCTTCCCTACACCTTCTCGTTGCGGGTGAAGTTGGCCACTCCTGATCCTGATGCAGCGCCTGTTGCAGGTGAAGACGCCAGCTCCGGTACCTCGGCTGGATCGGAACCTGCAGGGACAGGGGAGACAACCACGGAAGAGGCTGCGCCATCCTCCGAAGCCGCCGCTGCTCCGGGCAAACCTGAAGCTTCCGCACCGGGTACACCGGAGGAAACGCCATGAGCCAGAACAAGAATTCCTTCAGCAATCTTGATTTCAACAACATCGGCAATTGGCCGCAAAACGCGAAGATCGTGTTTTGTGCAGTGATCACGCTGTTGATCCTGTTCCTGGCGTATTTCCTTCTCATCCGTGGCAAGCAGGAAGAGTTGAAGGGCCTGGAGAGGCAGGAAGTCGAGCTTCGGCAAAAATTCGAACAGGAACAGGCCAAGGCAGCCAATCTCGAACCGCTGAAGCAGCAATTGGCGCAGATGGAGCAGGTGTTGCAGCAGATGCTGCGCCAGTTGCCCAGCAAGACCGAAATGCCGGACCTGATCATTGATATCTCGCAGACGGCCCTGTCCAGCGGCCTGACCAACGAGTTGTTCCAGCCGGGTCCTGAAACTCCCAGGGAGTTCTATGCCGAGAAGCCGATCTCGCTGCGCATGGTAGGTAACTACCACCAGTTTGGCGCCTTCGTGAGCGGCGTGGCTTCTTTGCCGCGCGTGGTCATCCTGACCATGCACGACATTTCCCTGAAGCCCAAGGATGCGGCAGCGGGCATCCGTCCTGGTGGCGCCTTGGAACTGTCCGGTACCGTGAAGACCTACCGTTACCTGGATGACGAGGAAGTCGCGGATCAGCAAAAAGCCGCGGCAGCCGCCGAGCAGAAAGCCGGGGGAGGAGCCTGATCATGAAGATATTGGCTGATCGAAGCTCCATGCGTGCCCTGTTGTCGATCGTCGTGGTGGCAGCGCTGGCCGGCTGCGCGCGCGGCGTGACCAGCACGCCCGGGGATGCACCCAACTTGCAGAAGTGGGTGGCGGATATCCGCGCCCGTCCAGCCCCGCCGTTGGATCCGCTGCCCGTCATGCAGCAGTTCGAAACATTCGAATATGCTGCCCAGGGCATGCGCGATCCCTTCAGCGATGCCTGGAACAATGCCGATGGTGGCGGATTGCGGCCTGATCCGAACCGTCGCAAGGAAACACTGGAGCTCTATCCGCTGGACAGCCTGGACATGGTGGGCACCCTGGGACAGGGGGCCGGCCTGATCGCCTTGGTCATGGCACCCGACAAGGTGACCTACCGGGTACGTCCCGGCGCTTACATGGGGCAAAGCGACGGCCGGGTAACGTCCGTCCAGGAAGACCGTATAGAGCTTGTCGAACTTGTGCCGGATGGCGCGGGCGGATGGTTGGAACGTCCTGCTTCCATCACGCTTGAAGACCAATGATTGGGGGATACACGATGACCGTTTCGAACGTCCACAGCCTGCGCCCGATCCGGCGCGTGGCCAACCTTCGGGTCTGCACGCTGGGGCTTGCGATCGGCCTGATGGCCGCCGCCGGTATCGCCAATGCCGCCCAATCCGTTCCCGCTGCCCAGCCAGGTACTGTGCAATCACAGTCGGGCCTGGCCGTGACCCAGGTCGATTTCCGGCGGGGTGATGATGGTGCGGGCCGCCTGGTCCTGCGCTTCGATGGCAATGGGGCAGCCCCCGACCTGCGCAACCTGGGGTCGTCGGTCGTTGTCGATATCGGCAAGGCCCACTTGCCTGCTTCCCTGCAGCGTTCGTTGAACGTCGTGGATTTCGCCACGCCGGTCCAGCGGATCGATCCTGTCACCACGGGTGACGGTACCCGGCTCGTGCTGAGCACGCAGGGCAACTTCGAATCGCTCGCCTACCAGACTGGCAATGAATACGTGGTGGAAATCGTGCCGCGTGCCGACCAGCGTGCGGTGGGTTCCAGTGCAGTCGCCACGACCGCGGCATCCTCGGCGGCGGCCGGTGGGCGGGAGTTCAGTGGCCGTCCGGTGACCTTCAACTTCCAGGACGTGCCGGTTCGCACGGTGCTGCAGTTGATCGCCGAAGAGTCCAATCTCAACGTGGTAGCGTCGGACACGGTCCAGGGCAATGTCACCCTGAGGCTGGTCAACGTGCCATGGGATCAGGCGCTGGCCATCGTGTTGCGCGCCAAGGGCCTGGACCAGCGCCGTGACGGCAATGTCATCTGGGTGGCGCCGCAGCCTGAACTGGCCCAGTTCGAGCAGAGCAAGGAAGATGCCCGCCGTGCCATCGATGACCGCGTTGAACTGGTCACCGAATATGTGCAGATCAATTACCACAGCGCGTCGGCCATCTTCAAGGCGATTACCGAAGCCAAGGGCATCGACAACGCGAACAGCGGTGGCGGCGGCTCCGGCCGCGGCAACGAGCAGGAAAACGGTTTCCTGTCGCAGCGTGGCCGTATCGTCGCCGATGAGCGCACCAACACCCTGATGATCAGTGACATCCCGCGCAAGGTTGCGCAGATGCGCGAACTGATCGCGGTGATCGACCGTCCGGTCGATCAGGTGCTGATCGAAGGCCGCATCGTGATTGCCACGGATACCTTTGCCCGCGACCTGGGCGCGCGCTTTGGCGTTGGCTACCACAACACCAAGTTGGACGGTACCCAGGATACCATCGGCAGCGGGATAGCAGCCCCCGGATCACCTGCCTCGCGCGGCCTCAATGTAAACCTGCCGGCGGGCGGCTTCATTGACGGCAACCCGGCAAGCTTGGCCTATACCCTGTTGAAGCAGAACTTCAACCTGGATATCGAGCTCTCCGCGTTGCAGGAAGAAGGGCGTGGCGAAGTCATCTCCAACCCGCGCATTGTCACCACCAACCAGCGCGAAGGTGTCATCCGCCAGGGCCGCGAAGTGGGCTATGTCACCATGACTGGCGGTACGGGTGGTCAAGCACTGCCCAGCGTGCAGTTCAAGGAAGCATTGCTGGAGCTGAAGGTCACGCCGACGATCACCGACGACAACCGCGTGTTCCTGGTGCTCAACGTCAAGAAGGATGAAATCCTGGGCTACATCGATACCGACATCGGCATGGTGCCCGAGTTGGCGAAGCGCGAGATCAATACCGCCGTGCTGGTCAACGATGGCCAGACCGTGGTGATCGGTGGCGTGTATGAATTCATCGACCGCAACAGCGTATCCAAGGTGCCGTTCCTGGGTGATGTGCCCTTCCTTGGCAACCTGTTCAAGAAGCGCGGCCGTGAGAAAGACAAGGCCGAGTTGCTGATCTTCGTGACACCCAAGGTGTTACGCGTGGCACCTGCCGCCCGCTGAGGCCTGATCCACGGCCATGCAGAATCGTGACGGGGCCTTCGGGCCCCGTTGCTTTTGGGGTTGGCTGAACCGTTCAAAACATGTGAAAGCGGCGTGGTGAACTCCGGTCTGGCATGCTGGTCCAAGCCGCCCTGGCAACTCCCCGAGTACTGGATCCGATGGATACCCACCCCGTGATTGACACCCCTGCGAACGAGCCTGCGGGCGCACCGGCCACGCGTCTGCATGGCGTTTTCCAAGGATTGCGGGATGACCTGTCCCGGACCATCGTTGGCCAGGCGGCGCTGGTCGAACGGCTGCTGATTGCCTTGCTGGCCGATGGCCATTTGCTGGTGGAAGGCGCGCCGGGCCTGGCCAAGACCACGGCCATCCGCGAACTTGCCCTGCGCCTGCAAGCCGACTTCGCCCGCGTGCAGTTCACGCCGGACCTGTTGCCGGCGGACCTGACCGGTACCGAAGTCTGGCGTCCCCAGGAAGGTCGTTTCGAATTCCAGCCTGGCCCGGTGTTCCATCCCATCCTGTTGGCCGATGAAATCAACCGTGCCCCGGCGAAGGTGCAGTCCGCCTTGTTGGAAGCCATGGGCGAACGGCAGGTCACGGTAGGTGGCGAGACCTATCCGCTGCCGAAGCTGTTCCTGGTGATGGCCACCCAGAACCCGATCGAACAGGAAGGCACCTTCCCGCTGCCGGAAGCACAGCTCGATCGTTTCCTGATGCATGTGCGCATTGGCTATCCCGAAGCCGCCGCCGAGGTTGAAATCCTCCGTCTTGCACGCGAGAAGGCGCGCCAACTATTCCACCCCACCGGCGAAGCGCCGGCCCGTCTTTCGCTGGACGATGTCTTCGCTGCACGTGAGGCCGTGCTCGACCTGCACGTGGCGCCCCAACTGGAGCGTTACCTGATCGAACTGGTCCTCGCATCCCGTGATGCCTCGCGCTATGACCCGCAATTGGCGCGCCGTATTGCCTGGGGCGCCAGTCCGCGTGGTTCCATCGCGCTGGAACGCTGTGCCCGCGCCCGTGCCTGGCTGGCAGGCCGTGACTACGTGACACCGGATGACGTGCGTGCGATTGCGCCGGATGTCCTGCGCCACCGCGTACTGCCCAGCTACGAGGCCACGGCCGAAGGCTGGGACGGCGATCGCCTCGTGGCAGCGTTGCTGGATGTGGTCCCGTTGCCCTGACGTTGGCGGAGCCTGGCGCGATGAATGCAACCTTGGGCGATGGCCTGAAGCCGACACTGGCTGAGCTGGTGGCTTTGCGTGCTGTGGCGCAGCGACGGCCACCGGCAAGGCGTGGCCGTTTCGGAACCACCGGGCCTGCGCAATCGCAATTGCGTGGCCGCGGCATGGAATATGCTGAATCCCGCGAATACGCTCCCGGCGATGACGTCCGCCATATCGACTGGCGGCTGACTGCACGTACGGGGCGTACCCATACCAAACTGTTCCAGGCAGAGCGCGAACGCCTGACCCTGATCGTGGCCGATACCGCGCCGACCCTGTACTTCGGTACGCGCGTGCGCTTCAAATCGGTGCAGGCGGCACGCGCCGGTGCAGTGGCGGCATGGGCTGCCGTGCGTGATGGCGACCGCATCGCGGCGTTGCGCGGTACCCGGGTGGAAGCGCCCATCCCTCCGGCATCCGGGACTCGCGGTGCCTTGCGCGTGCTGGATGCCATGGTGCGCTGGTATGCGGAACCTCCAGCGGAGGATGCCGGGCTCAAGGTGGCGATCGAACATGCCAAGCGCTTGTTGCGCCCTGGTTCCCGCGTGATCGTGTTGGCCGACCCGCGCAGCATTGCCAACATCCCCGAATCGGACTGGCCGGCGCTGGCCGCCCATCATGAAGTCGTGTTGCTGCTGTTGAGCGATGCCATGGAATGGGCGCCGCCTGCCGCGATGCTGCCTTTCCAGACCGGCGGGACACGCATCGAACTGGACCTTGCCGGAGCCGGTTCGCGACAACGCTGGCATGGTGAATTCGTGCGCCCGTTGGAGCAGGCACTCGAAAAATTGCCGCGTCGTGGCGTACAGGTCTGTTCATTGCGCAGTGACGAGCCCAGCGAAGCCTGGCTGCCGTTGCTGGGCCGCGCGCAGCCGCAGGTGGCCTGATGCGAGCGGATGGATTGCTCCTGCGGGACGTGCATGTGCCTGACGCACCTTCGCTGTGGCCGCTGGCGCCGGGCTGGTGGCTGGTGCTCGCCGTGCTGGGCGTGGTGATTGCCGCGGTAGTGGGCCTGAGGCTGTATCGCCGTCATCGGCTGGCGCGCTGGCGTGCACTGTTCGATGGCAGCGGGACCACGGCCGAACCGGCGGCCCGGGTTGCCGCCATTTCCGAACTGCGGCGCCGTGCTGCACGTCGCGTGGATCCACAGGCAGACCGTTTGAAGGGTGAAGCGTGGCTGGGTTTCCTGGATGGCGGGGCGCGCAAGGATTTCACCGCAGGCGCCGGGCGCATCCTGCTGGATGGCGGTTATCGCAGGAACGTGGATGCAGAAGCATTGGGCCGTCTGGAAACCGTCGCGCGTGAGCGTTTCCTTGAATTGATGGCGGGACGTCGATGAGCCTTCCCGGCTGGCTCGCAGTGCAGGAAGCATTCGGCGGCTTCGCGTGGCCATGGATGTGGCTGGCATTGCCGCTTCCGCTGCTGGCGCGGTGGCTGTTGCCGCCGGCCAAGAGTGGCTCCGCGGCCTTGCGTGTGCCCTATGGCCAGGAACTGGAAGGCATGGCTACC
The DNA here is from genome assembly GCA_052040085.1 of Pseudoxanthomonas sp. GTDB lineage: Bacteria > Pseudomonadota > Gammaproteobacteria > Xanthomonadales > Xanthomonadaceae > Pseudoxanthomonas_A. The sequence goes on from JBQGFJ010000181.1 coordinate 7,472, forward strand.
CGCAAGGGACGTGCGCATGCGGGTTCTGCGGCATGGTTGGCGTGGTTGGCCTGGGGCTTGCTGGTCGCAGCGGCTGCCCGTCCGCAACAACTCGGCGAGCCAGTCATGCCGCCGCAGAACGGGCGTGACCTGATGCTGGCGGTGGACTTGTCCGGCAGCATGGGTGAGCCGGACATGGAATTGGGTGGGCGGGTCGTGGACCGGCTTACTGCCGCCAAAGCGGTGCTGGCCGACTTCCTTGATCGCCGGGTTGGCGACCGTGTCGGCCTGCTGGTATTCGGCCAGCGTGCGTATGCATTGACACCCCTCACGCTGGATCGGGATTCGGTCCGCGATCAGTTGCGTGACAGCGTGGTGGGACTTGCGGGTCGTGAGACAGCCATCGGTGATGCCATTGGCCTGGCGGTGAAGCGTCTTCGCGAACAGCCGGAAGGCCAACGCGTATTGATCCTGCTGACCGACGGCGTGAACACTGCAGGTGCGCTGGATCCGTTGAAAGCGACCGAGCTGGCCGTCACCGAAGGCGTCCGCGTGCACACCATTGCATTCGGTGGCAGTGGCATGACGTCCTTCTTCGGCCTTGCCTTGCCCTTGCCGGGTGGCGGGCAGGATGAAATCGACGAAGCCACGCTGCAAAAGATCGCCGACGAAACCGGTGGCCGTTTCTTCCGTGCCCGCGATACCAGTGAACTGGCTGGCATCTATGCAGAGCTGGATCGGATCGAGCCGGTGGAGCAGCCAGGCGAAGCCGTGCGCCCGCGCATCGAGCGTTATCCGCTGCCATTGGCGTTCGCATTGGGTGTTGCTTTGTTCTCGTTCGCATGGCCGAGGCGTCGCGCATGACCGGATTCATCGACGCATTGCATTTCCTGCGCCCCTACTGGTTCTGGGCGCTGCTGCTGTTGCCGTTGCTGTGGTGGTTGTGGCGGGTACGTGAGCAACGCCGCAATGTCTGGCGCGAGGCCGTGGATCCGCATTTGCTGCCGCACCTGCTGGCAAGCGAGAACAGGATGGTCCGCGGAGGTGTCTGGCTGGGTGGACTGGGCTTCATCATCGCCGTGCTGGCGCTGGCAGGTCCCACCTGGCGGCAATCCGAACAACCCTTGTGGCAATCGCACACGCCGTTGGTCATCGCGCTGGACTTGTCCGATGGCATCCTGGCCGAGGACTTGCCGCCTTCGCGTCTGCAACAGGCGCGCGCCAAGATCGCCACGCTGCTGCGCGAACGCGCCGCAGGCCAGGTAGCGCTGGTGGTCTATGCCGGCGAACCTTTCACGGTGGCACCGTTGACCGATGACGCCGAGAACGTGGCGTTGTTCCTGGATGCACTGGAACCGGACGTGATGCCTGTGGACGGCCAAAGTGCCGATCGTGCCATCGCATGGTCCGCACGCCTGCTGCAGCAAGCGGGCTTCGACGACGGTGACATCCTGCTGGTAACCGATCGTGCCAATCCGCAAGCGACGGCGGCCGCTGCCACGGCAGCGGCGCAAGGCTTCCGGGTGTCGGCACTGGGTCTCGGCACGACAGCAGGCGCACCGTATCGCACGCGTGCGGGCGGTATCGATCAAGCACGCCTTGAACCTGCGTCGTTGCAGGCATCGGCGGCGGCGGGTGGCGGCAGCTACCGGGCGCTGGCGACGGGCAATGCTGATCTGGAAGCACTGGGCCTGCTGGATCCGGGACAAGCAGACGCACATTCCACGCGCGGACAGAAAGGTCTCGCATGGCAAGACCAGGGCTACTGGTTGCTGCCGTTGTTGATGCTTCTCGCGTTGTTTGCCTTCCGCCGTGGCGGCGCGGCCAGCCGCGTGCTGGTGCTCTGCCTGGTGTTGCCATTCGCCATGCCGGCACAGGCGGCCGAAGGCGGGTGGTGGCAACGCAGTGATCAGGTACAGCACCAACGCATTGAGCAAGGCTCGGCTGCCTATCGGCAAGGTGATTTCGCGAATGCCGAAAAGGCGTTTGCCGGTATCGATACCGCAACCGGCCAGTACAACCATGGCAATGCCCTGGCAAAGCTGGGACGTTATGACGAAGCCATCGCGGCCTACGATGAAGCCTTGAAAAAGCAGCCCGGCATGGAAGATGCCATCGCCAATCGTGCCGCGGTGGAAGCGGCGCGCAAGCGCCAGCAACAAGGTGACGGACAGCAAAACAAGCAGGACAAAAAAGACTCACAAGGCCAGGATTCAAAAAATCAGCAGGGCCAGGATCCGCAGCAGGGTGATGCCAATCAGGATCAGAAGGATCCTGCTTCCGAAGGTGACAAGGGCCAGGATCAAAAGCAGGACGGACAGCCTTCGCCCTCCAATCCGGAATCAGGCCAGTCTTCCGATACCCGCGATGAAAAGCAGGAAGCCGAGGATGCCAAGGCGCAACAGGCGGCCGACGAAGCACAGCGGCAGCGCATGCAGGAAGCGATGGAGCAGGCCCGGGCCGGCAAGAATGAGGTTGCGGATGGCAAGGAAACCGACGCTGCGGCCCACGCCGAAACCGCCGAGCAGCGTGAACGCCGCCAGGCCCATGAAGCCTGGTTGCGGCGCGTGCCGGATGAGCCGGGTGGTTTGCTGAAAACGAAGTTCCGGCTTGAATACGAGCGCCGGCAGAGGGAAGGGCAATGAAGCGTTTTTCCGTATGGACCACCTTGTTGGTGCTGCTGTCCATGGCATGCATGACATCCGTGCAGGCGGCCACCCAGGCGCGGCTTGAGCGCGACCGGATCGCGCTCGGCGAGTCGGTCACGCTCACCATCGAAACCGGTGTGGCATCGGCTGCGCCGGATCTTGCTCCGTTGCGCGAGGACTTCGAACTGGGTTCGCAGTCCAGCAGCCGGCAAATGCAGGTGGCCAATGGCAACGTCACGGCACAGACCCTGCATACCGTGGTCCTGGTTCCGAAAGTGGCTGGTGTATTGCCTATTCCGCCCCTGCAAGTGGGTACGGAACGTACTGCGCCGTTGGCATTGACCGTAGTGGAAGGACAGCCAGCCTCCGATGACGCCGGTAATGCCGATGTCTTTCTCGAAACCGAAATCGATGACGTCAATCCGTATGTCCAGCAATCGGTCGGTGTCACGATACGTCTGCACTACGCCATGCCATTGGCTTCCGGGCAATTGGACCTGGAGTCTCCCGAAGGCACTTTGCTGCAACGTGCCGGCGACGATGTGCAATTCACTAAGGAAGTGAACGGCCGTCGTTACAACGTGGTGGAACGGCGCTATCTGCTGGTGCCCGAGCGCAGTGGTCCGTTGACCGTGCCTGCCCCGCGCTTTGCAGGTCGTGGCAGTGGCAACTGGATGGATGACCTGCTGGGCGGACGCAGTCGCGAGATGCGTGCACAGGGCCAGCCGCAAACGCTGGATGTACGGCCGCAACCGGACCAGGCACCGCAGCCGTGGTTGCCATTACGCGATCTGCGCCTGCGCTATGTGGAAACGCCACAGGCCGCGCGTGCGGGTGAAGCGGCCACCCTGGTGGTGGAAGCCGTGGCACAGGGTGCCACCCGTGCACAATTCCCGGATCTGCCTGCCCCCGTGGTGCCGGGCGCGCAGGTGTTCGCCGATCCGCCGCAATACGATGAATCCTTCGTTGCCGGTACGCCGCAACTCAAGATGACGCGCCGCTATTCCATCGTGCCCAATGCTGCTGGTGCCCTGGGCGTGACCGGGCTGAAAATGCCCTGGTGGGATGTGCGCAACGGGCAGGCGCAGATGGCTTCGCTGCCTGACCTGACGTTGGAAGTCGAGCCTGGAACCGGTGGTTTTGCGACGACTGCCTCGCCATCGATTCCCGGTGTTGCCGGCGATGAGGTGGAAGCCACGGCCATTCGAGTGCCCACGAAGCCTTCGCTGTTGCCGGTATCGGCATGGATTGGCCTTGCAGTCGGATTCGCCTTGCTGTGGCTGTTGACGCTTGCCTGGGCATTGCGTCGCCGTCGTCATGCAATTGCATCATCGGGCTTGCCCGTGGGCCGTGATGTGCATGCAGCCGCTGCGACACATACGCAGGCCGATCTCAAACGCGCGCTGGATACGGGAACGCTGGACGAGGTGGCGGAAACGCTGTGCGGCATGGGAAGGCCGCCAGCCGCCGAACTGGATGAGCTGGTGGCCCGGCTGGCGCAACCGGCACAGCGGTCGGCGGTGGAACAACTGCGCCGGGCGCGCTGGGCCGATGGGGATGCAGTGCATGCACGCAAGGCGTTGCGCGAAGCCTTCCGTGATGGCCCCGTGTGGCAGGGAGAGTCCGGTGCCGCGCCGATGAAGGCATTGCTGCCACCGCTATACCCGGAGCGTTGATCGCATTCGGTTGAGCGTGCCCCGCCACCGACGGTCGTGGAGCATGCCGTGGATTGCCGTCTTTGCAGTTGTCCTTGCCGCTGCTTGCCAATCTGCGGGCATGAACCCGTTCCCGCAGATCCTGTGTATTCACACGGTCAGTGCGGAACTCTTCCGTGTTTGCGCAGGATGTCCAGCGTTTCCTGCAGCGGCAGTGCCGGCGCCGTGCCGCGGTGGCCGCGGACGGTCGTGGCACGGAACAGCGAATTGAGGATGGCCTCCTCGGTGGCATCGGCAACGGCCTCGAACAGTGGCGTCAGATGGTCGTCGGCGAGGGTTGCGGAAGACATGTTCGCCTTGCCGTTGGGTCGCCGTACCTGCTGTGCAGTGGAGAAGGCGATGACGTAGTCGCCGGACCCGTGCGACATGTTCGATCCGGTACGTACCAGGCCGGAGAGCGCGCGCGTTCCCAGGCGGCGGAGCTGGCGTGCATCCAGCGGTGCATTGGTGGCAACGACGATCATGATGCTGCCGTCGCCGGTGTTGGGTGCCACCGAAGCCGCGACCTCCTCCGGCTTTGGCAATGACTCCCAGACCGGAACGCCAGCAATGCTGAGTGCACCACCGTAGTTGCTTTGCACCAGCACACCCACCGTGAAGTCATCGTCTCCCGTTGCAATCAACCGCGAACTGGTACCGATGCCGCCTTTCCAGCCGAACGCGACCGTGCCGGCGCCAGCGCCCACCGCACCTTCGGCAACATCGCCATCGCTCGCGCTTTCCAGCGCCTGACGGACGTGTTCCGGACGCAGAGGCCTGCGCCGGATATCACTCAGGAAGCCGTCGTTGGTCTCGCCGACGACCGGGTTGATGGAGCGCACGTTCTCCATGCCGGGCTGTTCCAGCAGCCAGCCGGTCATTGCATCCGCCGCCTTCCACACGCCAAGCGTGCCGGTCAGCAGGATGGGGGTTTCAAGCTCGCCCAGTTCCTGTACCTGGGTGACGCCCACCAGTTTGCCGAATCCATTACCGACCACGATGGCGGCGGGTACGCGCTCCATGAAGATGTTGCCGCGATGAGGAAGGATGGCGGTGACACCGGTATTCAGCTCCCGGCCCTGTGCCAGCGTGACCTGGCCTACATGCACGCCAGGGACGTCGGTGATCGCATTGCGCGGGCCGGGGGCATGCGTGCCGATGACAATGCCGGCGTCACGGGCGCGAGGCAAGGTTTCTGCAGATAGCCAGGGTGGCAGCATCACGAAAGCAATCGCTGCGAATACACGAAGGAAAAACCGGCGGTGCGGCCGAGATGGCGAGCTGTGAGCGTATTTGCCGTGCATGATGACCATCTCGTCAGGGATCGGGAAAAGGTTTTTTGCATGTTTTTCATGATAAGGCATGACGGTGGACTGGCGGATCGATTATCAAGCGTGGCATTGAATTCAGTGCAGATTCCGGGATTTCCCTGATGGTACCTGCCGGTCAAACTTCTACTATCGAAAGGCTCCTCTCTGTCCTGCCGTCTCAAAGGGCGTGGGCACGAAGGGTTTCGTGCCGAGGAATTCGATCATCGTTTTTTCGTGGGTCCGGGTCGAATCAGCTCATGATGGGATATCCAGCCGGGCTCCAGTGCCATGACCCTTCCTCGACGTGGTGACGAATGATGGACATGCGAGTGTCGTGCAGCGCCGTTTTTCCGGGCGTTCTTGGGCTCATCATGGCCTGTGCCGTTGATCGGGTGCATGCCGGTGTTGGTAGTGGCGCCGTGATGGAGGTTGAAGCGACCGTCATCACGGAAGGTGCAAGCGCAAGCGAGGCCGAATTTTCCAGGATCATGCGTGCCAACGCAGTGCCTGGAGCGCAGTTGGCTTATTCGCGTGGAGGCCAGGCTGGTGAACATGTGTATGGCGTAAAGAATGCCGAGTCTGACGTCCAGGTGACTTCGGATACGGTATTCCAAGCGGCATCTTTGTCCAAAGTGGTGGCTGCCTATGTGGCGCTCAGGCTGGTGGATCAGGGTGTGATCGACCTGGATCAGCCACTTTGGGATTACTGGGGTTCGGAAAGGGTCGCGAATAACCCCCAAGCCCGGAAAATAACCGCACGCATGGTGCTGAATCACACGACTGGGCTGAAAAATTGGCAGGTCTCGCCATCAAGCCCGGATCTCGATACGACTCCGCTGGACAGCATGTTCCCGCCCGGGGAGAAGTTTTTGTATTCGGGCGAAGGGTTCTACTTGTTGCAGAAAACCATCGAGCATGTCGTTGGGATGGAATGGAACGAGTTGGCCAGAAAAGAGGTATTCACGCGATTCGACATGCCCAATAGCAGTTATGCCACCCACCATCGGCCTGATGACGACCTGTCGTCCCGGCATGCAAGGGATGGCTCGGTCATGCCCGAGCGTGTTTTTTCAAAGGCGAACGCTGCGTACACCTTGACCACGACGGCCCGTGATTACGACAACTTCATCCGCCGCGCCCTGTACGAGGGCGAGGGGTTGGACGGTGCGACGCACGACATGATGTTTGCGGTATCGAGCAGTACCGGGGAGAAGCCTTCCTCCTTCCTTGCCGATCAGTCTGTCGATTGGGGGCTTGGCATAGGCATCCAAACGGTTTCTGGCAGGCAACAGGTCTGGCACTGGGGGGACAATCCGGGGTTCAAGGCCTTCTTCATGTTGGACCCCGAATCGGGAGACAGGATGGTGATCTTCACGAACAGCGAGAACGGAGCACAGGTTTTCAAGGAAGTACTGGAACGCTTTCTTGGTGAGGGGAGTTACCCGGCCGTGGATTGGGTGGAGTCTCGGAATTGAATTTTCATGGTTGTCGCTGATGTGGATCCAGGCTTGAGATCTCATGCACCAACCCGGCAGGCGAACTAGCGGCGTGCGGCTCCCGTCTCCAGGCTGAAGCTCTTCCCGGGACCGGCCAGGGGAGGTCCACGTTGTCTGGTGTTGCCAGCGGGAACCGACAAAAGAATGCTGCCATGAGTTGAATTCTTTCGGTTTCTGGCATTCCATCTTCGATCTGACTGGCGTGTGACGCACTCGTGTGCGTCAACGGCTTTTGGGCGGGTCAGTTGCGGCTATTGGCGACAAACATCCGAGTTTCTCCTGATGTTTCCGGGCCACTGGTCGTGATGCAATGTGGTCTTGACTATAGGGAGATAGAGACATGGAACCAACGGCGGCGGAGCGGTACCGGGGGGCTGCGGTCATGGACAGGACAGCCTTCGCGGGCTCCTCGGAGTACACGATCGTCCTGCGCAAGCCCTATCTGCTGTTCCTCGGCGAAGAAAGCAATCCATTGAAGGCGAAGACCGCCCTGGGGTTGCGGGATTGGGTGCCGGAAGACTGTGTGGGACAGATGCGCATGGCGGGCGGGCTTGTCGATCTGGGGCTTCCGGAGATGGATCCGGAAGTGGCTGTCTCCGCGGGTGCGAAATCGCTGGTGATCGGGGTGACGCCGCCGGAAGGACGCATTCCGCCACACTGGATGGAACCGTTGTGCGCGGCTGCGCGCGCAGGCCTCGATATTGTCAGTGGCCTGCATACGCCGCTGGATCAGGTGCCAGGGCTGGCGGAGGAGGCGGCCAGCCATGGTGTCCGCCTGGTGGATGTGCGGCGGCCACCGGCAGGGATTCCGCGGGCAACCGGAAAGCGGCGCTCGGGTAAGCGGGTGGCGATGGTGGGAACGGACTGTGCCCTCGGCAAGAAATACACGGCACTGGCACTGGCTGCCGCCATGCGTGATTGCGGCGTGGCAGCGGATTTCCGTGCCACCGGGCAGACCGGCATCATGATTGCCGGGTCGGGTATCGCGGTGGATGCGGTGATTGCGGATTTCATCGCGGGCGCGGCCGAATGCATTTCCCCTGCGGCGGAACCCGGGCATTGGGATGTCATCGAAGGACAGGGTTCGCTGTTCCACCCTGCATATTCGGGCGTTACCTTGGGGTTGTTGCATGGCTCGCAGCCGGATGCGCTGATCCTCTGCCATGATCCTTCGCGCACGCACATGGTCAGCTGGCCGGATTATCCGCTCGCAGGATTGAAGCATGCCGAACGGCTGTACGTGGAAATGGCACGGATGACCAATCCGGCGGCACGATTGGCAGGCGTCAGCCTCAATACTTCTTCACTGGATGACGCGGCAGCCAACGAAGCACTGGAGCGTGCCAGCCGCGAGCTTGGGGTCCCGGCATTCGACCCGATGCGAAGCCATCCTGGTGCAGTGGTCGAGACGATTCTTGCCTGACATGGGCCATGCACTCGAAATTTCCGCTCGTCCCCATGCCTGGAAGCTGAAGGAGCCATTCGCGATCGCGCGCGGCGTGCGCAGCGAGGCCCAGGTGGTCGTCGTGGAGGTGCGTGCGCGCGGCTGCGTCGGCCTGGGTGAGGCAGGCGGTGTTGCCTATCTCGGGGAGTCGCAGGAAAGCATGCTGCGCCAGATTGCAGAAGCACGGCCTGCACTGGAGCGCGGTTGCAGCCGACTGGAGCTTTTGCAACACCTGCCTGCTGCCGGTGCGCGCCATGCGCTGGGCGCGGCACTGTGGGAGCTGGAGGCGACG
>JBQGFJ010000182.1:0-5232 GCA_052040085.1 Pseudoxanthomonas sp.
GGTTCGCCCGCCGCCCCCCCCCCCCCCCCCCCCCCCGCTCCTACAAACAGCGCCATTCGGCGACAATGTCGCCATGAGCAAACTGCATATCCTGGGCATCGCCGGCACCTTCATGGGTGGCGTGGCGGCATTGGCGCGTGAGCTGGGACATGAGGTGGAAGGCAGTGACCAGGCCGTGTATCCGCCCATGTCCACGCAACTGGAAACCCTCGGCATCGCGCTGAAGCAGGGTTACCTGCCACAGAACATTTCCCCTGACTGCGATGAGGTCGTCGTCGGCAATGCGCTTTCCCGTGGCAATGCCGCGGTGGAGACCGTGCTGGACGAGGGTCGCGCTTACACATCGGGTGCGGAATGGCTGCGCGAACACGTGTTGCCGGGCCGCGACACCCTCGCGGTGGCAGGCACCCACGGCAAGACCACCACCAGCACCATCCTCACCTTCCTGCTGGAAGCGGCCGGCCGCCATCCCGGCTTCCTGATCGGTGGCGTGGCCGAGGATTTCGGTGTGTCCGCGCGCATCGGCGATGGGCGTGAGTTCGTGGTCGAAGCCGACGAATACGACACGGCGTTCTTCGACAAGCGCAGCAAGTTCGTGCACTACCGTCCGCTGGTCGCCATCCTCAACAATCTGGAATACGACCACGCCGATATCTTCCCGGATATCGCCGCCATCCAGCGCCAGTTCCATCACCTGGTGCGCACGGTGCCGCGGCGTGGCCGCTTGATCGTCAACGGCGAGGATGCACGCTTGGCGGAAGTGTTGGCGATGGGGTGCTGGACCCCGGTGGAACGGTTCGGTTTCGATCCGGCATTGGAATGGAGTGCGCGCCTGCTGGAGCAGGACGGCAGTGCTTTCGCCGTGCTGCACCAGGGCGTTGAAGTGGCGCAGGTGCGCTGGCCCATGCTGGGCCGTCACAACGTGCTGAATGGTCTGGCCGCACTGGCTGCTGCACATGCCGTGGGCGTAGCGCCGGCATCGGTGGCGCCGGCATTGGCGATGTTCCGCAGCGTCAAGCGGCGGCTGGAAGTGATCGGCGAAGCCGGCGGCATCACGATCTACGACGATTTCGCGCATCACCCCACGGCCATTCACACTACGCTTGAGGGCCTGCGCGCCCGCGTGGGTGATGCGCGCATCGTGGTGGCAATGGAGCCGCGCAGCAATTCGATGCGACTGGGTGCGCATGCCGCGTCATTGGCGCCTTCGCTGGACATCGCCGATGCGGTGGTGTTCCTGCATCGTCCGGAGCTGACGTGGGATGCAGGCAAGGTGATTGCCGCCGTGCGCGGTGATGCGCGCACCGTGCCCGATGCCGATGCGCTGATCGCGGCCTTGAAGGAGATCGTGCATACCGGTGACCACGTGGTTTTCATGTCCAACGGTGGTTTCGATGGCGCGCCGCGCCGTTTCCTCGCCGCACTGACCTGATCGATCTTCGCTCCTGCATGCGATGAGGGCTGGTTTAGACTGCACAGCATGCCTTCCACCGAAACCCTTCCGCTGTTTCCGCTGCACACGGTGTTGTTGCCAGGTGCTGCGCTGGGGGTACGCATCTTCGAGCGCCGTTACCTGGACATGGTGCGCGAGTGTGGGCGCGATGGCCGTGGCTTCGGTGTGTGCTTGATCCTGGAAGGACAGGAAGCCGGTGAGCCAGCGGTTCCGGCCACTTTCGGCACCGAGGCGGTGATCGAGGATTTCGACAATGGTCCGGATGGCCTGCTGGCCTTGCGCCTGCGCGGCGCGCGCCGTTTCCACGTGCAACGCACGCGGGTACGCGACAATGGATTGGTACTGGGGGACGTGGAATGGTGCGCGGAGGATGCGGACGATGTGCTGCGCCCCGAACATGCGTTGCTGGGGACTGTGCTGCAGACCATCCTGGACAAGGCCGGCATCGACCAGAACGGCATTGCAAGGGAGCAGATGGAGTCCGCTGCCTGGGTAGGCTGGCGGTTGGCGGAGTGGTTGCCGCTGAGCGACGAGCAACGCCAGACCGTGTTGCAGGAAAACGATCCGCATGCGCGGCTGGAATTCCTGCTGGCATCCATCGAATAAGGTGAGCAGATGCCTTTCCTTCTCCCTCCGGGAGAAGGTGCCCGAAGGGCGGATGAGGGAATGGCCTTTCAGATCACGGTAGAGCTTTCGTGAGCCGGATTTTCCCGCCCTCATCCGGCGCTGCGCGCCACCTTCTCCCAGTGGGAGAAGGGAGCGAAAACGTCATTTCTCGCCGTCGGTGCGGATGCGCAGGACGGGCAGGCCGGATTCCGGATGCTGTCCGGTGGCCGTGGGCAGCGGCTCCACGGCTTGCCTGACCACGTCCAGCGCCAGGTCGGCTTCGCGCGCGGGTAGCCACAGTCCCACCAGGTCGAACAGGCGTTTATGCCGCAGCGTTTGTGCGCTGCCGATCCACAACGGCATGCCACCCGGCTGCAGGCTGGCCGGTGCTTGCCACAAGCGCAGTGCATGCAGTTCGCCGGGGTGTTCGCCATCGCGCAGCATCAACAAGGTTTCGGAGCGCGTATCCAGTGTGGCGGGCAGGACCGGTTGGTCGCGGTCGGCAAGATCGGTGTCCAGCAGTTGCAGTGCCTGTTCCCAGCCGGCCTGTGGCTGTACGCGCCAGCCGGCGGCTTCCAGTTCCGCTTGCAACGGGGCCAACGGGCCTGCTACCTGCACGTCCAGCGGCCAACGCTGGTCGTCGTCGAATTCGGTGCGGCGTGCCGGCAGCGTTTCCCATGCTTCCTGCCACCATGCATCCAGCGACACCGGTGTGACCAGCAGCGGTGTTTCGAATTGCGCCAGCATGTGCTCGATGTTGCGTGGCGCATGCCACAAGGCAGCGACGGTGAAGGTGCCATAGAACAGCCAGGCGATCGGTTTCATCCAGAACGAGCGCGTGGTGCGGCGGCGGTAGGCGATGCCCAGGATCAACAGCCAGACAATGCCGAACAACATGCCGCCGACCACGTCGCTCAGCCAGTGTGCGCCCAGGTACAGGCGCGAGAAGCCGATCAGTGCCACCACCACGCCGGACAGCAGGTAGGGCCATACCCGGTTGCGTCCCGGCAATTCGCGCGCGATCAGCACGGCGAAGAAACCGAAGGTGATCGTGGTCATGGTCACTGCGATGGACGGGAATCCGAACCCGCTGCTGACCGAAGGTGGCTTGGGAATGTCCACGGCCGCACCCAGCAAGGCGGTGAGGGCCAGGCCGAAGGCCAAGGCTGCCAGCCAGTGCATGGCGGCCATCCAGCGTTTGCGCCACATCAGGTACAGCAGTGCCAAGGCGGCCGCCGGCACCAGCACCTGGGCATCGCCCAGCGAGGCCAGCGCGGCCATCGGGTAATCGGCCAGCGGATTGCGCAGCGTCAGCATGAATTCGTGGACGAACAGGTCCATGCCCAGTGGCTCGCCGCTGCCGATCACCATCATCAGGAAGAAGAACCACAGCCAGCCAATGCCCAGCAGCAGGAGGGCGAGCAGGGCCAGCGAGACCGATTCACGATGGTTCGGGTCGAATACCGCCACCGAGTAGCGGCCCAGTACCGGATGTTTGTGGGACCAGTCCAGTGCGCGCGCCAACAGGGCATCGGCGTTGTCGGCGAACCAGCGGTAGCAATACAGCACGATGGCCCAAACCCCGGCGACCAGCAGCACCAGCAAGCCCAACACCAGCGCCAAACGTCCCGCCACGGCCGCCACCGCTTCGTAGGCCTGGCCCAGCACCCAGCCCGGCAGCAGGAACAGCACCGCCCATGACAGCGCGGCAATGCCGCTGGCCATGGCGTAACGCCTGATCGGCATCTTCATCATGCCTGCCACGGCTGGCACGAACGGCCGGATGGCACCCACGTAACGGGCGATCAGGATGCTCTTGAAGGCATTGCGCCGGAACAGGGCTTCGCCCTGGTTGAGGAACTGCGGATAACGGCTGAACGGCCAGGATTGGCGTAGCTGGGGTCCCCAGCGCCACCCGATCCAGAAGCTGATCGCGTCACCGATGAAGGCGCCCGCGGCGGCGCAGGCCAAGGCATACGGGCCGGAGAGTTCGCCCATGCCGATCAAGACGCCCACGGCGAACAACAGTGGCAGCGCCGGCACGATGGCACCCAGTACGATCACCGCATCGCAGAAGGCAATGGCAAAGATCACTGCCCCGGCTGCCACCGGATGTGCACCGATCCAGGCCAGCAGGGCGTCGATCCATGAGTCTTCCATCGGCGGGATTATAAATGGCCCGGGGTGGCGGCCGCCGAAATGCCCGTGCCGGCTCAGAACCTGTTCACGATCTTGTTGCGCTTGCCGGATGACGCGCCTGCGGTGCTCGACAACATCGCCTGGAGCGGTGTTGGACAGCGCGTGGCGCTGGCCCGCAGGGCTGCCGCCAGGGAGGGCGGCAGCAAATGCTCATCACCTGTACATTGCGCTTTCTGTGCTCCACCACACGCCATCCACCTGCGCTCGCGACAGATCGTGAATAGGTTCTTAGACTTGCATGGATGGAAACGACCGCAATGGAAGAAATCACCGCCCTCAAGGCCGACAGCTTCGGGCGCATTGCCTTGATGCGCGATGCGCGCGGGCTGTTCATCCGCCGGGATCTGTCCGCAACCCCGTGGTGGCTGCGGTTCCCTGCCTGGCGGCTGGCCCGCCGCGAAGCACGTGCCCTGCAGCGCATCGCCGGCATGCGCGACGTGCCGCAACTGTTGGCCTGGGATGGCAAACGGCTTGACCGCAGTTACATGGAAGGCAAGGCGATGTACCAGTCGCCTCCGCACGGCGACGTGGCGTATTTCCGCGCCGCCCGCAGGTTGTTGCAGGAAGTGCACCGCCGGGGCCTCGCCCACAACGACCTGGCCAAGGAAGCCAACTGGTTGGTGCTGGCTGATGGCCGTCCCGCATTGATCGATTTCCAGTTGGCGGTGTGTGGCCGCCCGCGCTCACGCTGGATGAGACTGCTGGCACGAGAGGACCTGCGCCACCTGCTGAAGCACAAGCGCACCTACTGCCGCGACGCCGTTACTCCGGTGGAGTGGAAGCTGCTCAAGCGCCACTCCTGGCTGCGTGACCTGTGGTTCCGCACCGGCAAGCCGGTGTACCGCTTCGTCACCCGCAAGGTGTTGAAATGGGAAGACAATGAAGGGCAGGGGCCTAAGCCTTGAGGCGAGGAGTGAGTGGTTAAGAGCGAGGAGTGAGTGGAGAGGAGTGAGAAGTGAGTAAAAGCGGAGGTG
>JBQGFJ010000183.1:0-5195 GCA_052040085.1 Pseudoxanthomonas sp.
CCAAGGGACGCTCTCCTCCAGAAGGAAGGCCGCATGGCGGATCGCAACTAGGCCGGATCGCCACCGCGCGACTGGCATCCCCAATTGAGGATGGGTGTACCTGACGGTAGCACCTGCCGGAACATCTCGATCCTGCCACGCTTGGGATTGACCACCACCGGTGATCGCGCCGCTTTGAGCAATGGCAAATCCGCGCTGCTGTCCGAATAAGCGACCTCAATTTCACCGTAGCCGCGCTCGCGCAACATGCGCATCTTCTCTTCGTTGTGGCAGTGCCGGGTGGCGATCATCGACCCGAAACGCGGCCCGACCGCAGTACCGATGACCGGCACGTCTTCGTGGGCTACGAAGGCCAGGATGGCACGTGCCAGCTCCGGCGGCGCGCCCGTGGCCACCACTACCCGATCACCGTCCAGCCGATGCTTGCGGAACACGTCCAGCGCCACCGGCAGCAGCCGCTGGCGTATTTCATCCTGGTGTTCCAGCACGTAGCGGTCTATCAAGGAGTCGAAGCCACGCCGTCCATGCAGGCCGAAGGTGCCGATCCAGATGTAGCCGGACACGCCATAACGCCGCGTGCGCAGGAAAGCCACCATCGGGCCCAGCACGGGCGAAGCCAGCAGCGCGAACAGGGTCCGCCACAGGCTGCGCCGGATCAGCCACATGACCAGATGGCCACCGGAATCGCCGTCGTACAGCGTGTGATCGAAATCGAACACCACCAGCGGTGCATCCGGCCGGGGCCGGGGATAAGACGCATCACTCATGCGCTGAAGAATAGCCGATGCAGTGCCTCGCCCGGCTCATCGGCGCGCATGAAAGCTTCGCCCACCAGGAAGGCATCGACCCCGGCATTGCGCATCCGCGTCACGTCTTCCGGCGCGAGGATGCCGCTTTCGGTCACCAGCAGGCGATCCCGCGGCACTGCGTCCTTCATCGACAGCGTGGTCTCCAGCGAAACCTCGAACGTGCGCAGGTTGCGGTTGTTGATGCCCACCAAGGGTGCAGGCACCTGCAAGGCACGCTCCAGCTCATCGATGTCATGCACTTCCACCAGCACGTCCATATCCAGCCCCATGGCCAGATCCGCCAGTTCGGCCAACTGTTGGTCATCCAGGGCGGCGGCAATCAGCAGGATGCAATCCGCCCCCAGCACGCGCGCCTCGTAAACCTGGTAGGGATCGATGGTGAAGTCCTTGCGCAGCACCGGCAGCGTGCAGGCCTCACGCGCCTGTTGCAGGTAACGGTCCGCACCCTGGAAGAAATCCACGTCGGTGAGTACGGAGAGGCAACTTGCGCCACCGAACTCGTAGCTCATCGCGATCTCGTCGGGACGGAAATCCGGCCGGATCACACCCTTGGAAGGACTGGCTTTCTTCACTTCGGCAATCACGGCGGGCTCGCCGCGCGCCACTGCCTGTTTCAACGCATCGGCAAAGCCACGCACCG
Organism: Pseudoxanthomonas sp.; assembly: GCA_052040085.1. GTDB lineage: Bacteria > Pseudomonadota > Gammaproteobacteria > Xanthomonadales > Xanthomonadaceae > Pseudoxanthomonas_A. Next base: position 1,450 of record JBQGFJ010000183.1, read on the forward strand.
GCGAGGCATCCACGATGCGCGCTTTCAGTTCCGCCAGCGGCACCCGCGCACTGCACTCGGCGATCTCCTCCACCTTGCGGGCCAGGATGGTGTCGAGGATGTCGCTCATGCGCCTTTCCCAAGCTGTTGCGTGGTGGAAACGAACGCCTGCAGCCGTTCCAGCGCCTTGCCGCTGGCAATCGCATCACGCGCCAGTGCAATGCCGTGCTCGATGCTGTCCGCCACACCGGCCACGTACAGTGCCGCCCCCGTGTTAAGGACCACGATCTCGCGGGCCGGGCCTGGCTTGTTGTCCAGCACACCGAGCAACATGGCCTTCGATTCCGCGGCATCGGCCACGCGCAGGTTGCGGCTGGCCGACATGGCAATGTCGAAATCCTCGGGGTGCAGTTCGTACTCGCGCACCACGCCATCGCGCAGTTCGCCGACCAACGTGCCAGCGCCCAGAGACAGTTCGTCCATGCCATCACGGCCCCACACCACCAGCGCGCGCTCCGCCCCCAATTCGTGCAGGGCACGCGCCTGGATACCCACCAGATCGGGATGGAACACGCCCATCAGGATGCTGGAGGCACCGGCCGGGTTGGTCAGCGGCCCCAGGATGTTGAAGATCGTGCGCACACCCATTTCACGCCGCACCGGCGCCACAGCCTTCATGGATGGGTGGTGGATGGGGGCAAACATGAAGCCGATGCCACACTGCGCGATGGAGTTCGCCACCTGCTCCGGCTGCAGTTCGATGGCCGCACCCAGCGATTCCAGCACATCGGCACTGCCGGACTTGGAGGAAACGCTGCGATTGCCATGCTTGGCGACCCGCGCACCCGCCGCCGCGGCCACGAACATGGAGCACGTGGAAATATTGAAGGTGTGCGAACCATCGCCACCGGTTCCCACGATATCGACCAGGTGCGTGCGATCCGCCACCTCCACGGTGCGCGAGAATTCGCGCATCACCGTGGCTGCCCCGGCGATTTCGCCGATGGTTTCCTTCTTGACCCGCAGGCCAGTGAGGATGGCCGAGGTCATCACCGGCGATACATCACCGCGCATGATCTGGCGCATCAGCTCCACCATCTCGTCATGGAAGATCTCGCGATGCTCGATGGTGCGTTGCAGGGCTTCTTGCGGAGTAATGGGCATGTCGGCTTCGGAACAGCTGTCAGGAGATAACCAGATAGTCGCTATGGTACGCAATACCGTGGTGCCGGCCTTCGACCAGCACCACATGGCGGCCGCCAGCGGCGTCCACTGGAAGACAATCATCCACGTCGTACAAGGCATCCTTGTGCGGCAGCATCCAGCCCGTACCAGCCTGCGCCTTGCCTTTTCGCTTGGCTTCGGCCGCATCCGCCGCGACCACCAGCAGATAGCGGTGGGACTCGCCGAATACGCCTTTTTCGTAGCCGCCAAGGTTGATGAAGAAAAGACGCGGGGCATCCGCGGGCGGCGGCACGTCGGAGAACCGGACCTGCCAGTCTTCCACGCCATCCACCTCCATCCATGAATCCACGTGCGCGCCACGCGGTTCACCGAACCACTGCTCGCGAAGCTGCGGATAGGTGGATTCAAGCGTGTCACCGATGGCGAACACCACGTCGTGCAACTCGATCCTGGCCTTGGGATGGGTCCCGCCCAGCATTACCACGTAGAGTTTTTCGAGCCCGGACACCTCAGCGCTCCAGGAAATTCTTCAGCAGCGCGTGGCCGTGCTCGGTCAGGATGGATTCGGGATGGAATTGCACACCTTCCACCGGGAACTCACGATGGCGCAGGCCCATGATTTCCTCGAAGCTGCCGTCCTCGTTCTCCGTCCAGGCAGTAATTTCCAGTGCCTGAGGCAAGCTTCCGCGCTCCACCACCAGCGAGTGGTAGCGAGTGGCTTCGTAGCTGTCCGGAAGGCCGGCGAACACGCCCTTGCCTTCATGACGGATGTGCGAGGTCTTGCCGTGCATGATCCGTCCAGCCCGGATGACGTTGCCGCCATACGCCTGGCCGATGCTCTGGTGGCCCAGGCACACCCCCAGGATGGGCGTGGATTGCCCCAGCCGTTCAATCACCTCCAGTGACACGCCCGCTTCGTTCGGCGTGCACGGCCCCGGTGAAATCACGATGCGTTCGGGCGCAAGACGTTCAATTTCGTCCACCGTCAGCGCATCGTTGCGCACCACTTTCACCTCGGTCCCCAGCGCTTGCAGGTACTGCACAAGGTTCCAAGTAAAACTATCGTAATTGTCGATCATCAACAGCATGGGAGGTTCCTCACAGGCCCTTCGCCGCTTCGGCCACCGCGCGGAACAGCGCGCGCCCCTTGTTCATCGTCTCGTCCCATTCCTTTTCCGGGTCCGAGTCGTAGACGATGCCGGCACCGGCCTGCACGTGCAGGCGGCCATCCTTGATCACGGCGGTACGGATGGCAATGGCGGTATCCGCATCGCCATGCCAGCCGAGATAACCGATGCTGCCGGCATACACATTGCGCTTGATCGGTTCCAGTTCACGGATCACTTCCAGCGCACGGATCTTTGGCGCACCGCTGACCGTGCCGGCCGGGAACGTGGCGCGCAACACGTCGGCATAACTGAGGCCGGGAAGCAGTTGGCCGGTGACTTCGCTGACGATATGCATGACGTGGCTGTAGCGTTCGATCACGAAGCGCTCGCCCACTTGCACCGTACCGGCCTTGGACACCCGCCCCGCATCATTGCGGCCCAGATCGATGAGCATCAGGTGTTCGGCACGTTCCTTGGGATCGGCCAGCAGCTCGGCTTCCAGCGCCAGGTCTTCGTCATGCGTCCTGCCACGCGGCCGGGTACCGGCGATGGGGCGCACGGTGACTTCACCGTCCTGCAATCGCACCAGGATCTCCGGCGAAGAACCGACCACCTGCACGTCACCGACATCCAGGAAGTACATGTACGGGGAAGGATTCAGCGCACGCAGTGCCCGATACACATCCACCGGGCGCGCATTGAACGGCACGCTCAGGCGCTGGCTCAACACCACCTGGAAGATGTCGCCGGCGCGGATGTATTCCTTCGATTTCTCCACCGCCTCGATGAAGCCTTCGCGGGTGAAGCCTGAGACGAAGTGGCTCTCGTCCAGCACATCGCGCGTGATCGGCTCGGGGTAACCGGCACCGGGCTGTCGCAGCTTCGCCGTCAATTCATCCAGGCGTGCCTGCGCGCGTTCCCACGCCCGCTCCTCGGCCGGGTCCGCATGCACGATCAGGTACAGGCGGCCCTTGAGGTTGTCGAACACGGCGACTTCCTCGGACAGCATCAACAGGATGTCCGGGGTCCCCAGTTCGTCACGCTTGTCGCCGCCGGCCAGACGCGACTCGATGTAGCCGATGCACTCGAAACCGAACCAGCCCACCAGCCCGCCGGTGAAACCGGGCAAGCCTTCCAGCTTCGGCACCGAATAGGCAGCACGCAGCGCCTCCACTTCGGCAAAAGGATCCTCCACTTCGCGGGTTTCAACCCGTACATCGCCCTCGCGGATTTCCAGGGTGTTGCCACGGAACGTGATCACCCGCTTCGCCGGCAGGCCGATGATGGAGTAGCGGCCGAAACGTTCGCCGCCTTCCACGGATTCGAGCAGATAGGTATGCGGTGCGTCGGCGAGCTTCAGGTAAACCGAAAGCGGCGTGTCCAGGTCGGACAGCACTTCGCGGACAACGGGGATGCGGTTATTGCCTTCAGCGGCGTGGCGCTGGAACTGCTGGAGCGTGATCAAGACGAACT
>JBQGFJ010000184.1:0-5185 GCA_052040085.1 Pseudoxanthomonas sp.
CGCTGGCCAGACCTATGCGAATCCGGGCAACTTCAACAACGAAGTCGGCCTGCCGCTGGCAGTGATCGATGCGCCGGAAGACGCCGAATTCGCTATCTACGAAATGGGCGCTGGCAAGCCGGGTGACATCGCTTACCTGACCAGCATCGTGCAGCCGGATGTCGCGCTGGTGAACAACATCGCGCCCGCGCACCTGGAGCGCATGGGCACGCTGACCGGCGTGGCCGAAACCAAGGGCGCGATCCTTGAAGCGCTTGCGGCCGATGGCGTGGCCGTGGTCAATGCCGACGATGCCTTCGCCGAGTATTTCGTGCAGCGCGCGGCCGGCCGGCGGGTCATTCGCTTCGGCCTGGACAGCAATGCCGACGTGACGGCGCGAAGCGTGGTGACGATGGCCGAGGGCTCGCGCTTCCAACTGCTCACGGCGCAGGGTGAACTCCCGGTGCGGCTGACGTTGCCGGGCCGGCACAACGTGATGAATGCACTGGCCGCCACCGCCATTGCACTGGCCTGCGGCGTGCCGCTGGCCATCATTGCCGATGGCCTGGAGGCTGCGCGTCCGGTAGCCGGCCGGCAGGTGGCACACACGCTGGCGCGTGACGTGGTGCTGATCGACGACAGCTACAACGCCAATCCTGCTTCGCTGGCCGCAGCCATCGATACGTTGGCGATGGGTGGCGGAGAAGCCTGGCTGGTACTGGGCGACATGCGCGAGCTGGGTCCGGAAGGCGAGGCACTGCATGCCGAAGCCGGGCGACGCGCGAAGACAGCCGGCATCAGTCGCCTGTATGCGCTGGGTGCGTTGAGCGCGGCGGCGGCGCAGGCGTTCGGCGATGGCGGGCGGGTGTTCACCAGCCATGCCGAATTGGCAAAAGCGCTTCGCCTCGATATCGCCGGTGCTACTGGAACCGCGCCTGCAAGGCTGCTGGTGAAGGGATCCCGTGGCAGTGCCATGGATCGCATCGTGAGTGCGTTGCTGGATAAAAAGGGGGACGCATTGCATGTTGCTTGAACTTGCGCGCTGGTTGCAGGGCCTGGAGGATTTCTTCGGGCTGTTCGCTTACCTGACCTTCCGCGCCATCCTGGCCGCGTTGACCGCATTGTTCCTGTCGCTGTGGCTGGGGCCGGCGGTGATCCGTCGTCTCGGACAGTTGAAGGGAGGGCAGCCGATCCGTCAGGACGGTCCGCAATCGCACTTCTCCAAGGCCGGCACGCCCACCATGGGCGGTGCGCTGATCCTGATCACCATCCTGCTGTCCGTGCTGATGTGGGGTGACCTGCGTAACAAGTACGTATGGACGGTGCTGGGAGTGATGCTGGTTTTCGGTGCCATCGGCTGGTACGACGACTGGATCAAGATTGTCCGCCGCGATCCGAACGGCCTGAAGTCGCGCTGGAAATACCTGTTGCAGTCGATCTGCGGACTCGCCGCCGGCCTGTACCTGTATCTCTATGCCGACGTGCCGGCCGCCACCACGTTCTACGTGCCGCTGTTCAAGTCGGTGGCCTTGCCGCTGGCCGGCATCAGCTTCGTGGCCATCGCGTATTTCTGGATCGTCGGCTTCTCCAACGCGGTCAACCTGACCGATGGCCTGGATGGCCTGGCGATCATGCCCACCGTGCTGGTCGCCGGTGGCCTGGCCGTGTTTGCGTATGCCTCCGGCCATGCCGAATTCGCGCGCTACCTGCAGATTCCGCCGGTACCGGGCGCGGGCGAATTGATCATCATCTGCGCGGCGATTGGCGGTGCGGGGCTGGGCTTCCTGTGGTTCAACACCTATCCGGCCATGGTCTTCATGGGTGACATAGGCGCGTTGGCGCTGGGTGCGGTGCTGGGCACCATCGCGGTGATCGTGCGCCAGGAACTGGTGCTGGTGATCATGGGCGGCATCTTCGTCATCGAAACCCTCTCGGTGATGATCCAGGTGGCGTCGTTCAAACTCACCGGGAAGCGCGTGTTCCGGATGGCGCCCATCCACCACCATTTCGAACTGAAAGGCTGGCCCGAGCCACGCGTGATCGTGCGCTTCTGGATCATCTCGGTGGTGCTGGTGCTGATCGGCCTTGCCACGTTGAAGGTGCGCTGATGAACGACATGCACCGCCAAGCCACGCGACTGGATGCCATCGATGGCCGCTTCGATCCGTGGTTGATCGGCTCGGCGCTGGCGCTCGCCTGCATCGGCGTGGTGATGGTGGCGTCCAGCTCCATCGCGCTGGGCAGCGACCCGATGTATTACCTGATCCGCCACCTGATCTTCCTGGTGGTGGGCATTGGCCTGGCACTGGTGGTGATGCGCACCGAACTGAAGTTCGTCGAGCGCTACAACCAGTTGCTGCTGCTGGCCTGCTTCGGCTTGCTGCTGATGGTCTACGTGCCGGGATTGGGCCACACCGTGAACGGTGCGCGGCGCTGGATCAATCTGGGGGTGTCCAACTTCCAGGTAGTGGAAGCGGTGAAGGTGATCTACATCGTGTGGCTGGCCAGTTACCTGGTGCGTTTCCGCGATGAAGTCAACGCGACTTGGCCGGCGATGCTGAAGCCTTTGGGCGTGGCGGTGGCACTGGTGGCACTGCTGTTGCTGCAACCGGATTTCGGTTCGGCCACGCTGTTGCTGGCCATCACCGCCGGTATGCTGGTGCTGGGCGGGGTGAACCTGCCACGCATGTCGATGCCGATCGTGATCGGCCTGCCGGTGTTCGCCTTCATCGCGATCCTGGAACCCTACCGCGTGCGCCGCCTGACCTCGTTCCTGGATCCGTGGCAGGACCAGTTGGGTTCCGGTTACCAGTTGAGCAACGCGCTGATGGCGCTGGGCCGTGGCGAGTGGACCGGCGTGGGCCTGGGTGGCTCGGTGCAGAAGTTGAACTACCTGCCGGAAGCGCATACCGACTTCATCTTCTCGGTGATCGGCGAGGAGCTTGGGTTCTTCGGCGTCTGCATCGTGATCGGATTGTTCGCGGTGCTGGTGGGGCGTGCGTTCTGGGTCGGCTATCGCTGCGTGGAGATGCGTCGCCACTTCGCGGGTTACATCGCCTTCGGCATTGCCTTGTGGATCGGCTTGCAAAGTTTCGTTTCCATCGGCGTGAACCTCGGCCTGCTGCCGACCAAGGGTTTGACCTTGCCGCTGATTTCTTCGGGCGGCTCCAGCGTATTGATGACGTGCGTGGCCTTGGGCCTGTTGCTGCGGGTGTCGTACGAACTGAACCGTGCTGAGAAACAGGTGGCGCTGGTGCGTGGTGAAGCCGTACCCGCACCGGCTGCGACGGCGGATGCAGTGGCAGCACCGGCGGTGGCGCCGGTGGCATCGGCACCTGCCCGCGAAGCAACGCCGGCGCGCGGTACCAGCCGGCTGCAGTCGCGCATCGAACCAACCTTCGAGAGGCTCGTATGAATATTCATGCGAATCCCTCGCAAGAGCCCGCACATCCTTGTGCGGGGACTCAAAAGGCATCCGTGATGATCCTGGCCGGCGGTACCGGTGGCCATATCTTCCCCGCGCTGGCCGTGGCCGACGTGCTGCGCGCGCGCAACGTGCCGGTGGTGTGGCTGGGTGCGGAAGGCGCCATGGAAACCCGTCTGGTGCCGGAACACGGAATCGAACTGGACACCATCGCTATCAGCGGTTTGCGCGGCAAGGGCACGTTGGCGCTGCTGGGTGCACCGGTGCGTGTCATGCGTGCCATCCGTGCGGCCGGTTTCGTCCTGCGCCGCCGCGCGCCGCGTGCGGTGGTCAGCTTTGGCGGTTTCGCCGCTGGCCCGGGCGGCATGGCGGCGCGCTTGATGGGTACGCCGTTGCTGGTGCATGAGCAGAACCGTGCGCCGGGATTCACCAATCGCGTGCTGGCGCGTTTCTCGCGTCGCGTGCTGACGGGCTTCCCCGGTGCTTTCCCTGCACGCGAGGAACACGTGGGCAATCCGGTGCGCAGCGTGATCGCCGCGCTGTCCGAACCTTCCGTGCGTATGGCCGGGCGCGAGGGTCCGTTGCGCCTGCTGGTGCTGGGTGGCAGCCAAGGCGCACGCGGCTTGAACCTGGCCGTGCCGGAAGCGCTGGCCGCATTGAAGGGTGACGTCGCCATCGACGTGCGCCACCAGTGTGGCGAAAAGATGCACGCGGAAGCCCTGCGCGCGTATGCCGATGCGGGCGTCGATGCGAGTGTGGAAACCTTCATCACCGACATGGCCGCGGCGTATGCCTGGGCCGATGTGGTGGTCTGTCGCTCGGGCGCTTCGACGCTGGCCGAACTGTGTGCGGCTGGTCTGGGCAGTGTGCTGGTGCCGTTCCCGCAGGCAGTGGACGACCACCAGACCCGCAATGCCGAATACCTGGTGGAACATGATGCCGCCGTGCTGCTGAAGCAGGGCGAAGACCTCGCACCACGTCTGCGCGATGTGTTGCGGGCACTGGCGACGGATCCCGCACGCCGCCTGTCGATGGCGATGGCGGCACGCACGCTCGCCAAACCCGATGCCGCCGAGCGCATCGCCGATGTAATCCTGGAGGAAGCCGCATGATTTCCGCGGCGCGTGAACGCCGGCTGCAGAACACCGGCAACCTGGCGCAGGCCATTCGTCGAGTGCATTTCGTCGGCATCGGCGGCTCTGGCATGAGCGGCATCGCCGAGGTGCTGTGCACGCTGGGCTACGAGGTCTCCGGTTCGGATGCGTCGGAGAACGCGGCGACCCGGCGCCTGGCCTCGCTCGGCGCGCGCGTGATGCGCGGCCACAACGCCTCCAACGTGCTGGGCACCGACTGCGTGGTCGTCTCCAGCGCGATCAAGGCCGACAACCCCGAGCTGATGGAGGCGCGCAGCCAGCGCATCCCGATCGTGCCGCGCGCGATGATGCTGGCCGAGCTGATGCGCTTCCGCCGCGGCATCGCCGTGGCCGGCACGCACGGCAAGACCACCACCACCTCGCTGACCGCCGCGGTGCTCAGCGAGGGCGGCCTGGACCCGACCTATGTCATCGGCGGCCAGCTGCTCTCGGCCGGCGCCAACGCCAAGCTCGGCGACGGCCAGTGGCTGGTGGCCGAGGCCGACGAGAGCGACGGCAGCTTCCTGCGCCTGAATCCGCTGATCGCGGTCATCACCAACATCGATGCCGATCACCTGGAGAACTACGGCAACGACTTCGCCCGCGTGCAGGCGGCCTTCGCCGAGTTCCTGCAGCGCCTGCCGTTCTA
>JBQGFJ010000185.1:0-3240 GCA_052040085.1 Pseudoxanthomonas sp.
GGTCTACATTCCCGGCCACGTGATGATGGTGATCGGCCATGACAAGGGCCAGACCTGGGTGATCCACGACACAGCGGGCGCCAGCTACCGCGACACCGACGGGACACTGCACCGTGCGCACATCAACGCCGTGGCCGTGACCCCCCTTGAACCCCTCCTGCTGGGCAGCGGCGAACCATTCATCGATCGCATCACCCGCATCCAACGCATTCCTTCCGAAGGCCATCCATGAAGATCACCGACATCCGTCTTGGCATGCTGCGCGTGCCGCTCAAGACCCCGTTCAAGACCGCCTTGCGCACGGTGGATACCGTGGAAGACATCGTGGTCATCGTCGAGACCGACACTGGCAACGTTGGCTACGGCGAAGCAGCACCCACCGCACTCATCACCGGCGACACCCATGGCTCCATCATCGCCGCCATTGACACGGTCATCAAACCACGCCTGATCGGTCAGGACATCGCCAACCTCAACCGCATCATCGGCCTGATCCAGTCTTCGCTGGAACGCAGCACCAGCGCCAAGGCCGCGGTGGAAATCGCCATCTACGACCTGTGGGCCCAGTCGTACAACGCACCGCTCTACCGCATGCTCGGGGGCGGCGACCCGGTCATCACCACCGACATCACCATCAGCGTGGACTACATCGACAAGATGGTGGCCGATTCCCTTTCGGCTCTGGAGCGCGGCTTCGAGTCACTGAAGATCAAGGTAGGCAAGGACATCGGCCTGGACATCGAACGGGTCAAGGCCATCCATGCCGCCGTGGAAGGCCGCGCACTGCTGCGGCTGGACGCCAACCAGGGCTGGACGCCAAAACAGGCGGTGTACGCGATGCGCGCACTAGAAGACGCCGGCGTGGTGCTGGAGCTGCTGGAGCAGCCCGTGCATGCCACCGACATCGATGGCCTGAAGTACGTGACCGACCGCGTGCACACCCCGGTAATGGCCGATGAGAGCGTGTTCAACCCCGCGCAGGTGATCGACCTGATCCAGCGCCGCGCCGCCGACATCATCAACATCAAACTGATGAAGACCGGCGGCATTTCCAACGCTATCCGCGTAGCCGACATAGCCGCGCTGTACGGCGTACCCTGCATGATCGGCTGCATGATCGAATCCAGCATCAGCGTGGCCGCCGCGGTACACCTGGCGGCAGCGAAATCCGCCATCATCACCAAGGTGGATCTTGACGGACCTTCGCTGGCGCAATTCAATCCGGTGGTGGGTGGCGTCAACTTCAATGAATCGGAGATCACCATCTCGGACGCGCCCGGCCTTGGCATACAGGAAATCAAGGGGCTGGAACTGATCGGGACCTGAGTGGCCGGATGGCCTCCTGTTCCGGTTGCCATCGAACCATTTGCCGCAAGCGAGGACCGCACCGTGCCGCCACTGGTGAAAATCCGCTCCGAACGTGATCGCATGTCCGCCATCGAGCGCCGCATCGCGGACTTCATCCTCGACAACGCCCACCTGCTGCGTGACTACTCATCGCAGCAATTGGCCAGCGCGCTGGGCATCAGCCAATCCAGCGTGGTCAAGTTCAGCCAGAAATTCGGTTTCAAGGGCTATCCGGACCTGAAGTTCTCGATCGGCGCCGCCGTGGCCCGCATGGGCGGGACCGAGCCCGCCCCCCCCACGCAGCCCGTATCCAACCTGGACGACTACACCCGGCTTCAGGAAGATCTCTGGCGCAGCAAGTCCGCGGCCATGGAAGAAACCCAGCTGCTCAATCCACGGGAATCCATCGAGGCCATCGTCGGCATGATCGACGGAGCCGGCAAGGTCTTCGTCTGCGGCCTGGGCGATGATGGCCTGTTCGCCCGCGAGTTCGCCATGCGGCTCTCACTGCTGGACGTGCTCACCGTTCACCATTCCGACCCCATCCTGATGATGGCGAACCTGTCGGCAGCCCGGCCCGGCGATGTCTTGCTGATGTTCTCCGAGTTCGGGCAGTTGCCCCAGCTTTCCCAGATCAGCCGGCAATTCCAGGCCTGCGAAGGCAAGGTGGTTTCGATCACCCGCTACACCGCCAACCCGCTGCGTGCCCACGCCGATGCATCGCTGGTGGTCTCCGCACACAATCCTGCACCGCACGTGGAGCAATTGCTGTATCGCTCTTCGCTGCAATACCTGTTGGACTTCCTGTACGTCCTGTTGTGCCAAGCGAGCCCCGACCGCCATCGCCAGTTGAACATCAACCTGGAGCGGATCAACCAGATGCTGGAATCGTGACCCCCGGAGACACCATGCCCTCGATGCCTTTTGCCTCACGCTGGCTTGCACTTGCCATGATCGCGCTCCCGCCGTCCCTCTCCGCGGCAACCCTCGATACCGCCTTGCCTTGGCATGATGCGACACAAATGATCGTGGTGGTCACGCCCGGCTGGGATTCCACTGACGGTACCTTGCAGAAGTTCGAGCGTACCGGCGATGCATGGCATGCCGTCGGGGACACCACTGCCATCAGTGTTGGCCGGTCCGGTGCCGCCTGGGGACTGGGCCTGCACCCAGCGCAGACCAATGGACCACAAAAGCGCGAAGGTGATGGCCGTTCTCCCGCCGGCGTATTTGCCTTGGGTGACGCGTTCGGCTACGCCACCACGGCCGATACCACCCTGCCCTACCAGGCCATGCAGGCATCCAGTTACTGCATGGACGTACCCGCCTCGCCACACTACAACCGCATCGTCGACAGCAACGTGGTTGGCCAGGACGCCGTGGAAGGTTCCACCGAACCCATGCGGCTGGACCTGCATAAAAACGGCGACCCGCGCTACCAGGAAGGCTGGGTAATCCTGCACAACCCCGACAATATTCCCGGTGCCGGCAGCTGCATCTTCGCGCACTTGTGGCGCCAGCCAGGCGAAACGACTGCGGGCTGTACCGCCATGTCGCCGTCCACCATGCAAGCCGCGCTTGCATGGCTGAAGCCGGAGGCAAAACCTGTCTTCGTATTGTTGCCCGAAGCCGAATACACGCGACTCAAGCATGCATGGCAGCTTCCCTGAGTCAGGGACGTGGCCCGTGGGCCCACATGGCCGCATCCCACTGCAGCCATTCATGAGGCTTCCCCCACCAACCTGATCAGGCAGGCCGCTTTGACCACGCCTTGATCGTCGCCGTTGCCACCATCCCTCCAACTACCTGTACCGCCTGTCCGCGGAACACGCCGCAATCGCAGGACTCCGCGGCGACCACCGCCTGCCGCCATCCCGCCAGTCCACGGGAAGT
>JBQGFJ010000186.1:0-31619 GCA_052040085.1 Pseudoxanthomonas sp.
CGCACGGCCAGGCAGCAGCTTTCCCATTGCAGGCCGGCGATGCCCTCGAGGATCTGGTTGTCCTGGAGGGAGTAGTAATAACGGCCTACCGCGCTCCACGAGGAGGAAATCGGGTAAAGGAACGACAGGTCAGCCTGTTCCAGCAAGTCGCGGCGGTTGCGATAGGTCAGGTTGATGATGCCGTCGTTGCCGATCAGGTAACGGCTGCGCACGCTGACCAGATCCTGGCGCCGGAACTTGGGGTCCCACTGGTAGCTTGTGCCCAGCGTCCAGCGGTCGTTGATGGCGTAGTTGCCATCCGCGATCCAGGCGGAACGGCCTTGCTCCACCGGGATTTCGCCGGGGGCCACCACGCGCGAGTCTTCGAAATAGGTGATCTGGCCGAGGCTGGCGGAAAACTTCTCACGACCGTCGCGATGGCGCAGCAAGCGCGTGCTGAGGGCCAGGGTCAGCTGGTTGGCATCAGTCTGCCGATCCGGGCCCGAGTAGCGGTTGTCGCGGAACAATTGGCCCCAGCTGAACGTGAAGGGCCGGGTATCGAACAGGGGCAGGCCATTCTGGTCCCGGTACGGCACGTTCAGGTAGAACAGTCGGGGTTCCAATGTATGCAGGAAGCTTTCGCCGCCGATATCGGTTTCGCGATCGAAGAACAGACCAGCGTCCACCGTGGTGATGGGCAGGCTGCGTGAGGGCGAGGTGTCGCCCCCAGGCATGGAGGCGGCCAGATCGTCCTCGAGCTCATACCCCGTGTAGCGCCAGGCCAGGGTGGGGTTGAGGTACCAGGAGGCACCTTGCAATGGCATGGAAATGTAGGGCTTCAGGTCCAGGCGGCTGCCATCACCCCGACGATCATGCTGGAAGCGTACGGTTTCGGCCTGCGAGCCTGCCCGGAACACATTGCCGAAGGGCTGTTCCCAGTTCATGTAGAGCCTGGGAAGGCGGTTGTAGGGCAGCGAGAGCTCGCTCATCGTGTGGTCGGCCAGCACCCAGGTGTCGGCCATCAGTCCGGCGCTCCAGTAACGGCTGCGGCCATAGAGGCCCACCGTGCTGGTCAGGGACGAGGATGACAGGCCGGACAGCGAACTGCTGAAGTCTTCGGTATAGCGCGCATCACTGATCCAGTTGACCGAAGCGCGTGCCTGCCAGTTGCGGTTGATGTCGTGCGAGCCGGTGAAATGGAACGAACCACGGCTGTCCTCGGGATCGGGATCGACGGCGGGATCGTAGCCAGGCTCCAGTGCATGCTCTTCCAGCAGCTTGTCGCTGGGCATCCAGTTGGCTTGGAGCGTGCCCTTGCCGTTGGGCCACAGGTAACGGAACTGGGTGGACAACGAGGCGCCGCGCTTGCTCATGTAGCGCGGGGTGATCGTGGCGTCGTAGTTCGGTGCCAGGTTCAGGTAGATCGGTTGCCGATAGTCGAAGCCATTGCGGCCGGAGTTGCTGATCGCGGGATACAGCAGGCCGGTGTGGCGGCGGTCATCGGTGGGAAACTTGATCCAAGGCACGTACAACACGGGTACGTTGCCAAGCCGGATGGTGGCGCCGCGCGCGGTGCCCCAGCCGGTTTCCATGTCGACATCGATCTGGCGGGCGCGGAGTTGCCAATGCGCTTGGTCGGGGTCGCATGTGGTGTAGGTGGCATGGTTAAGCTGGCCGGCATCATCGGTCATCACGATGCTTTCCGCGCCGCCGTGGCCGCGATGGGAAATCAGCTGGTAGCGGATGTTGTCGATCTGGTGGCGATTGGCACCTTGATCGCCATGTGCCCGGTCGGCTACTACACGCAGGCCACCATCCTGGTAACGGACGTTGCCCTCGGCGAGATAGGTATCGCTGACCGGACTGAAGCTGATGCTGTCGGCACCCAGGAACTGGTCGCCCCGGCGCAACGAGACATTACCGATGAACAGCATGTTCTGGTCGGTTCCGCCCTGTTCGTCACCCTCGATGATGGTGGGCCTGTCGGCACGCAACGACCGCGAAATGGCGGCATCGACATCTTCTTCGGGTGCCGCTGCCTCAGGGAAAGCCGGGATGGCATCCTGGACGGCGCAAAACCCCCAGTTGTGGGGAATATCGTCGCTGGCCAGCGCCGGAAGACTCAGGGCTGCGCTGATCGACAAGGGGAGCAGACGGAGGCTGGGACGCACGCGGTTCGGGCTCTGGGCGGGAGTTGGCGGGATCAGCCGCTAGCTTGACGCATCGCTGGCACACCGGCAATGCGCGGGGTTGCCCGATGTGGGGCAGGGTTCATCAAGTACTTGATCGGACAACGTTCAGCGCAGCGCGCCTACGTGCGCAACGCTGCATTCGCGCAATGCCTGCAGGTCGTAACCACCCTCCAGGGTGGAAACCACCCGCCCATCGGCATGGCGGTCGGCAATCTTGCGCAGCTCACGGGTCAGCCATGCGAAATCACTGGTTTCCACCATCAGGTCGGCCAAGGGGTCGTTCATGTGGGCATCGAAGCCGGCGGAGATCAGCAGCAGTTGCGGTTTGAACGCATCCAGTGCGGGAAGCATGTCGTCTTCCCAGGTGTTGCAGAAGCGGAAGCCGCCGCTTCCGGGTGGCAACAATGCATTGAAGATGTTGCCGACGCCACGTTCATGCGGCTTCCCGGATTCGGGGTAGGAGCCGGACTGGTGGGTGCTGAAGTAGCTCACCCGGGCGTCGTTGAAGAAGATCGCCTGGGTGCCGTTGCCGTGGTGGACGTCGAAATCGACGATGGCCACGCGCTCCAGCCCGTGCTTGTCGCAGGCATGGGCAGCGGCCACGGCGACGTTGTTGAACAGGCAGAAGCCCATGGCGGTATCCGCGGTGGCGTGATGGCCGGGAGGGCGCACCGCGCAGAATGCGGTCTTGCTTTCGCCGTGCATCACCGCATCCACGGCGGCGATGCCGGCACCGGCTGCACGCAGGGCCGCCGCCCGCGAGGCCGGGCAGATCACCGTATCGGTGTCCAGCATGCAGTGGCCTTCGAATTGCGCGTTGAGCACGGTGTGGATGTGCTCCTCGCCATGCACGCGGCGCAGTTCGCCGAGTTTGGCGATCGGGGCCTCGCGCCATTCCAGGTCGCCGTGGGCTTCCCGTAATCCATCCAGTACCCATTGCAGGCGCTGCGGGCGCTCGGGATGCTCGGGGCCGGTGTCGTGTTCCAGGCAGGCCGGATGGGTGAACAGGATCATGTCAGTTCCGGCGGCGCTCGTGGTTCCACAGCACTTCACCCTGGCCGTCGGCGCGGGCAAGAACCCGGGCCAGCACGAACAGCAGGTCGGACAGGCGGTTCAGGTAGCGGATCGCCTCCGGCCGCACGTTTTCGTGCCGGGCCAGGGATACGGCTTCGCGCTCGGCACGGCGCACGATGGTGCGGGCCAGATGGCAGCGTGCGGCAGCTTCGCCGCCGGCGGGCAGGATGAAATCCTTCAGCGGCGGCAGCGGGTCGTTGAAGTGATCCAAGTGGCGCTCGAGCGCATCCACATCGCTCGTCGTGATGGCAGCGTGGCCGGGGATGCAGAGTTCACCGCCGAGGTCGAACATCTGGTGCTGCACGGTGGTCAGCAGATCACGCACATCCGTGGGCAGCGTGGCGACCGCCAGGATCACGCCGATGGCCGAATTGGCTTCGTCCACGGTGCCATACGCATTGACGCGCAGGGAGTCCTTGTCCACGCGGGTGCCGTCGCCCAGTCCGGTGGTGCCGTCATCACCGGTACGTGTGTAGATCTTCGACAGGCGGTTTCCCATGGGGCGGCAGCTCGGGTCAGGAGGGGCGTGTTGCCAGGGCGCGACCGTGGTCCACGCCCGCCAAGATTACGTCCGCCCGGTGTACCGGCTCAATTCGACCATTGGTCGGCATCGCGGCCATGCCGCACGCGGACGACCTGTTCGGCGCCGATCTGCACCAGTGCGATCAAGCCCGCGTAAATGGCCGTGACGCGCAGGTAGGGCAGGAGCCAGTCGGTGTAGTTCTTCCACCAGCCGGCCAGGGTCGGTTCGGCCACGCTGTCGCTCAGCCAGTAGAAGCCTCCCTGGGAGAACAGGTGGCAGAGTGCGACCGATGCAGTCAGCGTCACGGCCAGCATTCCGAGCGCGCGCAGGCTGGCACCCCGATAGGAACGGCGAAGGACCAGGCCGCCCAGCCACATCGAGAAATACGCAGGCACCAGCATCCAGTAGCCGGGGGACACGCAGTAATGGGTCCAGAAGTTGATGCCTTGGCCGGTGATCACGATGTAGTCCACCACCACGGCCAGCAGCATCAGCAGCGGGAAGGCCCAGGCCGTCCAGCGGCGCAGGTAGAAACCGGCTGCGAAGAACACTGCCCATGAGGCATCCGGCACGGCGGCGAAGTGGTGCAGGCGAGTGGCCACCATCAGTGCGGCCAGCAGGAAAAGGATCAGGGCATTGCGTTGGATGGTGGCATTCATGCGGCAGCTTCCGGACGACGAACCGGCATTCTAGCGGAGACGGGCCGGTGGGCGGGGCCGCGGATGTCCCGGCGGGACCGGTATCATGCGCGGATGAGTGCGAACCATGACGTGGTGATTGTCGGGGGTGGGCTGGTCGGGGCCAGCTTGGCCATTGCGCTGGGCATGCAGGGGCGCGATGTGGCGCTGGTGGAAGCCACGCCAGAGGGCGCGATGCCGGCCGTGTTCGACCAGCGCAACCTCAGTTTTGCCGCGGCCACCGTCAATGCGCTGACTGCACTGGGCGTGATGGTGAAGCTGCGTTCCCCGGGTGGCATGATCCGGCGCATCCATGTCAGCCGTGCCGGTGATTTCGGGCGGGTGAAGCTCGACGCATCGGATTACGGACGCCAGGCGTTCGGCCAGGTGGTGGTGGCGCGCGATTTCGGCGAGGCACTGGAAGCGCGCTTGGCAGAGTTGCCGTCGCTGACCCGGTACCGTCCCGCGCGGTTCACTGGACTGGGGGACGTGGATGCGGAACGACGTGCCGTCCGTATCGCGGATGCGCAGGGCGAACACACGATCCTGGCCCGTCTGCTGGTCGCCGCCGATGGCACCGCCAGCGGTGTGCGCGATGCGCTGGGCATTGGTACGGCACGACATGATTACCGGCAGACGCTGTTCGTGGCCCGGGTGCGCGCGGAAAAGACTCCGGACGGCACTGCATGGGAACGCTTTGGCGATCATGGCCCCACCGCACTGTTGCCGCGTGGCGATCGCCACTGGGGCGTAGTGCATGGCGTAGACACCGATCAGGCAGCGGCCGTTGCCGGACTCGATGAAGCGGCCTGGCTGGCGCGATTGCAGGAAGCGGTCGGCTGGCGCGCCACGGGTCGCTTGCTGGCCAGTGGCGAACGCAGTGCCTATCCCATCGTGCGGGTGGTGGCCGAGCGGACCATTGCGCCGCGCGCGGTGTTGCTGGGCAATGCGGCGCAGACCCTGCATCCCATCGGTGCGCAAGGCTTCAACCTGGGTCTGCGCGATGCGCTTACCTTGGTAGAGGTGGCCGGACAGGCCGAAGATCCTGGCAACCCTGCTCTGTTGCAGGCATATGCCGCTAGGCGCAATGAAGACCGTGAACGTACGCTGGCGTTTTCCGATGGATTGGCACGCGTGACCGCGAATGCAGCGCCCTTGCTCCGTCCCTTGCGCAGTCTGGGATTCGCCGCGGCCAATGCGGTGCCTTCATTGCAGTCCTGGCTGGTTGGCGGGGCCATGGGCTTCCGTGGCGACGTGCCGGCCATGTGCCGGGAGCAGGCCCCATGAGCCGGCGTGGACAAGTCGATGTGGCCGTCGTTGGCGGCGGCGTGGTGGGGGCGGCGTGTGCGTTGATCCTGGCGCGACTGGGCGTGGACGTGGCGCTGGTGGAAGGCCGCGAGCCGGCCCCGTGGTCGGCGTCCCATCCGGATCTGCGGGTGTTTGCCTTTGCCCCGGACAATGCGGGTGTGCTGGAGAGGGCCAATGTCTGGTCCTCCATCCTCGCTGCACGCACGCAGCCTTACCGGCGCATGCGCGTGTGGGATGCGGCAGGCGGTGGCGAACTGGATTTCGATGCGGATAGCCTGGGCCGTCCGCAGCTTGGCTGGATCGTGGAAAACGGCCTGTTGGTTGATCGCTTGTGGGCGGCGCTGCCGGCATCCGGCGTGCGCATGCATTGCCCGGCACGGGTCGAGTCGATGGAACAGGACGATGAAGGTGTGCGGCTGCGTCTGGATGACGGGCAGCGCATCGAAGCGCGGCTGGCCGTAGCAGCCGATGGGGCTGATTCCACATTGCGCCGCCTGGCCGGTATTCCGGTATCGGCACACGATTATATGCAGCGCGGCGTTGTGGCTTATGTCGAAACCGGTCTGCCACACCAGGACACGGCATGGCAGCGATTCCTGCCGACCGGTCCGCTGGCCTTGCTGCCGTTTGCCGAGGGCCACAGTTCCATTGTCTGGACCTTGCCAGAAGCCGAGGCCGCACGTGTGGTGGCACTGGAACCGGAGGCATTCGGTCGTGAACTCACCCATGCATCCGGGGGCCGTTTGGGGGATGTCCGGCTGGCATCCTTGCGCGCAGCCTTTCCGCTGCGCCGGCAACTGGCCAAGGATTACGTGGCGGGCCGGGTGATCGTGGTGGGTGATGCGGCGCATGTGGTGCATCCGCTGGCCGGACAGGGAGTGAACCTGGGCTTGCGCGACGTATCGGATCTGGAGCGCAGCATTGCCGATGCGCAAGCGCGCCGGGTGGACTGGTCCGCACCGCATCGGCTGGCGCGTTGGGCACGCCAGCGACGCAGCGAGAACACCCTCGCGGCACATGCCTTCAGTGGCATCAACCGGTTGTTCTCCAATGACGAAATGCATCTGACCCTGTTGCGGGGTCCGCTGCTGGGCATGGCGGGTCGCCTGCCACCGCTGGTGGATGGGCTGTGGCGGCACGCATCCGGCCAGGCAGGCAGTTGACGCGCCCTGATGGCTGCATGCAACTGCCTTGGCGGGTAGGATGTTCGCCTCACAGTGGATTCCAGGGAAAGTTCAGTGAAAGGTTTCGTTGACGACATCGAGGCATTGACCGAAGGCAACAATGATTTCCGCCGCGTGCTGTACACCGGCAAGCACTTGCAACTGGTGCTGATGGCATTGCAGCCAGGCGAGGACATCGGTGAGGAAGTCCATTCGGGCCATGACCAGTTCTTCCGCTTCGAAGCAGGCACGGGCGAGGTGTTGATCGATGGCCAGCGCCATGCGGTCAAGGCTGATGATGCCGTGATCGTGCCGGCCGGCGCGCGCCACAACGTGACCAACACCGGTGGCGTGGCACTGAAGCTGTACACGCTGTATGCGCCGCCGGAACACAAGGACGGCGTGATCCACCCGACCAAGGCCGATGCGGTGGAAGAGCACTTCGACGGCGTGACGACCGAATAGGCCGTCACACTGCCTTTCCCGCCCCGGGCATTGTTCCTCCGTGATGTTCCGAAATCGGTGATCGCATGCTGAGGAAATGGTTGAAACGGTTGGGTATCGCGGTGCTGGTCCTGGTGCTGGCGTCGCTGATGGCCGTTTATGCCTATGGTCGCTTTGCGGAGCGCGCGCGCGGTGAACCCGGCGCCGCGTTGCCGGCCATCGACGATGGTGTCCCACTGGATCGTTGGGTTGCCGGGAGGACCGATGCCCATCCCGGGCAAACCGGCATGCAGGTGCTGGGGGACAACATCGATGCCTTCGCCATGCGCGCACTATCGGCGCGTGCGGCGGGGCGCAGCCTGGACCTGCAGTACTACATTTGGCATCCGGACCTGACAGGCAGTCTGTTGCAAGCCGAATTGTTGCGTGCGGCTGATCGCGGAGTCCGGGTCCGGCTGCTGTTGGACGACATGAACGTGCGTGATGGCGCGGAGGCCTTGGCGGCGCTCGACAGCCATCCATCAATCGAAGTGAGGCTTTTCAATCCCACCCGTGCGCGTGATGGCAGCCTGTGGCGGGGCGTGGAGATGCTGCTGCGTTTTGTCAGCATCAACCGGCGGATGCACAACAAAGCCTGGATAGTCGACAACCGCATGGCAATCGTCGGTGGACGCAACATCGGCGACGAATATTTCGACGCCAGTGGCGAGGTCAACTTCCGCGATACCGACGTGGTCGTGGTGGGGCCGGCGGTGGGTCAGGCGTCGGATATCTTCGACGCCTACTGGAACAGCCCTTCGGCTATCCCCTTGCGCGCACTGCAACAGGCCGAAGGTGGGCAACTGGATGCGTTGCGTGCCACGGCCGGCCGGCCATTGGATTCCGTGGCGGCTAAAGCCTACATGCGACGGATTCGCGAATCCGAGAGCGTGCAGTCACTCATGCAAGGGGGCGGCCCGATGCACTGGAGTGCGGATGCGCGGGTGGTGTCGGACCCGCCGGAAAAAGCCGAGGGGGCATCAATGAATGCCGACTGGTTGACGCCGCAGTTGATCGAGGAAATGAACCGGGCCCGGCACGAGCTGAAGTTGATTTCGCCGTATTTCGTGCCCGGGGATGCGGGCGTGGACTGGATCGCAGGGTTGCGCCGACGCGGCGTGGAGGTTGGCATCCTCACCAATTCGCTGGCAGCCAATGATGTGGTGGCGGTACATGGCGGCTATGCCAAGTACCGGTTACCGCTGTTGCGTGAGGGCGTGTCCTTGTTCGAACTGATGCCGCACGGGAAGTCGAAAAGCAGTTGGTTCGGCTCCAGCGGTGCCAGCTTGCACACCAAGGCCTTCGTGCTCGATGACGATGGTGGATTCATCGGTTCGTTCAATCTGGATCCGCGCTCGGCGAACCTCAATACCGAGATGGGCCTGCTGTTCCGCCATCCCGCCATGGCGGAAGAGTTGGAGTCGATCTACGCCGAAAAAACCTCGGCCTCCGACAGCTATGCCCTGTATCTGGAAGACGGGCAGCTGCGTTGGCGCGATGGTTCGACGGATCCGGCAACCATCTGGACGCATGAGCCGGAGGCCAGCACCTGGCGCAGGATGGTGGCGCGGGTAATCGGCTGGTTGCCGGTCGAATCGCAGCTTTGATGCTGTTGCTGTTCAGGACGCAAGTGCGTAGGCCGCCACCGCGAAAGCCAGCAGTGCGGCGGTCGCCGCGATACTGGCCACCAGGTTCGCGGTAACCAGTCGCTTTTACATTCGTTCGGCACCCAGTTGCAGTACCTGCAGGGTTTTTTGCATGTCGGTGGCCAGTTTGTTGATGGAGTCGGCGTTCTGCCCGGCCGCATCCTGCAACTCCTTTATCTGTTCCACCACGATGTCCAGCCGCAATTGCTGCGTGTTGTCGATCACGGGTGGGGTACGGGTGAACAGCGGGCGGGCCAGACGGATGATTTCCGGCACGTAGGGGGCGGCGATGGTGATCCAGGTGGCGGCCATGGTGGTTCCTTTGTGATGGTTTCCGGGCTTGGTCCGCCATGATTCCGCGGAGGGATGGTGTTCGGTCCGGCAGGCAGGATACCCGGGCTGGAATCAGCACCGCTTTCGGCAGGATTCAGTTAAACGCGTGTTATTCTCACCGCGCATTCTGGCGCCCGCCCTGTCTCCCCACCGCCTTCCATGACCCAGCAACGCACCCTGAAGAACGTCATCCGTGCCACCGGCGTGGGGCTGCACAGCGGGGAAAAGGTCCACATGACATTGCGTCCCGCGGCCGTGGATACCGGCGTGGTGTTCCGGCGGGTCGACCTGGAGCCCGTGGTCGAGTTCCGCGCCACCGCCGACATGGTCACCGAAACCACCCTCTGCACCGGGCTCACCTGTGGCGAAGCCAAGGTGCTGACCGTTGAGCACCTGATGTCGGCCTTGGCCGGGCTGGGCGTGGACAACGTGTATGTCGAGCTTTCCTCGGCAGAATTGCCGATCATGGACGGCTCCGCGGGTCCTTTCGTGTTCCTGCTGCAATCGGCAGGCATCGTGGAGCAGGACGCGCCCAAGCGCTTCATCCGCATCCTCAAGCCGGTGGAAGTGCGCGATGGTGACAAGATCGCGCGTTTCCTGCCTTACGACGGCGGCTTCCGGCTGGGTTTCACGGTCCAGTTCGACCATCCCATGATTCCTGCCAAGGAATCCAACGCCATCGTCGAGTTTTCGACCGAGTCGTACATCGACGAAGTCTCGCGTGCCCGCACCTTCGGATTCATGCGTGACCTGGAATACATGCGCGAGCGCAACCTGGGCCTTGGCGGCTCCATGGACAACGCCATCGTGCTGGATGAGTTCCGCGTGCTGAACGAGGACGGGCTGCGCTACAGCGACGAATTCGTGCGCCACAAGATACTGGACGCCGTAGGGGATCTGTACCTTGCCGGCCATGCCATTCTGGGTGCCTACGAAGGCTTCAAGTCTGGCCATGCACTCAACAACAAATTGGTACGGGCCCTGCTGGCCGAAACCTCGGCCTGGGAAATGGTGAGTTTCGATGCTGCCGCCACCCATCAGCCTCCCGTGATCTATGGTGCCGCTGCCGCGGCGCATTGAGTCCTTTCCGGGATCAGCCCCAACGGAAGTCTGTTGGCGTGCCCCTGCCTTGAGCGAGTTGTCCGGGCACAAACGCGAGCCTGTCGGTCATGCCCATGGTCGACTGTTTGGGGTTGCACGCAGTCGCGTAATTGTGACATTCGTCTCAAATAAAGCGCCGTCGCTTCGGTCCGGGTTAACGCCCCGGTAACGAACACGGTGCCCTGTGCCGGTACCATGGCCCGGTTGCACGAAAGGAAGATGGTTCATTTCCGCGGTTCGTGCGAACTGTCGGAAGTGGCGGCGGGCTTCGCGGAGCCGGAGTCGTCCAGGGATGCCAAGGCAGCCTGCAGCGCACGTCGTGCGGTTTCCGACATGGGTTTCACCTTGATTGCAGCTTGCGCCGGCGCGGCCGGATGGCGTGGTGCGGTCGTCGTTTTAACCGTCACTTCGGTGACATCCAGTCCGATGGAACGGGCCGCATCGACGAGTTCCGGGGCCGCCAGGCGCAGTCTGGCATGCCAGATGGGGGAGTCGACGATGAAGACCAGCCGCTTGCCCGCAACATTGCCCAGCCGGCAATGCGGGGAAAGGGCAGGAGGCAGGTGTGGGCGCAACAACCGTTCCAGCGAGTCGAGCCACAGGGCACGGCGTACCGGGTCGGCGGCAGCATCGGTCAGCGCGGCCTCGAGGGCCGGTTGGGCAGTGTTGGCGCGGCGTGGCGGGGACTTCGGATTAGACATCGGAATATGACCTTCAAGACCATCGTAAACAATTCACGCGCTCGCATGGGCAATCTGGCACGGACCCTGGGCTGGCGGGCGCATGGATTTGCGGCAACGCGCCCACTGGCGGCTGCGGGCTGGTTGCTGGGGGCAGGCTTGATCCTGGGGGTCGGCGCCAGCCAGGCCGTGGGATCGGTCCGGGTATCCCTGTTGCAGGCCAAGACCGAACAGCAGCAGAAAGAGCTGGAGCAGGTTCGTCGCGGCGCCCAGCAGGAAGTCAACGCACTGGCCGCGCGCCTGGGCGAGCTGCAGGCACAAGCCAACCGGCTCAATGCACTGGGTGAGCGCTTGACCCGCCTGGGCCAGTTGCAGGACGGGGAATTCGATTTCGCCGAGCCGGTCGGTATCGGTGGCAGCGACGAAGCCATGTATGACATGGCGCCGCGCGAACTGGCCGATGGCGTCGATCAACTGGGTCGGCAATTCGAAGCCTCCGGCCAGCAGCTGTCGGTGCTGGAAACCCTCCTGTTCAATCGCGAACTTGACCGCAATGCCACGCCGTCGCGCATGCCGGTGGTGGACAGCTACATCACTTCCGGCTTCGGTGGCCGTGCCGACCCCTTTGGCGGCGGTGGCCAGTACCACCGGGGCATCGACTTCAAGGCCAACGTGGGTGACCCGGTGTTGTCCGTCGCCGACGGCGTAGTCAGCTTCTCCGGCGTCAAGGGCGGCTACGGCAACATGGTGGATGTGGACCATGGCAATGGCTACGTCACCCGTTATGCGCACAATTCGCGCCTGCTGGTGAAGGAAGGGGACTTGGTCCGTGCCGGCCAGCAGGTGGCCAAGGCTGGCTCCAGCGGCCGTTCCACCGGGGCGCACGTGCATTTCGAGGTCTGGGAAAACGGCCGTTCGGTCAATCCGCGCAAATTCCTCGGCGAAGGTCCCAGCCCGGTGACCCGGCCCCAGCGGGGCTGAGAACCCGGCCAAGGGCCCGCCGGTTGCGCCTTGAGTTCGCGGCCGCCCGCCCCAAGCTACAATAAACAGTTGCCACGGGGCGCATTGCGCCCTGTTTCGTTTGTAGTTGCCGCTGAACCCTCCATGGTCCTGCGGCATTGCCCCCTTCCAAACCGGTTCCTTCCATGATCAACAGCTTGCTTACCCGTGTCTTTGGCAGCCGCAACGAACGCTTGTTGAAACAGTTGCAGCGCAGCGTGGGCAAGATCAATGCCCTGGAAGCGGACATCCAGAAGCTCAGCGATGACGCGCTCAAGGCCAAGACCGCGGAGTTCCGCGAGCGCATCGCCAACGGGGAGGCCCTGGACAAGCTGTTGCCGGAAGCCTTTGCCGTCTGCCGCGAAGCGTCCGTCCGCGTGCTGGGCATGCGCCATTACGACGTGCAGATGATCGGCGGCATGGTCCTGCACCTGGGCAAGATCGCCGAAATGCGTACCGGCGAAGGCAAGACCCTGGTCGGCACCCTGCCGGTGTACCTCAATGCGCTGGAAGGCAAGGGCGTGCACGTGGTCACCGTCAATGACTACCTGGCCCGCCGCGATGCCGCGCAGATGGGCAAGCTGTACAACTGGCTCGGCCTGAGCGTTGGCGTGGTCTATCCGGGCATGCCGCATGGCGACAAGCGCGCGGCCTATGACGCCGACATCACTTACGGCACCAACAACGAATTCGGCTTCGATTACCTGCGCGACAACATGGCCATGTCGAAACAGGACCGCCACCAGCGCGGCCTGAACTACGCCATCGTCGACGAAGTGGACTCCATCCTGATCGACGAAGCGCGCACCCCGCTGATCATCTCCGGTCCCGCCGACGAATCCCCCGAGCTCTACATCCGCGTCAACCGCGTGGTGCCCAGGCTGATCAAGCAGGAAGCCGAGGACGGCGAGGGCGATTACTGGGTGGATGAAAAGGGCAAGCAGGCCCACCTGTCCGAAGCCGGCATGCAGCATGCCGAGGAACTGCTGCGCGAAGCCGGCATCGTTGCCGAGGAAGACAGCCTGTACGGACCGGCCAACCTGAGCGTGGTCCATCACCTCAACGCCGCCTTGCGCGCTCATGCCATCTACCAGCGCGACGTGGACTACATCGTCCGCGATGGCGAAGTGGTCATCGTCGACGAATTCACTGGCCGCACCCTGCCGGGTCGCCGCTGGTCCGACGGTTTGCATCAGGCAGTCGAGGCGAAGGAAGGTGTGCCGGTACAGCGCGAGAACCAGACGCTGGCGTCCATTACCTTCCAGAACCTGTTCCGCATGTATTCGAAGCTGGCCGGCATGACCGGCACGGCCGATACCGAAGCCTATGAATTCCAGAGCATCTATGGCCTGGAAGTGGTGGTCATCCCCACCAACCGGCCGATGGTCCGCAAGGACACCCCGGACCAGGTGTTCCTGAACCGTGGTGGCAAGTTCAAGGCCGTGCTGGCCGACCTCGAGGACTGCCACAAGCGCAACCAGCAGGTGCTGGTGGGCACCACCTCCATCGAAACCTCCGAACTGCTGTCCGAACACCTGCGCAAGGCCGGCGTGAAGCATGAAGTACTCAACGCCAAGCAGCACGAACGCGAAGCGCACATCGTGGCCAATGCCGGCATGCCGGGCGCGGTCACCATCGCCACCAACATGGCGGGCCGCGGTACCGATATCGTGCTGGGCGGTTCGCTGGAAGCCGTGCTCACCGAGCTGGGCGAGGATGCCAGTGACAGCGACAAGCGTCGCGCGCGCGAGGAGTGGCAGAAGCGCCACGACGATGTGGTGGCCTCCGGTGGCCTGCACATCATCGGCACCGAGCGCCACGAATCCCGCCGCATCGACAACCAGTTGCGTGGCCGTTCCGGCCGCCAGGGTGATCCGGGCTCATCCCGTTTCTACCTGTCGCTGGAAGACAACCTCATGCGCATCTTCGCCTCCGACTGGGTGCAGAAGGCCATGAAGTTGATGGGCATGAAGGAAGATGACGTCATCGAGGACAAGCTGGTCAGCCGGCAGATCGAAAAGGCGCAGCGCAAGGTGGAAGCGCACAACTTCGACATCCGCAAGAACCTGCTGGAGTTCGACGACGTCAACAACGACCAGCGCAAGGTCGTCTACAAACAGCGCGATGAACTGCTGGACGCCGAGTCCGTGAAGGAAAACATCGACGGTATCCGCGACGACGTGGTCTATGACCTGGTCGAGCGCTTCGTGCCGCCGAACTCCATTGACGACCAGTGGGATTTGCCGGGTCTGGAAGCTGCGCTGGCCGAAGAGGCTGGTCTCGTACTGCCGGTCACCCGTTGGCCGCAGGAAGCCAGTGAACTGGATGCCGAAGCCATCGCCACCCGCGTACGGGATGCCGTCACCGCACACTTCGCGGCGAAGGAACAGGCCATCGGCCCGGAGACCATGCGTGCGCTGGAAAAGCACATCATGCTCACCGTGCTGGACAAGAGCTGGAAGGAGCACCTGGCACGGATGGATTACCTGCGCCAGGGCATCCATCTGCGCAGTTATGCGCAGAAACAGCCCAAGCAGGAATACAAGCGCGAGGCCTTCGAGCTTTTCTCGCGCATGCTGGATAACGTGAAGAACGAAGTCATCACCCTGCTGGCCCGCGTGCGCATTCGCAGCGAAGAGGAAGTGGCTGCACTGGAAGCGCAGGAACGTGCCCTGGCCGAAGCCAAGGCGCGCCAGTTGCAGTTCCAGCACGAAAATGCCGGTGGCTACGGTGCCGACGAGGAAGCCGCGCAGCCGGATTACCAGCACGACGGACCGCCGCGCACCGTCGTGCGCGAAGGCGAGAAGGTTGGCCGCAACGATCCATGCCCGTGCGGCAGTGGCAAGAAGTTCAAGCATTGCCACGGCCAACTGGCCTGATGCGGCTGACCGTGCAGGAGTGAGGGTTCCGGGGCCTTTTCTTCCGGGTTCGTGAGTCATGATGCGGAATCATCCGGCATGGGCCGGGTGGCTCCGTGCGATGGAACCTGCGGAAGGGATATATCCATTTCAGATTGGCTGTCCGTCTCCAGGTGTTGTCCGTAATGAATGCACATGCGCAGGAAAATCCGGAACGTGGCTTTGCTTTGGTGATCCACGGTGGCGCCGGGGTCATCGAGCGCGGTCAATTGAGTGCAGAAGACGAGCGGGCCATCCATGCCGACCTGGACAATGCGCTGGAAGCAGGCCACGCAGTGCTGGTGGCCGGAGGCAGTGCGCTGGATGCGGTCGAGGCCGCAGTGGTGGCGCTGGAGGAGTCTCCCCGCTTCAACGCTGGCAAGGGCGCGGTGTTCAATGCCATGGGCCGACATGAATTGGATGCGTCCATCATGGAAGGGCATACGCGCCGTGCCGGTGCCGTGGCAGGCGTGGAAACCATCCGCAACCCGGTGAGGTTGGCGCGCGCCGTGATGGAGCATTCGCCGCACGTCATGTTGATCGGAGCGGGCGCGGAACAGTTCGCGGACACGCAGCCGGAAATCGAGCGTGTGCCCAATGCCTGGTTCGATACCGAAACCCGCCGATTGCAACTGGAGCAGGCACAGGCGCTTGAAGCGGCCGAGCGCCAAGCCCGTGATGGCGAGGCGCAGAACCTGCGCGGCAAGTATTTCGGCACGGTCGGCGCGGTGGCGCTGGACGTGCATGGTCACATCGCGACCGCCACCTCGACCGGCGGGATGACCAACAAGCGCTATGGGCGCGTGGGGGATTCCCCCATCGTGGGCGCGGGCACCTGGGCCGATGAGCATTGCGGCGTGTCGGGCACCGGCTGGGGCGAATATTTCATCCGCAATGCGGTGGCCCACGATATTTGCGCGCGCGTGGCCTATCGTGGCGACAGCCTGCAGACGGCTGCCGACGACGTCATCATGAAGCGCGTCCCCGAGCTGGGTGGCGACGGTGGTGCCATCGCGCTGGATGCCAAGGGCAACATCGCCATGCCGTTCAATACTTCTGGCATGTATCGCGGCTGGATACGCCCGGATGGCTCGCGCGGCACGGCGATTTTCCGCGACTGACGACAAGTCCGTCCTCCGGTTCCATCAAGCCTTGCAGCAATGCGGGCCGGGTCGCAGGCTCCATCGCCCGATGTGGCGGGCGTCTCTGTTCAGGCGGATTCCCGTGCCGCGGACTCGTCCCAGTACATCGCCTCGATCTTGTGTCCGTCCGGATCACGAATGAAGCAGCCGTAGTACTCCACCCCGTAATGCGGCCGGGGCCCCGGCGGGCCATCATCCGCACCGCCGTGATCCAGGGCAGCGGCATGGAACGCATGCACGGCCTCGCAACTGTCTGCCAGGAAGCCGAAGTGGATGCCGTTGGCGGTTCGTGCAGGCTGGCCATCGATCGGGGTCTGTACCCAGAATTCGGGGAATTGCTTGCCATAGGCAACGGCGCCTGGATGTTCCAGGATGCGGCGGCAACCAAGCGTGGCCAGCACGGCATCGTAGAAAGCGATGGCGCGCTCGAAGTCATTGCTGCCGATGGATACGTGGGACAAAACGCTGGGGTTGGCGTGGGTCATGATGGATTCCGCAGGTATGGCCGAGATGCAGGGGCTTGTTTGCATGGACTTCACCGGCCCGGGCGGGCAGGTGGTGACGGCATCCACGGCCCCAGAGGGTATCCGGTGATGATGTTAAAACCGCGTGGGATACGGCAAACCGCATTGTGGCAAAATTGGCGCCGTCACCGCGCCCGGATATGTCCGACCATGCCTGCCTGTGCAGCGCCCAGCATCGATCCAACCAGGACTCCCCCTGCATTGTCCGGCACATGCCCGGTACACGTGCCGGGCAGGATGCTGGCCTGAGCGCGCGCGACTGACCATGGCAGACGAAATAGGACACCTACCGCGCGGTCCTGGCCGTATCCTGAAGGCTGCACAATGGTCCTGGCAGGGGTTGTGCGCTGCCTGGCGGCACGAGTCCTCGTTCCGGCTGGAGGTGTACTTGCTGGCCGTAGCAGTACCGTTGGCATTGTGGCTGGGGCAGAGCGGGCTGGAGCGGGCGGTGCTGATTGGCAGTTGCCTGCTGGTGCTGGCGGCCGAACTGCTGAATTCGGCAGTGGAAGCGGTGATCGAGCGCTACGGGCCCGAGCACCATGAACTGGCCGGCAGGGCCAAGGACATGGGGTCGGCCGCGGTGTTCGTGTTGATGATGAATGTTGTGGTGTGCTGGGGATTGATCCTGGGCCCACGCCTGTTGCAATGAACCAAGGAACGTAATTCCGATGAATCTTGAGTTTCTGGCCGACCCCAATGTCTGGCTGATGATCCTGACCCTGTCCGCACTGGAGATCGTGCTGGGCATCGACAATCTGGTGTTCATTTCCATTGCGGTGAGCAAGTTGCCGCCGGAGCGCCGTCCCTACGCGCGCAAATTCGGCATTGCGCTGGCCTGCATCAGCCGCATCCTGCTGCTGGTCTCGCTGGCCTTCCTGGCACACATCGAAAAAGAGCTGTTCACGCTCTTCGGCATGGGCATTTCGGTCCGTGACCTGGTGCTGATCCTGGGCGGCCTGTTCCTGTTGTACAAGGGCGTCGCCGAGATCAAGGAAATGGTTTCCGGTGGGCACGAAGGCACCGACGACAAGAAGCCGAAGGTAGCGGCCACGTTCGGCATGGTGATCCTGCAGATCGCCATCATCGACATCGTGTTCTCGCTGGACTCGGTCATCACCGCGGTGGGCATGACCAAGGAATTCCCGTTCGCCGTGGGTATCGTCATCGCCGTGGTGGCGATCATGTCGGCAGTGGCAGTGATGCTGCTGGCGGCCAACCCCATGGGCCGTTTCGTGGATGCCAACCCGACCGTGAAGATGCTGGCACTGGCGTTCATCGTGCTGATCGGCGTGGTGCTGGTGCTGGACGGCTTCGACTTGCACGTGCCCAAGCCCTACATCTACTTCGCCATGGGCTTCTCGGTGGCAGTGGAAGCGCTCAACCTGTTCATGCGCCGCGCCAATGCCAAGGCATTGGGCCGTACCGTCTGACGACAGGATGAAAGCGTGATCCATCTCCACCAGATCGACCCGGTTGCTTTTTCGCTGGGTCCGCTCAAGGTCCACTGGTACGGCTTGATGTACTTGCTGGCCTTTGCCAGCGCGTGGTGGCTGGGACGCAGGCGGATCGATGCCGGCCGCCTGCCGGGCGTTGACGGAATTGCGTTCTCGGACTTGCTGTTCTACGGCATGCTGGGCGTGGTGCTGGGTTGGCGCCTGGGCTACATCCTGTTATACGACCTGGGCACGTACCTGCAGCATCCCCTGCAGGTGTTCAAGGTCTGGGAAGGCGGGATGAGTTTCCACGGCGGCCTGTTGGGCGTGTTGTCCGCGACGTGGTTGTGGTCACGCAAGCAGAAGCTGCATTTCTTCGACACCGTGGATTTCGTTGCGCCGCTGGTGCCACTGGGACTGGGGTTCGGACGGATCGGGAATTTCATTGGCGCCGAATTGTGGGGCAAGCCCACCGGCTCGGATTGGGGCGTGGTCTTCCCCACGGATCCGCAACTCCAGGGCTGGACTGCCGAACAGATCCAGGCCCAGTTCGCCACCGGCGCGCTGGATCACCTGGCGCGCCATCCCTCGCAGCTTTACCAGGCTTTCCTGGAAGGCGTACTGTTGTTCGGCGCACTGTGGTGGTTCTCCACCAAGCCGCGTCCACGCTATGCGGTTTCGGGTTTGTTCGCGGTGCTCTACGGAGCATTCCGCTTCCTGGTGGAGTTCGTCCGCATGCCGGATGCCGATATCGGCTACCTGGCCTTTGGGTGGCTGACCATGGGGCAGGTACTGAGCCTGCCGCTGATCGGCGTGGGGCTGTTCCTGTTCTGGCTGTCGCGGCGTTCGCCAACGCTGCAACCGGTGGCGTTGCCCAAGGAGAAGGCATGAAGCAATACCTGGATCTGCTGCGGCATGTGCTGGAGCAGGGAGCGGAGAAATCGGACCGCACCGGCACCGGTACGCGCAGTGTGTTCGGCTGGCAGATGCGCTTCGACCTCAACGAAGGTTTTCCGCTGGTCACCACCAAGAAGCTGCATCTGCGCTCGATCATCCACGAGCTGCTGTGGTTCCTGAAGGGCGAAACCAATATCGCTTACCTGAAGGAAAACGGGGTGAGCATCTGGGACGAGTGGGCCGACGAGAATGGCGAGTTGGGTCCGGTGTATGGCAAGCAATGGCGCAATTGGCAGGGTGCCGATGGCCAGGCCGTCGACCAGATGAAATGGCTGGTGGACGAGATCGGGCGCAACCCGGATTCAAGACGGTTGGTGATCAGTGCCTGGAACGTGGCCGAGCTGCCGAAGATGGCGCTGATGCCGTGCCATTCCCTGTTCCAGTTCTATGTGGTGGACGGCAAGTTGAGTTGCCAGTTGTACCAGCGCAGCGGCGACATCTTCCTGGGTGTGCCGTTCAATATCGCCAGCTATGCATTGCTGACCCACATGGTGGCGCAGGCGACCGGGCTGGGCGTGGGCGACTTCGTGCACACGCTGGGCGATGCGCACCTGTATTCGAATCATTACGAACAGGCGCGCGAACAGCTTTCACGCACGCCGCGTGGCTTGCCGCGACTGCACTTGAATCCGGAAGTGAAGGACTTGTTCGCTTTCACCTTCGACGATATCGAAATCCATGGGTACGATCCGCTGCCCGCCATCAAGGCACCGGTAGCCGTCTGAAAGCGGAGGCTTGGCACGAAGCGGAGCCAAGCCCATACATCACTCGTCGCGTACTTCGCCACCCGGCAAGAAATTCCAGGTGCGGGTGACGTGCAGGATATCGATGTTGTCGCGCGTTTCCGGCAAGGGCGGGAATGGTTCGGCCATGTCCACGATGCGCATGGCGGCCGAATCCAGCAACGGGACACCGCTGGAACGGATGATGCGGGCATTTTCCACCGAGCCGTCGCGGCGCACTGCCACGCTGATCACCACTTGCCCGGATAGCCGGCGCCGCCGGGCTTCGTCGGGGTAATTCAGGTTGCCCACCCGTTCGGCCCGATCCACCCAGGCGCGCAGGTAATTGGCGTATTCGTATTCACGGGTACTGGCGGACACGAACTTGCGTTTCGGCCGCTTGGCGTACAGCTCCGAGCGCAGGTGGTATTCGGCGGCCAGGCGGGCCATGTCGGCATCGTGTTGCCGCTTGGCATCATTGGCCGGGGTTTCCGGGACTTCCGGCTGTGCCTGCTCGGGTGGCTTGGCTACCTTGAGCGGGCTCTGGCTGGTTGCCAGCACGCGGTCCTCCGGCAGCGGTGCTGGTGCCGGTGACAACGCGCGCAAGGGTTCGGGTGCCATGCCGGGTTCGGCAAGCGGGACATGACCGGCCTGGTTGTCACGCGGACGACGGGCTTGTTCGTGTTCGCCGCCGCCCTCCTGGCTGGCCGCGGCCAGGAAGTCGGCTTCCTTGGGAGTCAGTGGAGTTTGGGTCTGGCTGAGAATCACGTCCAGCGTGGGGACGGCCGGTGCGTTGTCATCCAGGGCAAAGCCCAGGCCGAGCACCAGCATGCCGTGCACGATCAAGGACAGGACCAGCGTGGCGCTCAGGCGCTCGTTTTCGCCGATCCTGGGGGCTTCTGGCGGAACAATGGCTTCCACGTGCAATTCAGCCGGCCAGTTTCCGCTCGATGGCGTCGAACAGCAGGCCGGCGATGTTCACGCCGAACTGGGCATCCAGTTCGCGTACGCAGGTGGGGCTGGTGACATTGACTTCGGTCAGGTAGTCGCCAATCACGTCCAGGCCGACGAACAGCATGCCTCGGCGCTTCATTTCGGGCCCCACCTGTTCGGCTATCCAGCGGTCGCGGGCAGAAATCGGCCGGCCTTCGCCACGGCCGCCAGCGGCCAGGTTGCCGCGGAATTCGTCGCCCTGCGGGATGCGGGCCAGCACGTAGTCCACGGGCTCGCCGTCCACCAGCAAGACGCGCTTGTCGCCGTTGCGGATGTCGGGAATGAACTGCTGCGCCAGCGTCAGCCGGCCATCGCCGACCAGGGTTTCCAGGATGACGTTCTGGTTGGGGTCGCCGGCTTTCACCCGGAAGATGGAGCGTCCGCCCATGCCATCCAGGGGCTTGAGCACGGCCTCGCCGTGCTCGGCGATGAAGGCCTTGAGTGCCGCAGGGCTGCGGCTGACCAGCGTGGCGGGACAACAGTGCGGGAACAATTGAGCCGCCAGCTTTTCGTTGTAATCACGCAGGCCTTGCGGGTCGTTGATGACCAGTGCGCCGGCGGCCTGGGCGATGCCCAGCAGGTGGGTGTCGTACAGGAACTCGGCATCGACCGGGGGGTCCTTGCGCATCAGGATGACCTGGCCAGCCCCCAGTTCGCGCTCCACCGGGGTTTCCAGCGTGAACCAGCCGGCCTTGTCGTCCTTCACCGTCAGCCTGGCCGTCGTGGCCATGGCTTTGCCGTTCTGCAGGCTGAGCCCGCCGGGGACCACGTATTGCAGGGGCCAGCCGCGACGCTGTGCTTCCAGTAGCATGGCGAAGGTGGTGTCCTTGGCGATCTTGATGGACTCGATGGGGTCCATGACGACGATGATTTCGGGCAGCATGGCAACGGTCCGGCATAACGGTGAAGATGGACCGCGATGGTAGCAGGCAGTAGTGCGACGCCGTTCGCATCACGGCGTTCATTTTGGCCGTTACCCCCTCTTTCGGCTTGACAGTGTGTGCATGGACTGGGATATAAGTACCATCGCAGCGGGGCCGGAAATAACAAGAAGCAGCGCGCGAACGGGGAAATGAGCAAATGACGCAAAACGAAGGCCGGGCCGGCGGATTCGCAGGCCTCAGGGTCATGGTGATCGATGATTCGAAGACCATCCGCCGCACCGCCGAAACCTTGCTGAAGCGGGAAGGCTGTGACGTGGTTACCGCGACGGACGGGTTCGAGGCCTTGGCCAAGATCGCCGACCAGCAGCCGCAGATCATCTTCGTCGACATCATGATGCCGCGACTGGATGGCTACCAGACCTGCGCGCTCATCAAGAACAACCAGGTATTCAAAAGTACGCCGGTCATCATGCTCTCCTCCAAGGACGGGCTGTTCGACAAGGCGCGCGGACGCATCGTCGGCTCCGAGCAATACCTCACCAAGCCTTTCACACGGGAAGAACTTCTCGACGCCATTCGTACCCATGTCAGTGCCTGAGTGGCCGGGAGGGGAGCCATGACCGCTGTCGCAATACCGCACGCAGGGCCCGGACTTGCCGGAGGCGTTCGATGATCCGCACGCCGTTCGATGTCCTGGCCGATTACGAACGCCGCAGTCTGGCGCATGCGGTCACATTGCCGGCGCGCGAGCTGGCTGCGGACCAGTGGCGTGGCGTGGGCTACCGGGTAGGCCGTCGCCGCCTGGTATCGAACTTCAACGAAGTCGTCGAAATCGTGCCCATGCCGCCGGTGACGCCGGTGCCGGGTGCCCAGCCCTGGTTGCTGGGGATCGGCAACCTGCGCGGCAACCTCTTCCCGGTCGTGGACATGAAACAGTTCCTGGAAGGCGAGCGCACCGTGCTGCACGAAGGGCAGCGCGTGCTGGTGATGCGCCAACCCGGCGGGGACGTGGCGCTGACCATTGACGAGCTTTACGGCCAGCGCAGTTTTGCCGAAGCCGATGCCGTGGAGGCTGGTGAGTTGGCCGAAGGTCGTTATGGCCATTTCGTGTCGCGCGCTTTCCGTGGTGAAGGCGAGGATTGGGGGGTGTTTGCGCTTTCGTTGCTGGCGCGGACCCCGGAGTTCAGGCAGGCCGCGCTTTGAGCGCGAATACGCAGCATTTCCCAGAGGTTGAACGATGAGCACTGCCACAGATACGCCCACTGCCAACAAACTCAGCAACCTGGGAACCAATTTCTGGTTGTTCCTGTTGGTGTTGTCGGTGGTCCTGTTCAGCTTGAACACCGGTGTATCCGCCTGGCAGGGCAGTCGTCTGGGGGGCGCAAGCAGCGGCGCGGCCGACTTGCAGGTGCTTTCGCAACAGTTGGCCAACCAGGGACGCGAAGCGGTGGCGGGTGATGCCGAGGCGTTCAAGGCATTCAAGGCAACCAAGCAGGAGATCGATTCGACCATTGCCTCCCTGACCAGCCGTTTCGGGCAGGAAGCAGCCGTCGCAGGCCCGCTGGGCCAGGTGACCCAGACGTGGGAGCCGATGGGCAAGCATGCCGAGCAGATCATCGCCAGTGAAGCCGCCGTGTTGGCATTCGCGGGCAATGCCGATCGCTTTGCCGCCGAAGTGCCGCAACTGCAGGCGCAGTTGAACGAAGTGGTGCGCGGGATGTCGGCCAGCGGTGCACAGTCCACGCAGATCTACAACGCCCTGCAGCAGGTGGTGCTGGCAGGCACCATGGCACGGCGCGTGACCGAGACACGCGCGGGTGGCGCGGGTGCCTCGCTGGCGGGCGATGCACTGACACGCGATTCCGCGCTGTTCGGCCAGGTGCTGGAGGGTTTGGGTGCCGGCAATGAAGACCTGGGCATCTCCCCGCTGCGCAATGCTGCCGCTCTCGCCGCCCTTGAACAGGCGCAATCTTCATGGGGCACGATGAAGCAGGACCTGGACGCGATCCTGGCCAGTTCACAGCAATTGTTCGCGGCGCAATCTTCTGCCGCTGCCCTGACCGAGGCATCCGCGCAGTTGCTGGAAGACAGCAAGAAGCTGTTCGATGCATTCACCGCATTCGGCTCCGCGCGTGACACGCGCCTGTTCCCCAACTTCTGGATTTCGGTGGTTTCCGGCATCGTGTTGCTGGTCTCCATTGCGGGCCTGTTGTTCAGCCTGTACCGCAGCCGCCAGCGTGAGCAGGAAGCGCGTTACCAGACCCAGTTGGAGTACAACACCCGCAACCAGCAGGCCATCATGCGGTTGCTGGATGAAATCAGTTCGCTCGGTGAAGGCGACCTGACGGTCAAGGCCTCGGTGACCGAGGACATAACCGGTGCCATCGCGGACTCCATCAACTACGCGGTCGATGAGTTGCGCCATCTGGTAACCACGATCAACGACACCTCGGTACAGGTAGCCGCATCGGCACAGGAAACCCAGGCTACCGCGCTGCAACTGGCCGAGGCGGCCGGACATCAGTCCGACCAGATCAGTGCGGCTTCCGAGCGCATCGACCAGATCGCGGTCAGCATCGACCAGGTGTCGCAGAACTCCACCGAGTCAGCCGACGTGGCGCAGCGCTCGGTGCAGATCGCAACCGAGGGTGCGGGCGTGGTGCGCGAGACCATCCGCGGCATGGACCAGATCCGTGACCAGATCCAGGAAACCTCCAAGCGCATCAAGCGACTGGGCGAGTCTTCGCAGGAAATCGGCTCGGTGGTGGAACTGATCAACGACATTTCCGAACAGACCAACATCCTGGCGCTCAACGCTGCCGTGCAGGCAGCCTCCGCCGGCGAGGCCGGCCGTGGTTTCGCGGTGGTGGCCGACGAAGTGCAGCGCCTGGCCGAACGCACCTCCAATGCGACCCGCCGCATCGAGTCACTGGTGCAGGCGATCCAGGCCGACACCAACGAAGCCGTCAGCTCCATGGAGCAGACCACGTCGGAAGTGGTGTCGGGTGCGCGCCTGGCCGAGGATGCAGGCACCGCGCTGGGAGAAATCGAACGCGTTTCGAATGACTTGAACGAACTCATCAAGGGCATTTCCGAAGCCGCGCAGCAGCAGAGTACGGCGGCCACGGACATCACCCAGACCATGGGCGTGATCCGCCAAATCACCTCGCAGACTTCGCTTGGCGCTGGCCAGACCGCCGAGTCCATTGGCCACTTGGCGGGCCTTGCAACGACGTTGCGGCGCTCGGTCGCCGACTTCAAGTTGCCGGAGTGAGGCGGAAACCGTCGATGAAAGCGAGAATTTCCGGAATGACCATGCAATGCGGCCATCAGGCCAGGGATCGGAGGTGCCGATGAGCGCGCTTCGCGAAGCCATGAGTCATGCAGTCCTGGGCTGGGTGAAACCGGAACTCGACGAAACCCTGCGACAGGCACAGGTCGAGATCGAGGCCTTTGTCGACGAGCCTGCCGATACCGGCCGCATGCGCTTCTGTGCCGGTTACCTGCACCAGGTGCAGGGCACGCTGCGCATGGTGGAACTGTATGCACCGGCCATGGTGGCCGAAGAGTTGGAATTGCTGGCGTTGGCGTTGCAGGCCAATACCGTGCCCGACCGCGATGCAGCGTGCGAGGCATTGATGCGGGGCATCGTGCTGTTGCCCGATTATCTGGAGCGGATCCAGATCGGGCATCGCGATATCCCCATCGTGTTGCTGCCTTTGCTCAACGAGATTCGTGCGGCGCGCGGTGAGCCGGGGCTCAACGAAAACGTGTTCCTGGGCGCCGAAGGGCAGGCCCCGAGCGATGCCGAACTGGAGCATGCGCGCGGCAGCATCAGCGGGCGCAACCGCGCCATGCTGGGCAGCGTGGGTGATGCGGTAAAGGATGAGTTGCTGCGGGTGAAGGATGCGCTGGACATGCACCTGCGCACCGGCGCCGAAGCTGCGGCGTTGCACCCGCAGGTGAGCGAACTCGGCAACGTCGCCGATACCCTGGGCATGATGGGCCTGGGCGTGGCGCGTGACGTGGTGATCCAGCAGCGCGACAAATTGCGTGAGCTGGCGGATGGCCAGCATGCCGCGGATGAAAGTGCCCTGCTGGATATTGCGGGTGCCCTGTTGTTCGTGGATGCATCGCTGGACGACCAGGTGGCGCGACTGGGCCACCCGGCGGGCGAGGATGCCATCGAGGATTCCAGTGCCACCGAAGCGCAACGCACCGTGCAGGTCCTCGCGCAGGAGGCCATCTTCAATTTCGCCCGTGCGCGCGAGTCCTTCATTGCGTTCATCGAGACGGGCTGGAAGCACGAAGAACTGGAAGCCATTCCCCGCTTGCTGGATGAAGTGGCGGGTGCCTTGCGCATCCTCGACATGCAGCAACCGGCCGAATACCTGCTGGGCGTGAGGCGCTACATCGCCGAGGAACTGATTGCCAAGCGCCGGGTGCCCGGCGGGCAACAGCTGGACACCCTGGCGGATGCCATGGCGAGCCTGGAGTACTACCTGGAAGCACTCAGCGAGCGTCGTCCCAATCGTGGCGACATTCTCGATATCACGCGCTCCAGTCTGGAAAAACTCAGTTACTGGCCCCTTCCGGTGGCGGCTGCCGCAACATCTTCGTTGCAGGCGCCGGTACAGGAAGAAGCGTTGCCGCCGTCCCCCGTTGCCGAGGACAGCCTCGCGGCGTGGGACCTGGTCGATGGCGACGCCCAGACGCCGTCTGCCGGAGTCACCGCGGATTCCGTCATTCCGGTCACCCTGGATCCGGATGCCGTGGTGGAGGCCGTGCTTTCGGCGGAAGAGCTGGAAGCGTTCGAGCAAATCTCCGCGGCGGCCAAGGCCATACCCGTGGCAGGCAAGTCTGCCGCCGCGGCAACGGCCATCACGGTACCGGCAGGTTTCGATGCTGCCAGCGACATCGATGACGACATCCGCGAAGTCTTCCTGGAGGAATTCGACGAAGAAATCGAAAACCTCCGCAACTTGCTGCCGCAGTGGCGCGCCGTTCCCGATGACATGGAGCGCTTGCGCTCGATCCGGCGCATTTTCCACACGCTCAAGGGCAGTGGCCGTCTGGTCGGTGCCAGTGTGCTGGGCGAGTACAGCTGGAAGACGGAGAACATGCTCAACCGCGTGCTGGACGGCAGCCGTCCGCCCAGCGATGCCGTTGTCGCGTTGCTGGAGCAATCACTCGTTGTCCTGCCGCAACTGAATGCCGCATTGCGCGGGCAGGATGGCGTGACGGCGGACCTGCAGGGTTTGCAGGCCATCGCCGACCGCGTGGCTGCGGGCGAAGAGGTTTATCACGAAGTCGTCGCTGCGCTCGCGGTTGACGACGACGATACCCGGGCATCGGCCGTCGAAGCCGAGGATGAATTTGCCGCCACCGAAGTGGATGCCGAAGGTACTCCGGCTTCCGTGGATGCGGTGCTGCGGGAAATCCTTGAAACCGAAGTTGCCAACCACTTGCGTACGGTCAATACGTGGTTGGCAGGAGCGCAGCTTGCCCCGCAGTTGGTGGATGAATCCCTGTTGCGCGCCTTGCACACGATGAGTGGCGCATTGGCCATGGCGGAGGTGCCGGAGATCACGGCAGTCACCCAGCCTGCCGAGCAATACGTGAAGCGTTCGTTGGCCGCCCGCCAGTTCGTGTCGCCGGCAGGGGTTGCTGCGCTTGGTGATACGGCGGCAGCCATTCGCCGCAGCGTGGCGGCATTGCGCTCGGAATCGCCTCGCATCCCCGTGTTTGCCGAACTTGCCGCCCGGCTGTCGGCATTGCGCGATGGTCTTCCGGAACTGCACACACCAGTGTTCGCGCCGGAAGAGATTGATGATTCGGCGTTGTCGGAAACGACTCACGACGACGAAGCCGTGTCGTCTGAAGATTTCGCGAGCATTCCCACGGACGAAGCCGGGGAAGAGCCTGCGCCTGCAGGTGACCAGGTGCTTGCCGAAGAGGCTGCACCCGTCGAGCTGGAGTGGGACGGTTCAGGGCATGAGGTTGCATCAACGGCCACGGAAGCGGACCACACTGATGACGTGGTGGTTGCCGGAGTTGCCAGCGGAGATGAAGCATCGCTTTCCGGTGATGTGGAGATTGGCAGCGTTGACCAGGCGGATGCCGCCGCCGAGGCGCTGCGCACCGACAGCCTTGCCATCGATGCATCGATTGTCGCCGCGACGATAACGGCGGGCGCCATTGTTGCCGGCTCGGAATTCGGCGTGGAAGAAGATGCGCCCACGCACGTGGATGCCGATGCTTCGACGGAGCAATTGCCTGAAGTGACGGAACTGTCCAGCGATGAAAGCCTTGCGTCCGAAGACGCAATTGCGGGCGATCCATCCCTGGTGGAAACCATTGCCGAAGCCGAAGCCGAAGCCGAAGCCGAAGCCGAAGCCGAAGCCGAAGCCGAAGCCGAAGCCGAAGCCGAAGCCGAAGCCGAAGCCGAAGCCGAAGCCGAAGCGTCTCCGTCGGCAGACGGGCAATCACTTCAGGATGATGCCGCCGCTTCTGCGGATGCCGTGGGTGAACAGGCCTCGTCGGAGAATGCTTATCAAGCGGATGCGAGCGACGCAGTGATCGTATTCGACTCGGATACGGTAGATCCGTTGGAGTTCTCTGGTTCCGAGGCTTCGGATCTGCCCGGTCCTGCCACGGAAGAAGCGGCTGGTACCTTCGACATGACGGGCCTGGATCCGGACCTGATCGACATTTTCGTCGAAGAGGCAGGCGACCTGCTGGATCATTCCGATACCTTGCTCGCCCAGTTGCGTGAGGCCCCGGGTGATGGTGCCGCGATAGCGGGCCTGCAGCGCAATCTGCATACGCTCAAGGGTGGTGCGCGCATGGCGGGCATCATGACCGCAGGCGACTTGGGTCATGCCATCGAAACCTTGCTGGAATCTGCATCCCATCGTGATCCAGAGCTGGATCCGGTTACCTTGCAGTGGCTTGAGCGTGGATTCGATGCATTGCACCGCCAGGTTGCGCAGGTGAATGCACGGCGTGCCGTGGATGATTACAAGGCACTGATCACGCAACTCGACGCGCGTGCACAGTGCAAGGATGTACCCGCTGATGGCGTGCAGCCTGTGGTGCCAAAGCCGAGGCCGCGCGCGGAACTCGCTCCGCTGTCCGCACCCGTGGAAATCGAAGCGAACCGAGAGGAGGACACCTCTTCGCAGGCGCCGCAGGAACAGGTGCGCGTACGCGCGGAATTGCTGGATCGCCTGGTCAACCATGCCGGCGAAGTCGCGATCTATCGCGCGCGGCTGGAACAGCAGTTGGGTGCCTTCCGTGGCGCGATGTCCGAACTGGATCGCACCAACACCCGTTTGCATGACCAGTTGCGCCGCCTCGACCTTGAAACCGAGGCGCAGATCGTGGCGCGCTACCAGCGCGAACATGACCGCCAGGATCCGACCTTCGATCCGCTGGAACTGGACCGCTTCTCCACCCTGCAACAGCTCAGCCGCGCGCTGGCCGAATCCGCAGCCGACTTGACGGGTTTGCAGGGCGTTCTTGACGATCTTTCGCGCCAGTACGACAGCCTGTTGCAACAGCAGTCGCGCGTCAGCTCGGAGTTGCAGGATGGCTTGATGCAGGCACGCATGGTGCCCTTCGAGGGACTGGTGCCGCGCTTGCGCCGGGTCGTCCGCCAGGCGGCCAGCGAGACCAACAAGCAGGTGGCGTTGCATCTGGACGGAACGCACGGCGAACTGGATCGCAATGTGCTGGATCGCATGACGGCACCGCTGGAGCACCTGCTGCGTAATTCAGTGGCGCATGGTTTGGAAAAACCCAAGGCAAGGCGTTCCGCAGGCAAGCAGGAAGAGGGCGTGGTGACCATCGCGCTGCGTCGCGAAGGCGCGGAAATGGTGCTGCGCGTGTCCGACGATGGTGCTGGCCTGGACCGCGCCGCCATTCGCCAGAAGGCCGAGAAGCAAGGTCTGCTGGAAGCAGGTGCCGAGATCGCGGAGTCTGCCCTGGATCGCCTGATCCTGGAGCCCGGCTTCAGTACCTCGGACGAGGTCAGCCAATTGGCTGGCCGCGGCGTGGGCATGGACGTGGTCTACAACGCCGTCCGCCAGTTGGGCGGCACGCTGGATATAGATTCGACCCCGGGGCAGGGCACCACGTTCACCCTGCGCCTGCCGCAGACCCTCGCGGTGACCCAGGCAGTCTTCGTGCAAATCGGCGATACCCGCTTCGCGGTGCCGGTGGCGTCGGTGGGTGGCGTGGGCCGGATTTCCCGCGAGCGCCTGGAGGCTGCCGATGGTGCCTACCATTACGGTGGCGAAGCCTACGCGCTGCATGATCTTGGCACCTTGGTCGGCCAGGCACAGGCAAGGGCCGAAGGCCAGGCCGAAGTGCCGTTGATCCTGGTGCGTGCGGGTGACCTGCGTGCAGCGGTGGCGGTGGACCAGGTGCTGGGCAACCACGAAATCGTGGTCAAGTCGATTGGTCCGCAGATCGCCTCGCTTCCCGGTATCTATGGCGCCACGATCACCGGTGACGGCAGCGTGGTGGTCATCCTGGACGTTGCCCCCATGGTGCGTCGCCATTTGGCACAGCCACGCCTGCCGGTCGACATTGCGCCGGTGGAGGAACAGCGCCAGGTACCTTTGGTGATGGTGGTGGACGATTCGCTGACCATGCGCAAGGTGACCGGCCGCGTGCTGGAGCGGCACAACTTCGAAGTGATGGTGGCGCGCGATGGCATCGAAGCGCTCGAGCGGTTGGACGAGCGCGTGCCTGACCTGATGTTGCTCGACATCGAAATGCCGCGCATGGATGGCTACGAACTTGCCACGGCCATGAAGGCGGACGAACGTTTCCGCAATGTCCCCATCGTGATGATCACGTCGCGTACCGGCGACAAGCACCGCCAGCGCGCGTTCGATATCGGCGTGCAGCGTTACATGGGCAAGCCCTACCAGGAGCTGGATTTGTTGCGGAACGTCTACGATTTGCTGGGGATTGCACGTGTCCGCGAATGAAGCCCTGTCCACTCCGCGGGTAGCATTGCTGGCGAGCCCGGGCGCCGCGCGCGAGAAGTTGCGCTCGGCTTTGCAGGAGGCCGGCGCGGACATCGTGCTCGAGGATGATCCGTGCAGTCTTGATGAAGCCACGCTCGCCGGAGCCAGGCCGCGTGCCGTACTGGTGGCGTTGGATGCCGCCATCGAGGACAGCCTTGCGCGCTTCGACCGGGTGCTCAACGATCCGGCGATCGCGGTCATTTTCGATGAGGCCGAACTTGCCGAGAAGCGGCAGGGTTGGGAGGCCCAGCGCTGGATCAGGCACCTGACGGCAAAGCTGCACGGACACCGCAACGTATTGCCGCCAGGCCACGAAGAAGAAGTGGTGCTTGAGCCGGGTCTCCCGGTCACGCCGTCGCAGATCCATGCCGATGCCTCCATCGCGGCACACCTCAAGGAAGCCGAAGGGGTGGCACTGGACTTGCCGAATGATGATTTCGGGAATTTCCGCGCCATTGATGCCGACGAAGGGGATGGGCTGGTGGACGCCGATGCCTGGTTGCGCTCCGCTGCCGTGGACGCATCCGAAAAGGCGGAGGCCATCCAGGTGCCACCTCCGCCGACGCCTCTGGAGACAAAAGCCGCACCGGAAACGGAAGCACCGGCAACTCCAGCACCGCCAACGCCCAGTTTCGATATCAATAGCCTGAGCCTGGTCGAT
This sequence comes from Pseudoxanthomonas sp., assembly GCA_052040085.1. Classification (GTDB taxonomy): domain Bacteria; phylum Pseudomonadota; class Gammaproteobacteria; order Xanthomonadales; family Xanthomonadaceae; genus Pseudoxanthomonas_A. The sequence continues at coordinate 31,410 of JBQGFJ010000186.1, forward strand.
CTTGAACCTGTAGCTGCCGAGCGTGCACCTGGCGCCGTGGTGATGCTGGCAGGCGTGGGCGGCCCCGATGCGGTCCGCAAGGTGCTGAGCGAGTTGCCACCCGATTTCCTCCGGCCCGTATTGGTGTGCCTGCGTTTGGATGGCGGGCGTTATGACAATCTGGTCAAGCAGATGGCACGTGTTTCGGAAATGCCGGTGGTCTTGGCCGAA
>JBQGFJ010000187.1:0-3963 GCA_052040085.1 Pseudoxanthomonas sp.
AACGCACCCTGTACATCAGCAAAGAGAAGCCGTTTCAGCTCAAGTGCAACCGGTTGAACGAGTGCCAGTTCGAGGAAAAGACCCGCGATCGCTACCGCGATCTGTTCGAGAACCTCAGCGAGCGCTTCCCTTCAACACCGCAGAACCCGAACGCCACAGCAGACGCCTACCTGCAGCGTAGTCGCGGGTTCGACACCGCTCGGATCGCGGGCTGGTACAAACAGGCCCGCCGGCAGATGAACGACGGCTCCTACGCTGCCACCGTCCGCTTTGAGCTTTGCGACGGCTACTGGGAACGCATCATCGATGCAAGTGCTGTGGCTGCGAACAAGGGCGACAAGGCTGGGATCAGCAAGGGCTTGAAGTATGCCGGCAAGGGCTGGGAACCCAAGGGCCAGAGCTACGAAAAAGACGACCAGGTGTTCATCGTCGAAGGCATCTTTCACGCCATTGCGCTGTGGTTAGCGGGCTTCAAGGCGATCGCGGCCATCAGCTGCAACAATTTCCCTTGGGAAATCATCGAGGCCAACAAAGGCAAGGGCGTGCGCTGGGTTATCGCCCTAGATGACGACCCGGCCGGCCGCGAAGTGATTCCCAAGTACCGTGGTCGCTTGGCCAACATGAAGGAAATCTGCATGGTCGCGCTCGCCGGCGATCTGGACTGGGACGACGTCTACCGCGAGAAGAAGCTGGACGACGAATTCCTGATCGAGGCGCTGTACCAGGGCCAGCTGTTCTGCGCCTCGTCTGCGATGAAGAAGGCATACCTGCTGTACACCCGCCGCCCGCGTCCCTTCTTCCTGGTGGAGTTTGAAAGCTGCCTGTATTCGGCTCGGGTGAACACATCCGAGCTGCAGAAAGACCTGGACGACATGCCGCGCAAGCCTGGCGACCCACCAAGCGGGTACCGCACCGAGTTCGCCAAGCACACCACCATCAGCCAGGTTGCCAACTGCGTTCCCCGATTCGAGTACCTGGAGCGCGACGCGATCAGCGGGGAGCAGCGGTACTTCTTCCAATTCGAGTTCCCCAATCGCCGGCTGAATTGCAAGGAACCCCTGCCCCCCAGCTCGATCACCGAGCCCCGCGGTTTCGCGAAGGCACTCCTGGAACGCACCCCAGGCGGCATGTTTGAAGGTGGGGAGAAAGTCCTGGGCATGCTCAAGAGCGATTGGCTGCGCAACCCCAACGTGGTCCGCACGCTGCCCTTCGTGGGCTACGACGAAGTGACCGGCGCCTACTGCTATCCGGGCTTCGGCTTTCACAACGGAAAGGCCATGCAGATGAACGATCACGGCTATCTCGACATCAAGGGGCAAGGTTTGAAGACATCCGCTCGCAGTTTCCCCATGCACCGTGGCGAGTCGTTCGACCCGTCCTGGTTCGACGACTTCCAGCGCGTATTCGGTCTGAACGGGGTGGCCAGCCTGGCCTGGTGGACCGGCTGCCTGTTCGCCGAGCAGATCCGGGCAGTGCAGCAAGGGTGGGCCTTTCTGGAACTGACGGGCGATGCCGGCGCAGGTAAGTCCACTCTGATCCGCTACCTGTGGCGCCTGGTAGGCCGCAAGAACGAGGAAGGCATCAAGCCTAGCGGCTCGGGTGCCTCGGCGATCGGCCTGCTGCGTTCGCTTTCAGCTGTCAGCAACCTGCCGGTCGTGCTGCTGGAGTCGGACAAGGAAACCACGGACGCCATGGGCCGAACGGTGGTCCAGCAATACGCCTGGGACGAAATCAAGTCGCTGTTCGACATCAACGCAAAGCTGCGCGTGACGGGCGTGAAGTCCGGCAATAGCGACACTGATGCACTGATCTTCAGGGGTGCTATCTGCATCTCCCAGAACACCATGGTTGAAGGCTCCGAGGCGATCATCACCCGGATCGGCTATTTCCACATGACGCGGGATAACCATTCCGATGAGCTGAAAGCGGTAGCCAATCGCTTGAAGGCTATGCCGGTCGAGCAGTTGTCCGGTTATCTGCCCGCTGTCCTTGGCCGGGAAAGCGCCTGGCTGGACCGGTACTTCGAGGTCTACCCGGACTGCGAACAACGTTTCACTGCCATGGGTGGCGTGGAGCACTCACGGATCATCCAGGTCCACGCACAGATCCTGGCTGCAGCAATCGCTACCCAGTCCCTGTTCCCAACCTGGACCGATCGGCAGATGGAGAACCTGGCCAAGCACCTGGAAGCCCGTGCCCTTGATCGTCAACAGACCCTTTCGGCCGAAAGCAAGACGGCCTCGGTGTTCTGGCAGGCCTACCACTACCTGAACGAACAGGTCATCACGATCGAGGACGCGGACGGTCGCCGCCAGGAAACCCGCGAGACGCTGAACCACAGCTCTGACAAAGAACTGATCGCGGTCAATCTCCAGCACTTCCAAGCCGCGTGCCGCGCTGCCGGCCTTGAAATGTTGCCGACGATCTTGCTGCAGAGGGCGCTTAAACAGAGCCGCACTCACCCCTTCCTGGAGACGCGAAAAACCCACTCTCGCATCGAGCAGCGGTCGCTCAACTGCTGGGTGTTCAAGAAGCGGGGATAGCCCGTCAACGCGGGGGGTAAGAGATTCGGAGTCAGGGGTAGCCGGGTGTTCTACGGGTTTCTGAGTAATCCCGTAGATCATCTGGAATATCTAGAAGGAATAGGAATAGGTCAATGAATACAGGCGGTTACGGTCGTTCAGCAAGCTGCATGCCACTGGAAGGAGCTGGAAGAAATTTCATTCCACCATCTTCCACCAACCTTCCACTTTGGAGGTTCTTCCGTGAAACGGCTGTAGCCCAAGCGCTGCGCGGCCTGCAGCTGAGTACCGGCAAATTGACCTTCCATTACCTTCCACCCCTGCTGGAAGGAAGAAAAAAAAGCTCAGCCCAGCAACCACGCGGGCTGGAGGGCCTGCACCACTGGGTCCTTCCAGACATTCCAGATGCCTGGGGGGCATACCCGACGCATTCAGAAAACTGGCGGGAAACTGCCCAAATGCGCCGATGGGCGCACAAAGGAGAAGCACGCATGCAAACCGAGCAATCAACCATCGACTTTCAACTGGCTGTGAATGATTTCCTGGACTTCGCGAAAACACGAATTGGCGGATACGAAATGCGTGTTGAAGGCCAGGCCTTCAAACATCCGATTGTTCAGTTGGCGTTCGAGGCATTCCAGGCCGGACGCAATCCGGCGCCGGCCGTGGCTCTTTTCGCGAAGATCCGTGAAGACAGCAAGTATCACCACCAGATCGCCTGGTGCATCAGCAATGGCATCGGCCACCCCTTCCCTGTTCGCTTCCGGGCATCGCTCGATCCCTATGTCCTGATAGGTGGAGCCGGAGGCGCCTACCGAATGGCCGATGTGGATTTGTTCGTGCTGCACGACGGCGAGCTGTACCGCGTCGCGGAAGGGGGGAAAGGGAAATGAGCAACGGACTCCGCACCATGGCATCTGCGCTGGCCGCCATTCAGGCCCACCAGTCACAAGTGCCAGCCATCCGCGTCGCGGGTACCCAGGCACTTAACCGACTGGTACCGATCGCCCTGCGTGACAGTGGCCAGAGCCGTGTCCTGGGCCGCTTCCTGCTGAGCGTTTACAACGGCGAAGACTTCCCCTTTGTCCTGAGCGATCTGCGCAGCTTGGACCTGCCGCTGTTCGAGGATTGCCTGAAGGTGCTGATGATGGACTACACGCCGGATCTGGAGGTGCATGAGCGGATCGTGAACGGCAGCCAGATCTGGCAGCGCCTGATCGAGCAGTGGGCACCGGAGACGCTGGAATGAATGTGCTCTACACCGTCGATGGCCAGGCCGGCTCGATGCTGATGCCCGCGACCTATCTGCTGGTCGCCCGGCCAGAGGACCTGGCCGAACTGGTGACAAGCGACTTCTGGCGCAATCACCAAACCCCGCCCGAGTGCTGCGTGGTGCACCTGCACAGCGTAGACAACACGGACCTGGGGAGCTTTGAAGTTC
>JBQGFJ010000188.1:0-9038 GCA_052040085.1 Pseudoxanthomonas sp.
TCGATGCCAGCGTGGGCTCCGGCGATATCGAGTTTGACCAGACCGGCCCGCTGAAGGTTTCCTCCATCGGTTCGGGCGACGTGGTGGCACACAACGTACGTGGCGACACCCATGTCGGCAGCATCGGCTCCGGTGACTTCAAGCTGGATGGGGCACAGGGCAACGTGGACATTGGCAGCATCGGTTCCGGCGATGCCGAACTGCGCAACATCACCGGCAACGTCACCGTGGGCTCCATTGGCTCGGGTGACCTGGATGTAAAAAATGCAGGAGGCAACCTGACCGTGCGCTCCAAGGGCAGCGGCTCGGTTGACCACTCCGGCGTCAAAGGCACCGTCAACATCCCGCGCAAGCGCTGATACAACCCCAGGAACCTGCCCATGAACACTTCGCGCCTGTTGTTGCCTACCCTGATCCTGGCCTGCCTGCCCGCGCTTGCCGCATGCAGTCGCGGCCCCGATCCCCAAACACCTGCCGAAACTGTTTCGGAATCCGGCCCTGCTGCGCAATCCACCGGCATCATCAACGAGAAGATCCAGAAAGCCCTGCGCGAAGCCAGTGAAAGCCTGGCCACCAAGAACATGCCGGTTGGCGGGCAGCAGACCTATCGCAACGGCATGATCCACATTGGCCGCAACGACTCGAACCTGCCGAAAGCCGAGATCACCCCACAAGGGGATCTGTTGATCAATGAGAAGGCCGTGGCGATCGATGAAGCACAGCGCCAACTGCTGTTGGACCACCGTGCGAACCTGGTTGCGATCACACAGGCCGGCATCGCGGTTGGCATGCAAGGGGCCGAGCTCGGCATGCAAGGCGCCTCCCTGGGCATGAAGGCCGCCAGCGGCGCGCTGAAAAGCGTGTTCAGCGGCAACTCCGAGGAGTTCGAGAAGCAGATGGAGGCCGAGGGCAAGCGTATCGAAGCCGAAGGAAAGCGCATCGAGGCCGAAGCAAACCGGATGATCTGCGGCCACATGCCAGCCCTGTTGGCTTCCCAGAATGCGCTGGCTGCAGCGCTCCCGGAATTCAAGCCCTACGCCACCATGGAAACGTCCGACGTCAAGGACTGCGGCAAGGAAGATGGCGCCGATGTCGACGTTGCCGAAGCTGCCCCCGAGACTACGGAAACCACCAGCGAAGACGGCGTGGATACCGCCGCCGAAGCCGATGCCGCAGCCAGCCGGAAAGCGCCGGCTCGCGGACCGCAACTACGAGTCGCGGAAAGAAAACGACCCCGCGGGGCCGGCGTAACAGCCGGCCCCACCGCCCGGCTTGCCATGGATGCCGCCCTTGGCAAGCAAGGAAGGATCCAGCAGCGGCTTGAGGGTTTTCTCCGGAAGGCCAGTCACTTCCATGGCTACCTCCAGCACCGGCCTGCCTTCCTTGTACGCCTGTTTGGCGATGGCGGCGCCCTTCTCGTAACCAATCACCGGGTTCAGTGCCGTCACCAGGATCGGATTCCGCTCCAGGGCTTCCTTCACCCGATCCTCGCGCACCTTCAACCCTTCGATGGCCGCGTCGGCCAGCAAGCGCGAGACATTGCCCAGCAGGTTGATCGAATCCAGCAGGTTGGCCGCCACCAGGGGCAAGGTCACGTTGAGCTGGAAATTGCCGGTCTGGCCTGCCACGGTAATCGCCGTGTGATGCCCGATCACCTGGGCACAGACCATCACCGTGGCTTCCGGAATCACCGGGTTGACCTTGCCCGGCATGATCGAACTGCCCGGCTGCAAGGTAGGCAATTCGATCTCGCCCAATCCTGCCAGCGGACCGGAGTTCATCCAGCGCAAGTCATTGGCGATCTTGATCAAGGCCACCGCCAGGACATTGAGCTGGCCGGACAGCTCCACCGCATCGTCCACCGAGGCCAGGCCCTCGAACTTGTTGTCCGCGGAAGTGAAACGTGTGCCCGTCAGCGAGGAAAGCACCTTGGCGACCTTGCCTCCGAAACGCGGATCCGCATTGATACCGGTGCCGATCGCGGTGCCTCCCAGCGGCAGCCGCGCCAGGCGCTTCATGCTGTCTTCGATCCGCGCCTGCGCCGAACCCAGTTGCGCCGACCAGGTGGAAAATTCCTGCTCGAAGGTCAGCGGCATGGCATCCATCAAGTGGGTGCGGCCGGTCTTGACCACCTTGCGCAGCGAACGTGCGCGCCGATCAATGGTCCTGCGCAGGTGCTTGAGCGCGGGCAACAGGTTCTCCACCGTGGCCAGCTGCGCCGCTACCCGCAACGTGGTGGGGATGACGTCATTGGAACTCTGGCCCAGGTTGACGTGGTCATTCGGATGCACCTTGCCGTTCCGCTTGAGCACGCGTGAAGCCAGCGTGGCAATGACCTCGTTGGCGTTCATGTTCGATGACGTGCCCGATCCGGTCTGGTAGATATCCACCGGGAAATGCGCATCGTGGATGCCATCGGCCACTTCCTGCGCCGCGGCCTGCACGGCCTTGGCCACGCCCTTCGGCAGCAATCCCAGATCGGCATTGGCCTGTGCGGCGGCACGCTTGACCAGGCCCAGTGCGCGGATGAAGCCACGCGGCATCGGCTGGCCGGATATGGGGAAATTCTGTACCGCGCGCTGGGTTTGCGCGCCCCACAATGCATCGGCGGGCACCTGCAATTCGCCCATGCTGTCGTGTTCGATGCGGAAGGATTTGCTCATCACCGTTTCCTTGAAGAGTGTGGACTACGGCTGGCTGCGGGCAAGCCGCGGGCGCTGGCTGAGGGCAACAAGGATACGCCACGGCGTGGCGGAGGCGTCTCGCGGTAGACTGGGACACTCCCTTCCAGCACGCTTGCCCCCATGTCGCCTGCCTCGCACCACGCCCTGCTTGCCTTGTCACCCCTGGATGGCCGCTACGCCGGCAAGGTCGACACCCTGCGCCCCATTTTTTCCGAGTACGGCCTGATCAAGGCGCGGGTGACGGTGGAAGTGGAATGGCTGCTGGCGTTGGCCAGCGAGCCCGGCATCGTGGAACTGGCGCCGTTCTCCGCCGCCGCCACGTCCCGCCTGCGGGCACTGGCCAGCGACTTCAGCGTGGAAAACGCCGCGCGGGTCAAGGAGATCGAACGCACCACCAATCACGACGTCAAGGCGGTTGAATACTTCATCAAGGAACAGCTGAAGGACGATGCGGATCTGGCACCCGCGCTGGAGTTCGTGCATTTCGCCTGCACCAGCGAGGACATCAACAACCTGAGCTACGGCCTGATGCTGGAACAGGCCCGCCGCAGTGTGCTGTTGCCGGCACTGGATGGCACCGTGGCCTTGTTGCGCACCCTAGCGCATGCGCAGGCGGCACAACCCATGCTTTCGCGGACCCATGGCCAGACTGCCTCGCCCACCACGCTGGGCAAGGAGATCGCCAACACCGTGGCCCGGCTGGAACGCCAGCGCGCCCAGATTGCCGCCGTGGAGCTGACCGGCAAGATCAACGGTGCCGTGGGCAACTACAACGCCCATGTCGCCAGCTATCCCGACGTGGATTGGCCTGCCTTCGCGCAATGCTTCGTCGAAGGCCTGGGCCTGGTGTTCAACCCGTACACCACCCAGATCGAGCCCCACGACAACGTGGCCGAAATAGGTGACGCCGTACGCCGTGCCAACACCATCCTGGTTGACCTGTCACGCGATGTCTGGGGCTACATTTCGCTGGGCTACTTCAAGCAGAAACTGAAGGAAGGCGAAGTCGGCAGCTCCACCATGCCGCACAAGGTCAACCCCATCGATTTCGAGAACGCCGAAGGCAACTTCGGCATCGCCAACGCCTTGTTCGAACACTTCAGCGCCAAGCTGCCGATCAGCCGCTGGCAGCGCGACCTGACCGATTCCACCGTGCTGCGCGCATTGGGCACCGCCTTCGGCCACACCCAGGTGGCGCTGGACTCGCTGGCCAAGGGCCTGGGCAAGCTGGAAGTGAACCCGCAACGGCTGGACGCCGACCTCGATGCCGCATGGGAAGTGCTGGCCGAGGCCGTACAGACGGTAATGCGCCGCCATGGCCTGCCGAATCCCTACGAGCAACTGAAGGCCCTGACCCGCGGCCAGGGCATCACGCAGGAGTCCATGCGCACCTTCATTGAGTCACTGGACCTGCCTGCCGACGCCAGGCAGCGCCTGCTGGACATGACGCCAGGCAGCTATACCGGCCTGGCCGCAAGACTGGCGAAGGACATCTGAGCAGTGCGCATTGCCGCCCTTCCCGTCCTGCTGGTCCTGTCCGCCTGCAACGGCTCCCCGGCGCAGCCCATCACCGAAACGGCGCAGCCAGCCATTACCTCCATCGAGGTTCCCGCATGTCCGGCCGATGCCGGCGTGATGGACGGCTGGGATGACCGGGCGCCGCCGCGCAAGCTCTTCGGCAACGTCTACTACGTTGGTACCTGTGGCATCACGGCACTGCTGGTGACATCGCCGCAAGGCCATGTGGTGCTCGATGGCGCCACCGAAGCGGGCGGCCCGGCGATTGCCGCGAACATCGAAGCACTCGGATTCAATCCCGCTGACGTGAAGTACCTCCTCAACTCGCACGAGCACTCCGACCACGCGGGTGGCCTGGCCCATCTGCAAGCAGTGACCGGCGCGCCGGTGCTGGCGCTGGAGCCGGCCATCCCGACCCTGCAACGTGGGACAAGTGATGGCAACGATCCGCAATCCGGCGTGCTGGACGGATTCCCCCCGGTGACACAGGTGCAGTTGCTGGAAGCCGGTGCGAGCGTCAACGTCGGTGACCTTGCCTTCACCGCGCATGCCACACCCGGCCATGCGCCTGGCGGCACCAGTTGGACCTGGATTTCCTGCGATGGCCCGCAATGCCTGCGCATGGCCTACGTGGACAGCCTGAGCGCTGCTTCGGACAAGACGTACCGTTTTTCCGACCATCCGGATTACGTGGCCGCATTCCGCCACACCCTCGATACGGTCGAGGCACTGGAATGCGATGTCCTGATCACCCCGCATCCCGCCGCCAGCCAACTCTGGCAACGGATGGACCCTGCCGCGACCCAACCCCTCGTCAATGCCGGGGCCTGCAAGGACTATGCGGGACAGGCACGGCAAAGGCTGGACAAGCGGCTGTCCGATGAGGCCGCCACGCCCTAGCACATCGGACTGACCCTGGCCTTTGCGTCAGCGCAATCCGGCGCAGGCCCACATGCGCGACAATGCCGGCCTCACTTTGCCGCATTGCGCTGCCGTCCCATGAAAAAAACATCCAAAGTCGCCGCCCTGCCCTTTGAAATCCAGGCCACCGGCGACCTGCCGCTGGGCATGCCAGCGGAACGCTTCCTGCGCGATTACTGGCACAAGCGACCGCTACTGATCCGCAATGCCTTCCCGGGATTCGAAACCCCCGTGCAACCGGAAGACCTGGCCGGACTGGCCTGCGAAGACGGCGTGCTGGCGCGCATGATCAGCCTGGATCGCAAGACGGGAACCTGGGACGTGCGCACCGGCCCGTTCCAGGAAGAGGATTTCCCCGGCCTGCCCGACCATGACTGGACCCTGCTGGTACAGGATGTGGACAAGTGGGACACGGACATCCGCGCCCTGCTGGACTATTTCCGCTTCCTGCCGCGCTGGCGGGTGGACGACATCATGATCAGCTTCGCCGCCACCGGAGGTTCGGTGGGGGCCCACGTGGACCACTACGACGTGTTCCTGTTGCAGGCCCAGGGCGAGCGCCGCTGGATGATCGACGCCAGCGTGGCGATGGGCCAGCCAGCGCCGGACCTGGCCTTCCAGGATGATGTGGCCATCAAGCTGCTGCGCGAATTCCACCCCACCCACGACTGGGTGCTCTCGCCCGGCGACATGCTTTACCTGCCCCCCTTGGTGCCGCACCACGGGGTGGCCGAAAACCCCTGCCTGACCTTCTCGGTCGGCATGCGCGCCCCCTCTTCGGCCGAACTGATCGGCGACTGGCTGGACACGCTCATCGCCGATGCCGACGAAGCCATCCGCTACCACGACGAAGACCTGGCGGTGCCGAAAGACCCGTGGGAAATCGATGGCCGCGCCATGGAACGCGTGGTGGAAGCGCTCAATGCCCTGCGCATGAATGACCCGGACCGCCTGGGCGACTGGTTCGGACGCTTCATCACCACCTATCGCGCCTCCAATGACGTGGTACCTGCACCCGGCGCGGAACGTTCCCGCATCGAAGTGGAATGGGACCTGCAACATGGTGCCGTCCTGCAGCGCCACCCGTTTTCGCGGCTGGCCTGGCGCCGCTGCAAGGGCGGTGCCACGCTGTTCTGCAGCGGGCTGGATTTCCTGCTGCCGCTCAAGGATGCGCAACGGCTGGCCGCAAACGAACAACTGGATGGCACTGCCTATTCAGCACTGAGCGAAAACGGACGCGATACCGCATGCCGCCTGCTGGAACTGGGGCATTACCACCTGCTGGCGGACGACGAAGACTGATGACGCAGCCGGTCTTCCAGGTCGAAACCGTCGACTACCCGGCCAGGCTGGAGGACCTCCATCGCATTCGCGAAGCGGTGTTCATCGAGGAACAGGGGGTTCCACGCGAACTGGAGCGGGATGCACTGGATCCCTTGAGCCGGCACGTGCTCGCACGCGATGCCTCGGGCAACCCGATCGGCACCGCCCGGTTGACCCCGGAGCACAGGATCGGGCGGATGGCCGTGTTGCGCGAATGGCGCGGGCGCGGTGTTGGCGAATCCCTGCTGCTGGCGCTGCTGGACGAAGCCCGCCAGCGTGGCTTCCCAGACATTTCCCTGCATGCACAAACCAGCGCGGAAGGCTTCTACGCGCGCCCCGGTTTCGTCCCGGAAGGCGCGCGCTTCCAGGAAGCCGGAATCCAGCACCAACACATGCGCCTGCATCTGCAAGGCCCCACCCCCATCCGTGATCTGCCTGCGGCCATTGCCACAGTGACCGCCCTCGCGTACCAGAGCAGGCGCTCGCTCTGGATCCGCAGCCGCGAACTGGATCCCGGTTTGTTCGACTCCCCCCTCGTGCTTGAAGCACTGCGCCGCCTGGCCACGCGCAGGCAACCGATGGAGATCCGCATCCTGCTGCAGGACGCGGCTACGCCCCAGCGATACCTGGCGCCTTTGCTTCCACTCTCACAGCGACTGCCCAGCGTGTTCGTCTTCCGCGAGGCCGATGATCCCGAGGATCGCGGCTACCCATCGGCCCATGCCGTCAACGATACCGGCGGCTGGTTCTTCCGCCCGTCGTCCCAGCGCATGGAAGGCGAGACCGACCTTCGGGACCCGGCTCGCGCACGGCTCCTCCGCGAAGAGTTCCGGCAAGCATGGGAGCGTGCACGCCCCTGCTGCGAATACCGTGCCCTGGGCCTCTGATCACGGCCACGACAACCTGCAACAAGCGCATGGCAACGTTACCGTACGGTTATTGCGCCTTTAGTCCAATGCACGCACGCCTCTTTGGCGGCATGCGGGTATAATTCATAAGTTGTTATCAGCCCGTCCGGGGCCCTCGACGCGATCCCCGCCGGACCTGCCCTCCAGAGCCCACCTAGAAGCCATCACATCACCATTGTGGACAATCTCCTGAAGCAGTTTGCGCAATCCTCGCAACTCAATGGAGGCAATGCCTCCTACGTAGAAGACCTGTACGAGCAGTACCTGGTCGACCCGGACAGCGTGGGCCCGAAATGGAAAGCCTATTTCGACGGCTTCAAGGGTCGCGAGGCCGGCGATATCCCCCATTCGGTGGTGATCGAACACATTGCCGTGGCGGCACGCCAGGCCGCCGGCAATGGACTGGCCAGCGGAGCCTCCGCCGGTGACGAACGCGAGCGCAATATCGGCCGCCTGATCACGGCCTACCGCTCGCGCGGCCACCTGGGGGCCAATCTTGACCCGCTGGGCCTGACCCCGCCCGCGCCGCCGCCGGACCTGGAACTGCCGTTCCACAACCTTTCCAACAAGGACCTGGACAGCGAATTCAGTACCGGCGGCATTGCCGGCCAGCCGCGCATGAAGCTGCGCGACCTGCTGTCCCGCCTGAAAGCCACCTACACCGGCTCCATCGGCGCCGAGTTCATGCACATCGCCCAGGTGGAACAGCGCCAATGGCTGTACCAGCGGCTGGAGACTGCCGGCGGCAATTACGGCCTGGATGCCGATGCCCGCCGCCGCACCCTGGAACGCCTGACCGCCGCCGAAGGCCTGGAACGCTACCTGCACACCAAGTACGTCGGCCAGAAGCGCTTCTCGCTGGAAGGCGGCGACTCGCTGATCCCGTTGCTGGACGTCCTGGTCCGCCGTGCCGGCAGCGACCAGGTCAAGGACATCGTGGTCGGCATGGCCCACCGCGGCCGCCTGAACGTGCTGGTCAACACGCTGGGCAAGAGCCCGCGCAAGCTGTTCGATGAATTCGAAGGCAAGTTCGAGCACGACAACGAACTGGCCCACGCCGGCGACGTGAAATACCACATGGGTTTCTCCGCCGACATCGACACCCCCGGGGGCCCCGTGCACCTGGCGCTGGCCTTCAATCCCTCGCACCTGGAAATCGTCGACCCGGTGGTTGCCGGCAGCGTGCGCTCGCGCCAGGAACGCCGCAACGACACCGAGCGCAAGGCGGTACTGCCGGTCATCATGCACGGCGACGCGGCGTTCGCTGGCCAGGGCGTGGTGATGGAGCTGTTCCAGATGTCACAGGCACGTGGCTTCGCCGTGGGCGGCACCGTGCATATCGTCATCAACAACCAAGTGGGCTTCACCACCAGCCACAAGGAAGACGCACGCTCCACGCTGTACTGCACCGACGTGGCCAAGATGGTGGGCGCGCCCGTGTTCCATGTGAACGGCGATGATCCGGAAGCCGTGGTGTTCGTGGCCCAGCTGGCCTACGAATTCCGCCAGGAGTTCAAGAAGGACGTGGTCATCGACCTGGTCTGCTACCGCCGCCACGGCCACAACGAGGCCGACGAGCCCGCGGCCACGCAGCCGGTGATGTACCAGACCATCCGCAAGCACGCGACCACCCGCGAGATGTACGCCGCCAAGCTGGAAGGCGCCGGCGTCATCCCGGCCGAGG
>JBQGFJ010000189.1:0-12491 GCA_052040085.1 Pseudoxanthomonas sp.
CCTGAAAAAAATTAGCCGCGCCCCCCAACCCGCGGGCGCGTTGTTTTTGGGGGGCGGCAGGCGCCGGCCGCCGAACCTGGGACCGGATTACACGCGCGGTTTCGAGCAAAACTTCACCGCGCTGTCGAAACAGCACGGCACCGCACTGCTGCCGTTCCTGCTGGAACCCATCGCACTGGATCGCGATGCCTTCCAGGCCGACAACCTGCACCCCAATGCACGGGTGCAACCCAAACTGCGTGACCACGTCTGGCCGGCGCTGGAACCCTTGCTGAAATAATCCCGACTGCACACGCCGGTTCTGCATCAGGCCGACGTGGCGGTCAATCCGGACAGCTGCCGCAACGCAGCTTCGAATGTTTCCACCGGCTGCCCACCCTGGATCAGGTGGCGGTCATTGAAGACCACCGAAGGCACGGCCTGGATACCGCGCTCGCGATACAGCGCCTCCTGCGCACGTACTTCGTTGGCGTAATCCCCACTTTCCAGTACCTGCCGGGCTACTGCGCCATCGAGGCCCGTCGATGCAGCCACCGCCACCAATACCTCCCGGTCCGAAACATCACGGCCTTCGCTGAAATAGGCACGCAACAGGGCATGCTTCAACGCCCGTTGCTGCGCTTGCCGTTGCTGCGCTTGCCCCTGCAGTCCAGCCCAATGCAGCAACCGGTGTGCATCGAAGGTATTGAAGATGCGGCGGCGGCGCGTCATGTCGAAGCTGAAACCCAAGGTCTCGCCGCGCTGGCGGATGGCTTCCTCGTTCTGCCGGATCTGTGCTTCGTCGATACCGTATTTGCGGGCCAGATGCTCGCCCACGTCTTCGCCTTCCGCTGCCAGTTGCGGATTCAGTTCGAACGGCTGGAAAGTCAGTTCAATTTGCAGTTCCGGCCCCACGTTGCGGATGGCCTGCTCCAGCGCACTCAGGCCAATGGCGCACCACGGGCATACCACGTCGGACACGAAATCGATTTTCACCGGGATGGACATGTTCACCTTAGACAGGGGTGGGATTACGGTACTGGAAGGCAGCCTGGTGCCAGTACGGATACGGCTTGGTGACGGCACTGGCGGCATCCAGCTTCGCCACTTGCTCCGGCGTGAGGTTCCAGCCAACCGCGCCCAGATTCTGCTTCAGTTGTTCCTCATTGCGGGCACCCACGATCACCGTGGACACGGTGGGGCGCTGCAACAACCAATTGAGTGCAATCTGCGGAATCGTCTTGCCGGTTTCGGCCGCCACTTCGTCCAGCGCATCCACCACGCGATACAGATGCTCCTCCGGCACCGGCGGGCCACCATCAACAGCGGCCTTGGATTGCAGGCGGCTGGTTTCCGGCAGGGGTTGGCCGCGGCGCAACTTGCCCGTCAAGCGACCCCAGCCCAGCGGACTCCACACCACTGCACCCACGCCCTGGTCGGCAGCCAGCGGCATCAGCTCCCACTCGTAGTCACGGCCCAGCAGCGAGTAGTAGGCCTGGTGCGCGACATACCGTGACCAGCCATAACGGTCCGCCACGGCCAGCGATTTCATCAGGTGCCAGCCAGAGAAATTGGACACGCCCAGGTAGCGGATCTTGCCCGCACGCACCAGGTCATCCAGCGTGGACAGGGTTTCCTCCACTGGCGGGCGCGCATCGAACCCATGCAACTGGAACAGGTCGATGTAGTCGGTGCCCAGCCGCTTCAACGCAGCATCAACGGCGGCGATCAAGTGATACCGCGAGGAGCCAACGTCGTTTTCACCCTCACCGAAGCGGAAGGTCGCCTTGGTGGAAATGATCAGGCTGTCGCGCGGCCGTCCCTTGATGGCTTCGCCCAGTACCGATTCCGCCGCACCTTTCGAATACACGTCCGCACTGTCGAACATGTTGAGGCCGGCATCCAGGCAGATATCGACCAGGCGTCGTGCCTCGGCCACGTCGGTGGTACCCCAGGCGCCGAAGAACTCACCCTTGCCACCGAAGGTGCCGGTGCCCAGGCTGAGCACGGGGACGCGGAAACCGGACTTGCCCAGGTAACGATGTTCCATGACGCGACTCCAAAGGGGGAAAGCTGTCATTGCACCGGAGCCTGCAGCCGGCGGCAACCTTGCCCATGGAAAAGTGTGTGCCGCACTGACAGGCATGCAAGCCCCGGGCTAGGATGCCCCTTTCCCGACCTGTCGGACCCGTGACCGCCATGCCCGATTACCGCACCCTGCTGCAAACCGCCATCGACGAAGCCCGCACGGGCCTGGCCGAAGGCGGCATCCCCATTGGGGCGGCGCTGTTCCACCGTGATGGCCGGCTGTTGGGCCGTGGACACAACCGCCGCATACAGGAAAACGATCCCTCCGTGCACGGCGAAACTGATGCCTTCCGCAAGGCGGGCCGCCAACGCAGTTACCGCGACACCATCATGGTCACCACCCTGTCACCCTGCTGGTATTGCAGCGGGTTGGTGCGCCAGTTCGGCATCGGTACGGTGGTGATTGGCGAATCGGTCAATTTCCAGGGTGGCGCGGATTGGCTGCGCGAACACGGCGTCGAAGTGATCGACCTGAACGACGAAGAGTGCATTCGCCTGCTGGGGGATTACATCGAAGCGAATCCGCACGTATGGAACGAGGACATCGGCGAGGAGTGCGATGCCTCCCCGCACGACCATCCCACCGCCACTTGATGCTCGTACCCACTTCGCCGGATCAGTTGAGCACTCCGTGCAGCCACTGACCGAACAGATAGCCCGAATAGGCGATCACGATCACGCCCAGCACGATGACGAACGGATGACGGGCAAATGCCCACGCGCTTGTCTTGCCTTTCATGGAAGGACTTCCCGAGGTTTGCCGGAATGGCGGCACCAGCGTGGCACCCCGGCGAGGGCTTATCGCATGCAGGTAGTCACGTGACTTTTGTCATCGGCCCCCGCCCATCGGCCGGGCAGGCAGTCGGCTGGCTGGATTAGACTCTTGCTCCTCGACTGCCCTGCACTCCCTTCCCATGTCCGACCTCCATATCGAGCCCATCGATTTCCATGGCACACCCTGCATCCGCCTGCACGGCGAGGGAGGCGCCAGTGCTCTGGTTTCCCTGCATGGAGGACAGGTACTGTCCTGGATTCCAGCCGATGGTCGCGAACGTCTTTTCCTGGGCGAACGTGCACGCTTCGAACCCGGCACCGCCATCCGTGGCGGCATCCCGGTGATCTTTCCGCAGTTCGGTGAGCGCGGCGAACTGGTGAAACACGGATTTGCGCGCAACCTTCCATGGCATTTCATCGGTGCGGACCAGCAAGCCGTATTCGGTCTTGTCGACAACGAAGACACCGCCTATTGGCCCCATGCTTTCGCGACACGGCTGCACATCGCACTGACCGCAGACGCACTGGACATCATCCTGGAAATCGAGAATACCGGCGACAGGCCCTTCCTCTTCAGCGCCGCCCTGCACACCTACCTGCGCGTGCACGATCTTGATGGCGTGAGGCTGGAAGGCCTGCAAGGCTGCGACTACGAAGACAGCGCCGCAGGTGGAACCCTGCACCGCGAGAACGATTTCGAACTTCGCTTCGAGGGTGAAATCGACCGCATCTACAACGATGTGGTGGCACCGTTGACCCTGCGTGATGGCCTGCATTCACTGCACATCGAACAGGAAGGTTTTCCCGATGCCGTGGTCTGGAATCCAGGCGCCACGCTGGCAAGCTCCATTGGCGATCTTGCTCCTGGCGAATACCGGAATTTCGTTTGCGTGGAGGCAGGACAAGTACTTCAACCGGAACTCCTGCACCCTGGCGACAGTTGGACGGGCACGCAACGCTTGTGCTGACCAGATGCATCCACCCAAGCAGTGAACCCGGCATGCAGGTAACATGAGCGATTCAATCACTGCACAAGGGATGACACGATGAAATTGGGCGCCAAACAAGCCGCACTTCTGAGCAACCGTGAGCGTGACATGCTCACCTCGAAAGGCCCATGGCAGGTCAAGGACTTGGTCTCCCTGATCAAGCGCAGCCGCGAACTCCGTGACAAGTACCGCCACCAGGCGCAACGCCAGAGCATTGCCGCCACCCGCCGCAATCTCCAGAAACCCGATGCTGCCAACGCACGCACCCTGCAGAAGGCCGAATTGTTCGACCGTGCACTCAAGCAGTACGAAGCCGAGTTGCAAAAGATCAGCACCGCCTGCACCACCGCCCTGCGCGAACTGAAGGTGGGCGGTAAAGTCCCGGTCAAGAAGAAGACCGCTGCCAAGAAAGCCGCCGTCAAGAAACCGGCTGCAAAGAAAACGGTGAGCAAGAAAGTGGCAGGCAAAAAGCCCGCTGCCAAGAAAAAGACCACTGCCCGCAAGTGAGTCCATGAAAAGCCCCGCCAATGCGGGGCTTTTCATGATGCATGGTCCATCACGGCATTTCGTCGCGGACTACAGCGGCCTGACCCTGAAACTGCGCCCCTTGATCTTGCCCGCATTGAGACGTGCCAAGGCCTGTTTGGCCACTGCTCGCCGCACTGCCACGTAGGAACGCGTGGCATGGATGCTGATCTTGCCGATATCGGAAGCCGGCAGCCCGGCATCGCCGGTCAACGCACCCAATACATCCCCGGGACGCAGCTTGTCGGTCTTGCCTGCATCGATACGCAAGGTAGTCATGGCCGCGGCACGCGCAGCGCCTGCACGCGGCATCGCCGGCAAGCGGCGCTCCCATTCCACCGGTGAACCATTGCGCGCTTCGATGGCGGCCACCCGTTGCAGTTCACGCGGCGTGCTCAAGGTCCATGCCTCGCCACCGCGCCCTGCGCGACCGGTCCGGCCGATCCGGTGCACGTAGATATCCGGATCACTGGGCACGTCGTAGTTGACCACCACGGCAAGTTCGTCGATATCCAGCCCGCGCGCGGCCACGTCGCTGGCCACCAATACGTTGCAACTGCCATTGACGAAGCGCACCAGCACCTCGTCACGATCGCGCTGCTCCATGTCGCCATGCAGGGCCAGCGCCGTGAAACCGAAATGTTGCAGGGAACCCGCCACTTCATCCACGTCGCGGCGCATGTTGCAGAACACCACGCAGGAGGCGGCCTGCCGCTCGGCCAGCAATCCTGCCAGCACGCCCTGCTTGCGCTCCGGCTCCACAGCCAGGAAGCGCTCCTCAATGCGAATGCCCGAAGATGCCTGCACGCCCTCGCTGGTGATTTCCACGGGCTCACGCAGCCATTGCCTACCGATCGCGCGGATATCCTCGGTGAAGGTGGCCGAGAACAGCAGGCTTTGCCGGCCCGCCGGAACTTTGCCGACGATCTCGCGGATCGGCTCTTCAAAGCCCATGTCCAGCATGCGATCAGCCTCATCCAGCACCAACGTACGTACGCCGCCCAGATGCAACACCTTCTTGCGCAACAACTCCTGGATGCGGCCCGGCGTACCCACCACCACGTGCGGATCGTGCGCCTGCAACGAGGCCAACTGCGGTCCCAGCGGCGTGCCGCCGACCAATACCAGCACTTTCAGGTTGGGAATGCCGATGGCCAGCTTGCGCAATTGCCGCGCCACCTGATCGGACAGTTCACGGGTCGGGCACAACACCAGAGCCTGCGTGCGGGAAACCGCCATGTCCATCTTGTGCAACAGGCCCAGCCCGAATGCCGCGGTCTTGCCGCTGCCGGTGGGTGCCTGTGCGATCACGTCACTGCCGGCCAGGATAGGCGGCAGGCTTTCGGCCTGGATCGGCGTGGGACGCGTGTAACCCAAGGCCTCGATGCCCTGCCGCAGGGTCGGTGTCAGGGCGAGTGTGCTGAAGTCATCCATGACACATGATGGCAGATCGGGGACATGCCCATGCATTGGCAGGACAGTAAATGCAGCGCACCCGGAGTCAGCTTCCCTTCTCCCTCCGGGAGAAGAGCCTGTCACCGCGAAGGCGGGGATACCCAGAGAGCGGATGAAAATACGGTCGCTCAGGTTCCGGCAGGGTATTCGTGAGCCGGATTTCTCCGCCCTCATCCGTCGCTGCGCGCCACCTTCTCCCGGGGGGAGAAGGGAAAAACCGTGCGGCCCCGGGCAAGCGAAGCAACGGGGGCACGACGACCTTTGTCCGGAGGATCCTCAGAGGATGTAGCGGCTCAGGTCCGGATCCTGCACCAATTCGCCCAAGTGCTGGTCAACATAGGCGCGGTCGATAGTCACGGACTGCCCATCACGATCGGGCGCCTCGTAGCTCAGCGTATCCAGCAGCCGTTCCAGCACGGTATGCAGGCGGCGGGCCCCGATGTTTTCCTGGCGCTCGTTGACCTGCGCGGCGATCTCGGCGAGGCGCTCGACGGCATCGGCGGTGAACGACAAACCCACGCCTTCGGTGTGCATCAGTTCCACGTATTGGCGGGTAAGCGCTGCCTTCGGCTCGGTGAGGATACGAACGAAATCCTCCTTGTTCAGCGCACCCAGCTCCACGCGGATCGGGAAGCGGCCCTGCAACTCCGGGATCAGGTCGCTGGGCTTGGCCAGGTGGAACGCGCCGGAAGCAATGAACAGGATGTGGTCGGTCTTGACCGTGCCGTACTTGGTGCTGACGTTGCTGCCTTCCACCAGCGGCAGCAGGTCCCGCTGCACGCCCTCGCGGCTCACGTCCCCGCCGCCGACGTTGTCGCCGCGCTTGGCCACCTTGTCGATCTCGTCGATGAACACGATGCCGTGCTGTTCGCAGGCCTCGATGGCGGCGGTGCGGATATCGTCTTCGTTGACCAGTTTCGCGGCCTCCTCTT
This sequence comes from Pseudoxanthomonas sp., assembly GCA_052040085.1. Lineage (GTDB taxonomy): Bacteria > Pseudomonadota > Gammaproteobacteria > Xanthomonadales > Xanthomonadaceae > Pseudoxanthomonas_A. The sequence continues at coordinate 6,743 of JBQGFJ010000189.1, forward strand.
CCACCAATTGCGGGCGCGCCGCCTTGATGGTCACGGTGCGCTTGTGGGATTTGGCGCCACCGCCCAGGTTGGCGAACATCTGCCGCAACTGTTGGCCCATCTCCTCCATGCCCGGCGGGGTCATGATGTCCACGCCCACGTTGGCGGCGAGTTCCAGTTCGATCTCGCGCTCGTCCAACTCGCCCGAGCGCAACTGGCGGCGCAGTTTCTGCCGGGTTTCGGACTCCTGCTTGGTCGGCTCGGCACCGATGTCCACGGTGGTGGTGGCAAAACCGAAGTTGCCCGAGGGCGCTTCACGGCGCGGCAGCAGGGCGTCGAGGATACGGTCCTCGGCACGCTCCTCGGCTTGCGTGCGCACGCGCACCTTGGCTTGCTCGCGGTAGAGCTTGACCGCGGTATCGGCCAGGTCACGGATGATCTGCTCCACGTCCTTGCCCACGTAGCCGACCTCGGTGAAGCGCGTGGCTTCCACCTTCACGAATGGCGCGTTCGCCAACGTGGCCAGCCGGCGCGCGATCTCCGTCTTGCCCACCCCGGTGGGGCCGATCATCAGGATGTTCTTCGGCATGACCTCGTTGCGCAGTTCAGGTGCCAGTTGCCCACGCCGCCAGCGGTTGCGCAGCGCAATGGCCACGGCGCGCTTGGCCGCATGCTGGCCCACGATGTGACGGTCCAGCTCCTGCACGATTTCACGCGGCGTCATGGTGGCTGAGGAAGTTTCGATCTTGGAAGTCATGGCTATTCCGGGAGTACAGGAACGGGGGGAAGAAGTTAGGAACGAGTGGAGAGGAACGAGAAACGAGTAAGAGCAGGCACCCCTTGGCTTCGGCTTTTACTCGTTTCTCGTTCCTCTACCCTCGTTCCTCAAAGCTCTTCCACTAACACGTTGCGGTTGGTGTAGATGCAGATGTCGCCAGCAATGTTGAGCGACTCCACCGCGATGGCACGTGCATCCATTTCGGTATGCGCCAGCAGCGCACGTGCGGCGGAGAGGGCATAGGAACCCCCGGAACCGATGGCGATGATGCCGTCTTCCGGTTCGATCACGTCGCCGGTGCCGCTGATGATCAGCGAGGTGTCCTTGTCGGCCACCGCAAGCAATGCCTCCAGCTTGCCAAGGCGGCGCTCGGTGCGCCAATCCTTGGCCAGCTCCACGGCGGCACGTTGCAGCTGGCCATGTTTCTCCAGCTTGGCTTCGAACAGTTCGAACAGGGTGAAGGCGTCGGCGGCGGCACCGGCGAAACCGGCCAGCACCTGACCATCGCGGCCCAACCTGCGGACCTTGCGGGCATTGCCCTTCATCACGGTGTGGCCAAGGGTGACCTGGCCATCGCCTGCCACGGCAACGCGGCCGTTGCGGCGCACCGACAGGATGGTAGTGGCGTGGAAAACATTGGGATTCTGGCTGGGGTCCATGCGGCCTCCGGGGTGTCTTCCGGAATCTGGGGACGAACCGAGCTAGTTCAAGGAGGAACGGCAGGAGTGAGCGGAGAGGAGTGAGAAGTGAGCGGAAACAGCACCGCCTGCTTTTCACTCACTTCTCACTCCTCCCCACTCGTTCCTCGCCTTTTAGCCCTTGGGTGCGCAGCGTCGTAAACCTTGGCCAGGTGCTGGAAGTCCAAATGCGTGTAGATCTGGGTGGTGGCGATGTCGGCATGGCCCAGCAGTTCCTGGACGCCACGCAGGTCGCCCGAGGATTCCAGGATATGGCTGGCAAAGCTGTGCCTGAGCATGTGCGGATGCACGTGCTTGAACAGGCCTTGCCGCTGCGCAATCTGCTTGAGGCGTATCTGTACGGCGCGCTGGGAAATCGGCCCGCCATTGCGTCCCGGGAAAACCGGCGCCGTGTTGTCACCTTTGCGTTCGTCGCGCCAGGCCAGCAAGGCGCGCACCGCGTGCGATCCCACCGGCACGATGCGCTGGCGATTGCCCTTGCCCAGCACGGTCACAAAACCGCCCTCAAGGTCCAGGTCGCGCCAATGCAAGGCACACAATTCACTCAAGCGCAGGCCGGAGGAATAGAACAGTTCCAGCAAGGCACGGTCACGCAATCCCAGCGGCGCGTCGGCAGGTACTTCCACCAACTGGATGGCCTCGTCGGGATCCAGCACCTGCGGCAGCTTGCGTGGCGCCTTGGGCGCACGCAGTCCGGCAGCCGGGTTGGCTGCAATGCGGCCCTGCTTGAGCAGCCATGTGTAAAGACTGCGGCAGGCCGACAATCGCCGCTGCAAGCTCTTGGGCGACAAGCCGCGGCGATGTTCGGAGGCAACGAAGCTGCGGAGTTGTTCACCCTGCAGACTGGCCAGGTCGCTGGTGCCCTGCGCATCCGCCCACTCGGCCAGCGACAGCAAATCGCGGCGGTAGGCATCCAGGGTGTGCGCGGACATGCGCCGCTCGACCTGGAGGTATGCGAGGAAACCTTCGACCGTGGCCTGGCCGTCCGTCATTCGAAGCGTTTGAGCGCGGTGGCGAGTGCCTCGCCCATCATGCGCAGGAACAGCGTGCCCATGCCCGGATAGAAGCGATTTCCGTCGCGACTGCCAACCGCCACCAGGCCAACGCCGGGCAACGGCAGCAAGGCGGTGGATTGCACTTCGTCCACACGATCGCCATACAGGGTGGCGTTTTTCTCTGGCTGCAATCGGCCGCACAGAGGCTCGCCACTTTGCAGGCTGTCGCGGAACGGCGCGAGCTTCGGACTGCTTTCCGGCAACACCTGCAGCCAGTCCGCGCCCTCCAACGCATCGACCGGCGTGAACACCACGATACGCACCAGGTCACCACTGAAATCCTCGGCCAGCGATGCCGCCATGGCGCGCAATGTACCCGGGGCATCGCCCTGCTTCATCAGGGCCAGGGTGAGTTGGTGCGTACGCACGGCCAGGCGCTCGTTTTCCTGCGCATTCCCGAACAGGTCATTGAGGCGCTTGCTCAATTCACGGTTCTTGTCACGCAGCACGTCCAACTGGTAACTGGCCAGCGATGCCGTGGGGCCATCCTCGCGCGGCACGATCAGGCTCAGTGCCAGATCGGGAAACTGCTTGAGGAAGGCGGGATGCCGGCGCAGCCAGGCAGCGACTTCGTGGGCACCCAGTTTTTCCTGTGTATCGCTCATTGGTTCCATTCCCCTTCAAATACGAATGCTGCCGGGCCGGACATGATGATCTCGGCCTGGTGTCGTGGCCAGCGAATGCGCAGTTCACCACCGGGCAGCGCTACGCTGACATCACGATCGATACGCCCGCGCTGCATCAATACCGCTGCCGCGGCGCAAGCGCCACTGCCGCAGGCCAGGGTTTCGCCCACGCCGCGCTCATATACACGCAGACGGATACGGTTGCGCGAAACCACTTCGGCAAAGCCGACGTTGACCGATGCCGGGAAGCACGCAGCCCCCTGCAACGCAGGGCCCAGCAACGCCAGTGGCGCTTGTTCCACGTTGTCCACCTCGATGACAGCATGCGGATTGCCCATCGAAACAGCGCCAAAGCGTATTTCCGTGCCCGCCAGGTCCACCCGGTATTCCTCCTGCACGGAGGCAAAGCCCTGCAACGGGATGCGCGCGGGCTCGAATGCCGGCGCTCCCATCGCGATGGCGTACTGGTCATCGCCCATGTGCTCCACCGCATGCGTGGTGACCGGGCTGTCCATCTGGAAGTGCGCACCTTGCGCAGCGCCATCACGCACCAGCCACGCCGCCACGCAGCGTGCACCATTGCCGCATTGTTCCGAGCCCGAGCCATCCGCATTCCAGATGCGATACGACGCCACCGCAGCAGGAGTGCGCGGTGGCTCGATGGTCAGTATCTGGTCGCATCCAACGCCGAAGTGGCGATCAGCCAGCCTGGCAGCCAATGTCGCATCCGGGGGAGGACTGCCATCGCGCAAATCAAGCACGACGAAGTCATTGCCCGCACCCTGCATCTTGCTGAAGCGCAGGCGCGAAGCCTCAGCCATTGGCATCGCCGGCAGGGTCTTTTTCGACATCCCCATCCACGTCGTCTTGCACGTCTTCCGCTTCTTCCAGCGCTTCTTCGGGTGCATCGTCGGCAACAGGTTCGTCAGCTGCGCCGGCGTCCTCGACCACCGGTGGTGGCGGCAGGAACAACGGGCCCTTGCTGCCACAACCGGCAAGGGCAGCGAACGCGATCAGGAGCAGGAGGGCGGGGGCGATTTTCTTCATGCGCGGAGTATAGCCAGATGGCGGTGAACGCACAGGGTCGCTCAGGTTTTCGGGGGCTCCGGGCGCCGCCACAACCACACCGCCACGGCCAGCATGGAGAACAGGGCCAGGCCCGTCATCCACCACCTGTGCCCCTCTACCGATGCGGTCACCAGCAGCAATATGCCGGCACATCCCAGCATGGCCCAGCTGGCGGCCTTCTTGGCACGGCGGGAAACCGCCCCATGTGCCTGCCAGTCACGGATCATCGGCCCGAAGCGGGGATCGGCCAGCAAGCGCTGGTGCAGGCGTTCCGAACCACGGGTGGCGGCGAACGCGGACAACAGGATGAACGGCACGGTCGGCAATCCGGGCACGAAAATGCCGATGAAACCCAGGCCCAGCGCCGCATAGGCAAGCAGCCACCAGGCCCAGCGGAAGCGCGAGCGTGTGTTCATGCGGGGATTTTATCCGTGGCGCATGCGCCTATGCGCACAGGCTCGGCGAGCCGGAAGCATCGATGCACGCTGCAGGGTCAGCCATCAGTCGGCCACCCTGCCTTCTCCCTCCGGGAGAAGAACCTGTCCCCGCGAAGCTGTGGTTACCTAAGGTTGTGAGGACCTGCATAGCCTTTACCCTTCTCCCTCCGGGATAAGGTGCCCGAAGGGCGGATGAGGGAATGGACGATCAGATCACGGCAGGGCTTTCGTGAGCCGGACTTTCCTGTCCTGATGCGACGCCAAGCACTATGAGTGTTCGTGAACCTTCATGGCACGTCATTCTGCTTCCCTCATCCGTCGCTGCGCGCCACCTTCTCCCGGAGGGAGAAGGAAAAAGCCCGGCACATGGCCGGGCTTTGTTTGCTGCGAGAACTGATAACTCAATTTTCAGGTACGCCCAACTGGTCGAGCATGAACGAATACATTTCGGCGGATTCCCGGAACCGCTTGAAGCGCCCGGACTTGCCGCCGTGGCCGGCTTCCATGTTGGTGCGGAACACCACCGGCCGGTCACTGGTATTCAGGTCACGCAGCCGGGCGACGTACTTGGCCGGCTCCCAGTACTGCACCTGCGAATCCCACAGTCCGGTACCGATGAACATCGCCGGATAGTCCTTGGCCGCCAGGTTGTCGTACGGGGAGTACTGCACGATGTAGTCGTAGAACTCTTTCTGTTCCGGATTGCCCCATTCGTCGTATTCGTTGGTGGTCAAGGGGATGCTCGCATCCAGCATGGTGGTGACCACGTCGACGAACGGCACCTGCGACAGGATCACGTTGTACTTTTCCGGCGCCATGTTGGAGATGCCGCCCATCAGCAGACCACCCGCGCTGCCACCGAAGGCGGCCACGCGATCCGGTGCGGCATAGCCTTCCTTCACCAGGAAGTCGGTGACATCGATGAAGTCGGTGAACGTGTTGATCTTGTTGAGCAGCTTGCCGTCCTCGTACCACTTGCGGCCCAGCTCCTGGCCACCACGGATATGCGCCAGTGCATACACCACGCCACGATCAAGCAGGCTGACGTTGGTGGCGCTGAAGCCGGGGTCCATGGAAATGCCGTAGCTGCCATAGGCGTACTGCAAAA
>JBQGFJ010000190.1:0-7222 GCA_052040085.1 Pseudoxanthomonas sp.
AATGCCAGAAACCAGACGCCATGCTGCACGCATGTCACATAGACAATAACGACTGATTGATCAGCACATCACACGAAGGCTGGATGCAGTTTTTTCAATGCCTTGAAATTCAGGCATTTCGTCCGCGCGCGCTCTTTCCAAAATGCTCTGATCAATTAGATGAGACAAATAAAACATGAATGCATTTCATCACCCCATTCACTCGATCTGCGCGAGCACATGTTGGAGGTGATGGTTTTACCGTGGCTTGCCAAGGCAACTCCCGACACTGCATCAGCCCAGCACCACTACCTCGCGGCGCTCCGTTGATTTCCATCAACACGCAGCGGCTCCACTTTGTTGCAAACATGAAAAAACCGGCACAAGGCCGGTTTTTTCTTTTCATGGCACACGGAACGATCAGGTGATCGATGCGCGGTAGATCGATTCGATCGCGGCATCCAGCGCCTGGTTGTACGCCGCGTCATCCTGCTGTGCGCTCAGGCCCTCGGTCAGCGCGCGGCTGAAGCTGGCGATCACGCCCGGGTTGCGTGCCAGTTTCGCGTTGGCATCGTCACGGCTGTAGCCACCCGACAACGCCACCACTTTCAGCACGCTGGGGTGGTCGACCAGTTCCTTGAAGTAACCGTCGACGCTAGGCAGGGTGAGCTTGAGGATCACCGGCGTCTTCGGGTCGACCTTGTCGAGGCGCTCGATCAGGCCCTGCTTCAGGGTGGCCTCGATGGCCTCCTTGTCCGCCGACTTGATGTCCACTTCCGGCTCGATGATCGGCACCAGCCCCGCATCCAGCACGGTCTGGCCAAGTTCGAACTGCTGGTCGAGCACGGCGGCAATGCCTGCGGCATTGTTGGCCTTGATCACCGAGCGCTCCTTGGTGCCGAACACACCCTTGGCCTTGGCGCGGGCCAGCAGGTCGGCCAGTCCCGGGATCGGCTTGAGCAACTGCACGCCGTTGGCTTCGTCCTCCAGGCCCTTGTCGATCTTCAGGAATGGCACCACCTGCTTGGTCTCCCACAGGTAAGTGGCAGCTTCCTGGCCGGCGAAGCTGTCGTCCAGCGTGCGCTCGAACAGGATGGCGCCGAGCACGCGCTCGCCACTGAAGGCCGGGCTGGTGACGATGCGGGTACGCATCTCGTGGACGAGGCCGAACATCTCGGCATCACCGGAATACGCGGATTCCTCGATCCCGTAGAGCTTCAGCGCCTTCGGCGTGCTGCCGCCGCTCTGGTCGAGTGCGGCAATGAAGCCCTTGCCCGCCGCGATCCTGTCCAATTGCTGTTGATTCACTGCCACGTGCTGCCTCCTGAACCATGATGATTGACGGCCTGTCCGGCCCGCGATGATACCTGCCACGGCTGTCCCATGTGGACAATGCCGGGCCCTGGGACCTGCACCGATAGAATCCGGATTCCCCACGCTCCTGGATTCCATGCATGCCTGCCCTGAAACCCGCCCTGATCCGGTCTGCACTGCTGTTGGCGATATCCCTGCCCTTGCATGCGCAGGATGCCCCCGCAGCCCGCTCGCTGGACGACGCGGCATTGCGCGCCGAGATCGTGGACTGGCGCCGCGACCTGCACCAGCACCCGGAGCTGGGCAGCCACGAAGTGCGGACCGCCGGGATCGTGGCCGATCACTTGCGTGCGCTGGGCCTGGAACCGCGCACCGGTATTGCCCATACCGGCGTGACCGCCGTGCTCAAGGGCGGCAAACCCGGACCACGGATTGCCCTGCGTGCCGACATGGATGCCTTGCCGGTCACCGAGCAGACCGGCCTGCCGTTCGCCTCCACGGTGACTTCCACCTATCGCGGCCAGCCGGTAGGCGTGATGCACGCCTGCGGCCATGACATGCACGTGGCGATGTTGATGGGCGTGGCCGAAGCCCTGGTGGCGATGCGCGATGACTTGCCCGGCGAGGTGATGTTCGTTTTCCAGCCCTCGGAAGAAGGCCCGGCGGAAGCCGGTGCCCCGTTTGGTGCCGCGATGATGCTGGACGAAGGCGTGTTCGGCGATTTCAAACCGGATGCCGTGCTGGGCCTGCATGTCTGGGCCGGTCTGCATACCGGCCAGATCGGTTTCCGTAGCGGGCCGTCACTGGCCAGCGCCGACGAATGGTCACTGACCGTGCGCGGCCAGCAGACCCACGGATCGCGCCCCTGGGATGGCGTGGACCCCATCACCGTGGGCGCACAGATCCTGCTGGGCACGCAGAGCATCATTGCCCGCCAGGTCAACATCGCCACTACACCGGTGGTGTTGACGGCCGGACAGTTCAACAGCGGCGTGCGCTTCAACATCATTCCCGACGAAGCGAAGCTGGTCGGCACCCTGCGCACCTTCGACCCGGCCGTGCGCGAAGACGTGATCGCGCGCTTCCGCCGCACCGCCGAAGACTTCGCCCATGCCGCCGGCGCCAGCGCGGAACTGCACGTGGTCAACAATGCCCCCGCCACCATCAATGACCCGGCACTGGCGCGGAAAGTGAAGTCCTCCCTGGAAACCACGGTGGGCGCCGACAACGTGATCGAAATGCCCCTGGTCACCATCGCCGAAGACTTCTCTCAGTTCGCCAACGTGGTGCCGGGCGCGTACTTCTTCGTCGGCACCACGCCGAAGGACAAGGACCCGAGCAGCATGCCGATCAACCACTCGCCGTTCTACGCACCGGATGAAGCCGCGCTGGACGTTGGCAGCCGGGCCATGTTGCAGGCCGCACTGGATTTGCTGCACGGGAAATGAGCCTGCCGGCAGCCACAAGGATGCGGGTACGGGTTAGCATCGACGGCTGACCTCCAAGGAGTTCCCCGATGCGTTCCACCTCCCGTCTGGTTCCCACCCTTCTGGCTGCCGCCCTGCTTGCGAGCTTCAACGCCGCCGCGGATTCACCGCCGCAACGCCCCGAAGTCACTGCCGCCGCGCAGCAGTTGCAGGACAAGATCGTGGCCTGGCGCCGCGACTTCCACCAGCATCCGGAACTCTCCAACCGCGAGGAGCGCACCGCGGCGAAAGTGGCCGAGCACCTCCGCGCACTGGGCCTTGAGCCCCGCACCGGCATCGCCCACCATGGCGTGGTCGCCATCATCAAGGGCGGCAAACCGGGACCCAGGATTGCGCTGCGTGCCGACATGGACGCGCTGCCGGTAACCGAGCAGACCGGCCTGCCATTCGCATCCACCGCCACGTCCACTTACCGCGGCGAAACCGTCGGCGTGATGCATGCCTGCGGCCATGATGCGCACACCGGCATCCTGATGGGCGTGGCCGAAGCCCTGGTGGCCATGCGCGATGAATTGCCAGGCGAAATCATGCTGGTGTTCCAGCCCGCCGAGGAAGGCCCGCCCGAAGGCGAGGAAGGCGGCGCCATGATGATGCTGGACGAAGGCCTGTTCGCCGACTTCAAGCCGGAAGCGATGTTCGGCCTGCACGTGTTTTCCAACATGCCGGTAGGCAAGATCGCGGTCCGCCAGGGCCCGCTGATGGCGGCCAGCGACCGCTTCAGCATCAAGATCACCGGCCGCCAGACCCATGGCTCACGCCCGTGGAGTGGCGTGGATCCCATCGTGGCCACCGCCGACATGATCGGCACCGCGCAAAGCATCGTCAGCCGCCGCACCGACCTGGCCAAGCTGCCGGCGGTGGTGACCTTCGGCGCCATCAAGGGCGGCATCCGCTACAACATCATCCCGGACGACGTGGAAGTGGTGGGCACCATCCGCACCTTCGACGAAGACATGCGGCAGAAGATCTTTGCCGACCTGAAGAACGTGGCCGAACACGTGGCCGCCGCGCATGGCGCCACCGCCCACTCCAACGTGCCGGAAGCCGATGGCAACCCGGCCACGGTGAACGATCCGGCGTTGACCGCGCGCATGCTGCCCAGCCTGCAAGCCGCGGCAGGCAAGGACAACGTGTTCGAACCGCCGTTGCAGATGGGGTCGGAAGACTTCTCGCTCTACGCGCAGCAGGTGCCGTCGATGTTCTTCTTCGTCGGCGTGGTGCCGGAAGACCGTGACCACGTCGCCGCACCCAGCAACCATTCGCCCCTCTTCTACATGGACGAGCGCGCGCTGGATATCGGCTTCCGCGCCATGTTGCAGGTAACGCTGGATTACCTGCACGGCAACGGGAGCTGAGGCCTCACGATCCGGGTGCCGCTTCCACCTTCACCCGGAACTCGGCATCCCTGATCGGCGCGACGTCTTTTTCCCACGGCCGCCGGTATATCAACCGCACGCTGGTGGTTCCCGGCTGCACGGCTTCGAAGTGCCACCTGTGCAGCACGGGACTGCCCACCATCGGCCGCGTTTCGGGGGCCGCGGGAGCACGCGGAGCGGCCAGCAAGGGGACGGCCGCCAATGCCGGCGCACCATCCGCCTCGATTTCCCACATGTAGCCCGTGCTTGGATTGCCATCCAGCGCAATCTCCAGCCGCTGGCCAACCGCCAGCACGGTTTCACCATCGCGTTGCACCGGCACGATCTCCACTTGGGCGTTCTCCTGCGGACCGGGCTGGGCGGCCTCCGGCACGGACGCCGCCATGGAATCCTTCGGCGGGGTGCCGCACCCGGCAACGGCAATCACCCAGAACAATGCGCTCATGCGCAGGCACGTCGACATGGGAATCTCCGGGAGGACATTCCCTGCTTTATACGCCGATCACGCAGGCCAGGCCACGCGCGGCGTTGCCGCCTGCAAGCTCTAGAATATCGCCATGAATTCTCCCGAAGACTCCCTGCTGGGCCGCGAAGTTGCGTACCCCTCGCACTACGACGCCAGCCTGCTGTTCCCGATCCCGCGCGTGCAAGCCCGCCGGGAAATCGATATCGACGATGCCGCGCTGCCGTTCATCGGCCACGACCGCTGGCATGCCTACGAATTGAGCTGGCTGGATGCGCACGGCAAGCCTCGTGCGGGCACGGCCACCTTCATGGTGCCTTGCGATTCCCCCAATCTGGTGGAATCCAAATCACTCAAGCTGTACCTGAATTCGCTCAACGCCGAGCGCTTCCACGACGATCAAGAAGCCTTCGAACGCATTGCCGCCGATCTATCCCGCACCGCCGGTGCCGCGGTCACCGTGACGCCCGGCCTGCCGCCCCTGGCGGAAAACCACGATGACATCCTGCTGGATGCGTTGCCCATCACCATCGATCACTATGGTCCGCCCACGGCTGGATTCCTTTCTTGCCTTCCGGACGAGGTGGTCGAAGAAACACTGGTGTCACATCTGCTCAAATCCAATTGCCCGGTCACCGGACAGCCGGACTGGGCCAGCGTGATCCTTCGCTACCGAGGCCCTCGCATCGACCGGGAGGGCCTGCTGCGCTACCTGATCAGTTACCGCGACCACGCCGAGTTCCACGAACAGTGCGTGGAACGCATCTTCAAGGACGTGCTTGAACGCTGCCTTCCGGCATCGCTTTCGGTGGAGGCACGCTACACCCGCCGTGGTGGACTGGATATCAATCCCTGGCGTGCCACGCCGGGCTGCAGCGCGCCAGCACCCTTGCGCGAAATCCGCCAATGAACACGGTCATGTGGCAATAAGGAAATTTCACGGTTACGCCATATTTTCTTAACAGTAACCATGCAACGCTGGCTTCCGTCCACAATCCAACTGGAAGGATCGTTGTCCATGAGTACCGAAAAGAAAGCCGATTTCTCCGGCGTATCGGTCAGCGTCGATACCACTGCCGACAAAGTGGAAAAAGCTGATTTCTCCGGCGTTTCCGTCAGCGTCGACAGCACCGCCGAACTGCTTCCGCCGGAACACCAGACCTACACCGTCGGGAAAGGCGACACCCTGTCCGGCATCGCCAAGCAACACTACGGCAAGGCCGGTGCGTGGCGTGACATCTTCGAAGCCAACCGTGATGTCATCGACAACCCGGACCGCATTTTCCCGGGCCAGGTCATCAAGCTCCCGGTGCTGCCCGAGCCGGGCGACGCCTGATCTCCACCTCATTCATCAAGGATCGAATCCCATGAAATACAACCGCATTGCATACGCCCTGGTCATCGCACTGGCCGGCACTGTCCTGGTCACCGGCTGCAAGAAGAAGGAAGAACCAGCCCCCGCACCGGCACCAGTCGCCATCGAGCCGGCGCCTGCCCCGGTGGAAGCCCCGGCCATCAGCTTCGTCAGCCTCACCGTGGGCAACGCCGCCGCCGAAGACAAGTCGGTGGCTGCCGTGGCCATCCTTGCCCCTGCCGATCCCATCATCGTTTCCGTCCGTACCGACGGCACTTCGTCCAACGCGTCCATCGGAGCCAAGCTCACCTACCAGGATGGCCAGAGTGTCGGCACCGAGCAGACGCAGTCGATCAGCACCAATGGTCCGGAAACCACCAATTTCACCTTCAGCAATGCCACCCCTTGGCCAGCAGGCAAGTACACCGCCACGGTCACCTTGAATGGCAACCCGGCGGGCACGCAGGAAGTGGAAATCAAGTAACTGCCCACCCCCTCTCTCCTGGGCGGGCAATTCCAAGCGCGGCTCCGGCCGCGCTTTTTTTGTCTTGTTGATATTGCGCCATTGGCGCAAGCTCTTTGACAATCCCAAGAAAATTTCCGTAATGACTACAGCACAATCTTTTCAATCGCTTTTTGAGGACTCACTCATGACCATACGTAATCTCGATAAGAACAAGATGAGCCTCTTACGTTTGCGTGCTGGTGAGTATGGGAGCTCACTGAAAGAAGAGGAGAACAAAATCCCGCCCTCAATGCCGACAGCTAAGCTGAAAATCAGTACTGGAGCGCTGCTCATCAAAGCGATCCGTATCCGAGTAGAGCCGCTCGGCGGGCTTGAGTTTGAACTTCCACCACGTACACCCATGCGGGAGCCACCTGACTTTGGTAGTTAGCACCCGTGATGGGCGCGACTTGCTGCGGTGGTTGTTGTTGACATTGCCGTTGTTGTTTCAATCCACGCATCCATGATGGGCGCGACCGATATCACACACACGCCATCCCATCCAATACAGGTTTCAATCCGCGTGCCCGCGATGGGCGCGACGATGCGCTGGGATCACTTGCATGAGAGCTTTCATGTTTCAATCCACACGCCCGCGATGGGCGCGACCCCCACAGACATGACAGCTGCCCAATTTGGACACGTTTCAATCCACGCGCCCGCGTTGGGCGCGACATTCAGTGCAGCAACCAATGCCCACCCCCTCAAGTTTCAATCCACGCGCCCGCGATGGGCGCGACTTGG
>JBQGFJ010000191.1:0-19541 GCA_052040085.1 Pseudoxanthomonas sp.
CTGGCTGGCCGCTGGCGACAGCAATCGCGCACGTCAACTGGCGGCACAAGTGGACCCGCGCCGATTGCCTGCTGCCAGCAAGGTGCGGCAAGCATTGGTGAAAGCGCACCTGTCTTTGGCCGAAGACCAGCCTGCGAGTGCCTTGGCCGCGCTGGACCTGCCTTTCGCCACGGTTCCGCCGGCCCATTACGTGGACTGGTACCTGACCCGCGCACGCGCACTGGAAGCCACCGGCAACCTGATTCCCGCTGCCGCCGAACGTGCCGCCGCGCATCCGCTGCTGAAGGGCGAGGCGCGTGCCGACAACCAGCGCAACATCGATCGCCTGCTGTCCGGGCTCGACGACCAGACCCTGGCGGCACGCGCCGCTGCACTGCCCGTCGGCGATCCGCTGTACAACTTCGCGGGCCGCGCCCTGCAACGACGTGGACTGCCCCTGCCGCGACCGTTCGACCGTGGCGACCAGTGGCTGGCCAATACCGCCAACCGTCCGCCCGCCGACCGCGACGGCTTCCGTCCACCGGTCAAACTGGCCGTGCTGCTGCCGCTCTCCGGCGACCTGGCCACCGCTGCCGCGCCCGTGCGCGATGGTCTGCTGGCCGGTTATTACGGCGAACAGCGTCGCCGCCCGGAGATCAGCTTCTTCGATACCAAGGGCACGCCCGCCGGCGCCCTGGATGCCTACTCCAAGGCTGTGGCCGCCAATGCCGATTTCGTGGTCGGCCCTCTGGGTCGCGATGAAGTCACCGCGCTGTTCCGCGAATCCACCCTGTCCGTGCCGATGCTGGCCCTGAACCGCGGCGCATTGCCGCCCCCGGATGGCAGCGCCGGTTTCTCGTTGACGCCCGAAGACGATGGCCTGATCGGTGCCGAATACCTGTACAGCCGCGAACGCCGCCACGTGGTGGTGATTGCCGGCAACGACGACAACGGACGCCGCGCCGCCACCGCTTTCCGCGAAGGCTTCAACGAACGCGGCGGCACGATCGTGGAAACCCTGAACGTGGGCGACACCCCCGGTGACCTGTCCGCGAAACTCTCGGCCGCTGCGCGCAGCGGTGCGGATTCCGTGTTCCTGGCCTTGCGCGGCAACACCGCCCGTGCAGTAGCACCGCAATTGGCACTGGCCGGATTGGGCGACAAATCACGCGTGGCCACGTCGCAGCTGACCTCGGGCACCGGCAAGCCGGAACAGGACAGCGCACTGGACGGCATCGTGTTCCCCACCGAACGCTGGGGCGCCTACAGCATCCCGGGCCTGCCGCCACCGGCCACCCTGGGCGAACGCCTGCCCACCGCACGCGGCCCGGCCGCACGCCTGTTCGCCTTCGGCCACGACGCCTGGTTGTTGACGGCCTTCCTGGAAAAACTCGCGCTGGACGCCAACAGCGAACTGCCGGGCGCCACCGGCATCCTGCGGCTGGATGGCTTCGGCAACGTGGTTCGCCAGCCCGGCTGGTCAACCTTCAGCGCAGGCCGCCCAACACCGCTGACCGGTGTGCCCTGACTCCCGCCTCGACCGCAAGGCGCTGGGTGCCACGGTCGAAACAGCAGCACGCCATTACCTGATCCGTGCAGGGCTGGTGGATATCGCCAGCAACGTGAACTTCCGCAGCGGCGAGCTGGACCTGGTGATGCTGGACCGCCACGCACGCGAAGGCGACACGCTGGTCTTCATCGAAGTGCGCTATCGCCGTTCGGACGCCTTCGGTGGTGGCGCTGCCTCCATCGATGCACGCAAGCAGCAAAAATTGATTCGTGCTGCTTCGCTCTTCCTGGCACGGCATCCCCGCCACACCCACCAGCCCTGCCGCTTCGACGTGATCGAAGCGAGCGGCGATCCGGCAGCACCGCACATCACCTGGCTCAAGGACGCCTTCCGTCCCTGATATCGCAGGCGTCAGGCACAACACGGGAATGACGGGCATTGCACGGCATGCCCACCCTACAATGCGCGAATGAGTCCACGCCTGACCGCCGCACTGGATGCCACGCTCGCCGCACTGCTGGGCGATGACGGCTGGCGCACGGATGAAGCCACGCGCCTGGCGCATGCTGAAGACGATTCACGCCGCCACGCCTTGCCCGATGCCGTCGCAATCCCACGCACGCGCGAACAGGTGGCCGCATTGGTACGCACCTGCCGCGAACATCGCATGCCGCTGATTGCACGGGGCTCGGGCACCGGCACCACCGGCGGCGCCGTGCCAGTACGGGGCGGCGTAGTGGTTTCGTTTGCACGCATGGACCGCATCCTCGATATCCGCCCGCAGGATCGCTGCGCCGTGGTGGAACCCGGTGTCCTCAACGGCGACCTGCAGGATGCCCTGATGCCACATGGCCTGTTCTGGCCGCCGGACCCCTCCAGTGCTGCGCTGTGCAGCATCGGCGGCAACCTCGCCACCAACGCCGGCGGCCCGCGCGC
This sequence comes from Pseudoxanthomonas sp., assembly GCA_052040085.1. Lineage (GTDB taxonomy): Bacteria > Pseudomonadota > Gammaproteobacteria > Xanthomonadales > Xanthomonadaceae > Pseudoxanthomonas_A. The sequence continues at coordinate 2,426 of JBQGFJ010000191.1, forward strand.
CGTGAAGTACGGTGCCACCCGCGACAACGTGCTGGGACTGGTGGCCGTCACCGGCACCGGCGACCTCATCCGCTGTGGTGGTCCCTGGACCAAGGACGCCACCGGTTACGACCTGACCCACCTGCTCATCGGCAGCGAAGGCACCCTGGCCTTGATCGTGGAAGCCACCCTGAAACTTGCACCACGGCCCTTGGCACAAGCCGGTCTGCGCGCGTTCTACCGGAATGCAGCTTCCGCCGCCGCGGCCGTGGCACGACTGATGAACCAGCCACTCACGCCCACCATGCTGGAGTTCATGGACCAGCGCAGCCTGCAACTACTTCGCCACAACGGCACCGACGTACCGGAAGCCGGCGCGATGCTGTTGATCGAAGCCGATGGTGACCACGACACCCTGCCGCTGGCCTTGGCGGCACTGGGCGCGGCAGCCGAAGGCGATGGCCTCCTGTCATTGGACGTGGCCACCGACGGCAGCGCGCGTGATCGCCTGTGGGCCGCACGCAAGGCGCTTTCCCCCGCCCTGCGCAGCATCGCCCCCGGCAAGATCAACGAAGACGTGGTGGTGCCGGTATCGCGCATCCCGGACCTGGTATCCGGCGTGGAAGCACTGGCAACCGAATTCGACCTGCCCATCGTCACCTTCGGCCACGCAGGCAACGGCAACCTGCACGTCAACATCCTCTACCACCCGGACGATGCCGCGCAGAACGCACGTGCACATGCTGCCCTGCCACGCCTGTTCGCACTGACCCTGTCACTCGGCGGCACCCTCTCCGGCGAACACGGCATCGGCCTGGCCAAGCGCGACTTCATGGCCAACGCCTTCACTCCCGCCACCCTCGCCGCCATGCATGCCGTGAAGAACACATTGGACCCGGACGGCATCCTCAACCCGGGCAAGGTCCTGCCACCACCGTAAGAGCTCACCCCTGCCCGCGACGCTTTCCGCAGAAAACATCGCGCCAAGACAGGTGTGCCTACAGTTCGCCCAAACCCTCGGCCTTGCCGCCAGCACCGATCTGCAACAGGCGCAGGGTGTTGGTGGCGCCGTGCTTTTCCATGTGGTCGCCGCTGGTGAAGATGATGCGGTCACCCTCCCCCAGGTCGCCGCGGTCGTAGAGGCAACGCGAGGCTTCGCGTGCCGCTTCGCGTGGTGCCAAGCCACGGCTGTCGAAGGCGATGGGGAATACATCGCGCATCATCGCCATGCGACGGCGGGCGCCATCGTGCCGCGAGAACGCATAGATCGGCGCCTTCGCACGGAAGCGCGACAGGTGCCGCGCCGTACCGCCGGATTCGGTCATCGCCACGATGGCACGCACGCCGATGTGCTCGGTCAGGAACATCGCGGCCATGGCGATGGCCTGGTCGGCATGCACCAGGTCGCGTCGCGCCTTTTCGAAGTCGGTGTCGTTCTCGAACTGTTTTTCCGCTCCCAGGCAGATGCGTGCCATGGCTTCCACCGCACGCACCGGGTAGGCGCCCGCCGCGGTTTCCGCCGAGAGCATCACCGCATCGGTGCCATCGATCACCGCATTCGCCACGTCCAGCACTTCGGCACGGGTGGGGATGGGGCTTTCCACCATGGACTGCAACATCTGGGTGGCGGTGATTACCACGCGATTGCGCGCCAGCGATTCCTTGATGATCTTCTTCTGCAGGCCGGGCAGCTCGGCATCGCCGATTTCCACGCCCAAATCACCACGCGCCACCATCACCACGTCACTGGCTTCCACGATTTCGGCCAGGTTCTCGATGGCTTCGGTGCGTTCGATCTTGGAAACCAGCGAGGCATCGCTGCCATGCTGGCGCGCGATGCGGCGCGCTTCGTTCATGTCCTCGGCATTCCGGCAGAACGACACCGCGATGAAATCCACGCCGATCTGTGCGGCGATACCAATCAATTCCTTGTCGCGCTCGGTCAGTGCACCCAGCGACAGGCCGCCGCCCAGCTTGTTCAGCCCCTTGCGGTCGGACAAGGCGCCATCGTTGAGCACCGTGGTGACGATGCGCTCGCCTTCCACCGATTGCACCTGCAATTGCATCAGGCCGTCGTCGAGCAGCAGCACGTCGCCGGCAGCAACGTCATCAGGAAGACCGAGATAACTCACGCCCACCTGCGTGGCATCGCCCGGCGGCGCATCCACGCTGGCGATCAGGTCGAAGCGGTCGCCCATCTTCAACGCGACCTTGCCCTCGGCAAAACGCTCGATGCGGATCTTGGGACCGGGAAGATCGGCCAGGATGCCTACCTCGGCCCCTACCCGCTGCGCGGCGGCACGCACCGCGGCGGCACGCTTGGCCTGGCCGGAAGGATCACCATGGGAAAAGTTCAGGCGTACGACGTTGACGCCCGCGCGGAACAGTTCATCGAGGATGCCCGGCGGATCCGTGGCGGGTCCCAGCGTGGCAAGAATCTTGGTACGACGTTGTTGTAAAGCCATGGATGCTCCCTCCAAAACGCATCCACGCTATCACAGCGTTCCGCAGTTGCAATCGCGCGACAACCGCATGCAAGCCCCTCATCGATTTTTGTCCCGGGACAAAGCCAGGAATGGCAAAAAACCACTGAAAATCAGGTCTTTTACATAAATCCACGGACCGGATGAAGTGGTATTTTTTTGGTCTATCGCATGCGCTTTGCGCTGCGATTGCACACACCTGGTGCGCAAGAATCAGATGCGTTTCATGCCGCCGGCACCACGCAACATCCGGGCTTCAAGCGAAGCCCAGTTGCATCAATTCGGACGGCTTCCGCACCAGCATCCCGGCACCGGCATTGCGCAACTCATCCTCGCCGCCGAACCCCCACAACACGCCAACATTGCGCATGCCATGGTGGCGCGCACCTTCGATATCCAGGTGGCGATCACCGATCATCCAGCAATCTCCGGTGCGCAAGGAAAGTCGCCGCAGGGCTTCGCCGATCAGTTCCGGCTTGTGACTGCGCGAGCCGTCCTCCGTGGCTCCGATGATGTCGTCGAAGCATTCACCGAAGGGAAGATGCGCAAGGATCTTGCGGGCGTGTGGCTCGTTCTTCGCCGTCACCACCGCCAGCCGATGGCCATTGGCATGCAGCGAGCGCACCGCGGTTTCGATGCCGTCGTAGACATTGTGTTCGGCCCAGCCATGCGACTCGAAACGGACGCGGTAATGCGCCACCGCCTCCTCCACCCGGACGGCATCGCCCAGCAATGGCGCGAAGCTGGTACGCAGCGCCGGACCGATCCAGCGCCGCAGTTCGGGTTCCGGCGGCACCGGATGATCCATTTGTTCCAGCGCATAGGCCACGCAGCGGGTGATGCCGATGGCGGAATCGATCATCGTGCCATCGAGATCGAAGAACAGCGTGGCGCGTTTCACGCCCCGCGCGCCTCCAGGGCCGCCACCGCCGGCAAGGTCTTGCCTTCCAGGAACTCGAGGAATGCGCCACCACCGGTGGAGATGTACGACACATCATCGGCAATGCCGTACTTGTCCACCGCTGCAAGGGTGTCGCCACCGCCTGCGATGGAAAACGCCGGGGAGGCCGCAATGGCGCGCGCGAGTGTTTCCGTGCCCTTGCCGAAGGCATCGAATTCGAACACGCCGACCGGTCCATTCCAGACGACGGTGCCAGCCTTCGCGATCATCGCCGCATAGCGGGCCGCGGTATCCGGACCGATGTCCAGGATCATGTCATCGGCGGCCACGTCGCTGACCGGCTTCACGCTGGCCGGGGCACTGGCGCTGAATTCCGGTGCCACCACCACGTCGGTAGGCACCGGGATTTGTGCGCCTCGTGCGACCGCATCTGCCATGATGGCGCGCGCCGTGTCGAGCAGGTCGTTTTCCACCAGCGACTTGCCGATGCCATGACCCTCGGCGGCAATGAAGGTATTGGCAATACCGCCGCCGACGATCAATTGATCCACCTTGCCGACCAGGCTGGTCAGCAATTCCAGCTTGGTGGACACCTTGCTGCCGGCCACGATGGCCAGCAACGGGCGTGCCGGCTTGGCCAGCGCCTTGTCCAGCGCATCGAGTTCGGCCATCAGCAAGGGGCCACCCGCCGCCACCGGCGCGAAACGGATCACGCCATGCGTGGACGCCTGCGCACGGTGCGCGGTGCCAAAGGCATCCATCACGAATACATCGCACAGGGCGGCGTATTTCTTCGAGAGCGCTTCGTCATCCTTGCCCTCGCCCACGTTCATGCGGCAGTTTTCCAGCAGCACGATGCGGCCCGGCGCCACGTCGACGCCATCCACCCAATCCTTCACCAGCGGCACGTCCACGCCCAGCAATTCCGACAGGCGCGCCGCCACCGGGGCCAGCGAATCGGCCTCGCTCCACACGCCCTCCTTCGGCCGGCCGAGGTGCGAAGTGACCAACACCGCGGCGCCCTTCTCCAGCGCCAGCTTCAGCGTTGGCAAGGACGCGGTGATGCGCTGCTCGGAGGTAATGCGGCCTGCTTCGATGGGCACGTTGAGATCCTGGCGGATCAGCACGCGCTTGCCGGCAAGGTCGAGGTCGGTCATGCGGACGATGGACATGGAGGCTCCAGTGCGAAAACAGACACCTATTGTCCCGGCTCGGCACGCGCCCGGCAAACCGCCGGGCCTGGCACCAGGCAAACGGATCAGTCCGCTTGCGGCGGCGCCGGTTTGCGCAGCAGACTGAAAGCGAAGCCGGCCACCAGCAAGGCACCGCCCACCAGCAGCCCCCACAACAGCCAGGTCTTCCAGTCACGCTCGACCACTGGCTCCAGCGCAGCGGCACCAGCCAGGGTTTCCGCGGGCCCGATCCCGGCCATGGCAGGCTCCCAATCCTGCCCACGCTGGTTGCGCAGGGCCACCAGCATCGGCTCCAGCGAGGAATCGGCACGCAAAGCACGCGCACTGCCTGCCGCCAATGCGTACGGAGGCTCGCCTTGCGCCAGGAATGCCAAGGTCTCCGGGCGGTATCCCAACCGCAGAACAGGCGCTTCCCCTGCACCCAACGGCGTTGCCGAGGACAGTCGCCAGTAACGGTCACGCACGGCGCCCGCCAAGGCTTGCGCGGGCGAACGTTCGACACGCCCTGCCGACTGCAACTGGTAACCGATCCACGGGCCGGCGCGCGGGCGCCACGGCGCATCCACTGCCTCGCGGCTCTGCACCGTCCACTGGCGAGTGTCGTTGCCACCGGTATCCACATCCACCCGCAGCACCGGGAAGCGGCCATCCATCTCGAAGTCGAGATATTCGCGCCCCTGCTCGGTCACCCGCTGCCCTTGCAGACTCTCCCACCGCCATTCCGGATCCGCCACCGGCGTGCCAAACTCCGCCTGCACGCCAAGCAATGCTGGCGCCGTCTCCGGCTGCGATGGCACGACGCGCAGGTAACGATGCCGGCTGCCATCCGTCGCCACCCGGCCCTCGCGCAGCCGATAGCCGTGGCGGGTCAGGTCCAGCCACGGCGCCCGGGTTTCCAGCACGTCCCAACGGCGCAGGTCGTCACTGCCTTCCACGCGCAGGCTTTGTTCGAATGGCGCCGCATCATCGGCCCATTGCAGATGCAATGCACGCACGGGTTCGCGCAGGCGGCTGGCATCCACCAGCCATCCCGGCGACACACCGGCAGCACGTCCACCACCACTGACCTGGGCCTGTAGGCGGCGAACACTGCCGTCTTCGTCGCGCTCGGCGATCAGGGTGAGGTCATCTCCTGCCTTGCCCGCCACGGTCGCCGGCAATACGAACCAGGGCACGTCCGCGCGCACCGGTGGCGCCGCTGACGGTGCCTTCTCTGCCTGCAAGGCGGCCGGCAGGCTTTGTCCTTTCGCATTGAACACTTCGATGTCGCGCAGCGCGGGATCACGTGCCTGGCGGTAGATATCCGGCCCCAGTTCCACGCGGTACACGCCCGCATCGTTCTGGGCGGTTTCCAGCACCCACTGTTGGGCGTAATCGCCACGCTCGCCCGCCATGGCGGCCAACGGCAACAGCAATCCAAGCAACCCGTAGCGCTTCTTCATGCGTCTTCTCCCGTTTCCTGCTTCGGCGGCGCGGGCGCCAGATAACCCACCACCGTGCACAGCAGGCCGTAGGCGATGAACGACGCAATCCCCGGCAGATCGCCCAGGTGGCCACGATCGAACAGCACCAGCTTGGCCAGCACCACGCCCATCAATACCGCGCCCGCCAACCACAGCATGCGCTGGCCCCGGCACGAACCGATCACCCAGCCCAACACGCCCAGCACGCTCCACACCACCGTCAGGCTGGTCTGCACCACGCTGCTGGACAGCAGCACATCGGGATCCCAACCCACGCCTGCCCAGTGATGCACGGTGCGCAGCGTGGCCGCCGTGATCAGCACGAAGCCTGCCAGCGACCATGCCAACCCACGCACCCGCGGCGGCAATCCGTGCCAGGAAACCCGTGCCGCCAACACCAGCACCGCCAACTGCACCAGTTCGACCGGATTGAACAAGGGAATCCACGGCAGCGGCGCACTGTTGCCCGGATGCATCAAGGCCAGTACCCACCACAGGCCGAGTACGCCGAACAACACCGCCTGCAAGGGCGTGCGCATGACATCGAAGCTTTCGCCCACCGGCAAGGACAGCCAGCGCCAACGGAATTGGCTACAAGCCGCTACCAGCAGCCACGGCAAGGCGATGCCGGCCATGCGCCAGCCTGCGGCGAGGTCGAAGTGATTGCCCAGCCACGAAAGCAGCAATGACGCTGCCAGCGGCCACACCAGCCACCAGATGAATTGCGCCACACCTGCCAGGCGATGTCCGCTGCCACGCAGGCAGATCAGGCTGCGCGTGCCCAATGCTGCGTAGACCAGCCACGCCCACAGGCCATGATCCGCAAACGGTTGGCCGTGATCCGACGCTTGCAGCAGCGCCAATGGCACCGCCGACACCAGGCCCAGCAGCGTCGTTATCACCAGGGCCGTGGACGGCCGCTTGCGATGGACTTCCGCCGCAATCCAGCCGGTCAATGCCGCAAACGCCAGCAAGGCATCCGCGTGGGTGCCCGCCGGCAGGAAGTTGTTGATCTCACGCACACCATTGAACCACCACCACAGCAAGCCCCAGACATACGCCACCGTGGCAGCATTGCGGCGCCCGGCGTCACGGAAACTCCACGCCGTTGCCAGGCCCGCCAAGGCAATCAGCAGCCCGCCCATGAATACGCCATTGACCACGAAGGGCTGCACCGGTGCATAGCCCAGTGCGTCCACGCCGATGAAATGCGCCACGGCCGCCGCCAATTGCAGGCCCACGCCGCTCACCTGCGGCAACCACCGCTGTTGACGCAAGCCCAGCCACACCAGGGCTGCGCCTTCCAATGCGAATACGCTGGCCGTGGCCTGCGCAGAGAGCGCCAACGGCACCGCCAGGGTGGCAAACCCGACGGCCAACAAGGCATGCGATTGCGCCAGTACGGTGAAGTTCTGGCGACGCTGCAGCAACCACGCCAAGCCGGCATACACCACGGCCAAACCCAACGCACAGAAAGCCAGCGTCATGCGATCGCCACGCAGCAGACCCGCCTGCAAGGCAAATGCCACCAGCGGCGTGCCGAACACCAGGCAGCCATCGATGAAATCACGGCGCCCGGCTGGCTGCCGTCGTGCGAACAACACCGGGATGAACAGATAGAGCACGAAGAACAGCGCCAGGAACGGTTGCGTGCTGGCAAGCTTTTCCGGCCGGTAATCCAGCACGCCCCACAAAGTGCCGATGCCAAACGTGAAAGCGAATCCCAGCAGGTTCAGCACCCGCCACGAGCGCCACCAGGCAATGCAGAAAATGGCGACATTCAACAGCGCGTAATAGGAGAACAGCGCCACATGGTTGCCACTGCCGGTGGACAGCCAGATCGGCGCCAGGAAACCGGCGAGGATGGCGAACACCGCCAGCGCCTTCGCATTCTGTGCCACGGCCAGCACACCCGCACCGGCGACCAGCACCACGCTCAGGGCAAACGCCGCCGTTACCGGCATCAATCCATACAGCTTGAAGGCCGCGAACACCGTCAACAGCAGGATGCCGATGGCGCCGCCCTGCAGGCTCAGCGCAAAGGCACGATTGCTTTCACGCTTGCGCCAGGCAAAACCCAGCGCAGCCAACGCGGCCACGGTGATACCCGCCAACCGCAGTTCGATGGGCAACGTAAGCCAGCCTTGGTCATTGGCATACTTGAGCAAGGCCGCCACGCCCACGAACGACACCAACATGCCGATCTTCACCGGCACGTTGCCCACGGTGAACCAGCGCTTCACTGCACGCAGGGCCACTTCGATGAAGCCAGGCGCAGCAGGCGCACGCGGGGGCGGAGGCTCGCGCCACGCATCCGCAACAGGTGCGGATGCAACCGGCAAGGGAGGCGGCGATGCTGGCTTTGGAGCCTCCGCCGCAACAGGGTCCGCAGGAGCAGGCTCGTTGAATTCAGGTGCCGGCGCCGTCCAGGTCGAGACAGGCTGCGCGGGCTCAAGCGCTTCTTCCGGCCCGGGCGACACATGCCGTGCAGCGTCTTGCGTGGCAGCCACCACGTCCGGAACCGATTCACGGAAAACACCTTCCCCCACCTGCAAGCGGGAGACCGTGGTTTCCAGGTCAGCGACACGCCGCTTGAGGCCACTGATGGACACCAGTGCGATGAGCAGCAACACCGGTACGGCAAGTACCGCGAGCAACAACAGGATGATCAGGCCTTCCATCTTTTTTTCTTCCTACTCCCGGGATTGCACTGCATGGGATATGACACCACCTTAGCGCACCGGGCTGGTGCCAGGCCAAGGAATCATGGTGAATGGATCCCGTCCCCATCATCGATGGCTTCGAACGTCACCGGGATTTGCGCCAATCTTCGCAAAACGGAACGCTCGGCCCTGCTTTCAAGGCGCTCGAACAACAACAACTCGGCCGGCCGCCACAGACCCACCCAGCCCACGATCAGGAGTCCCTCACCCAGAATGGAAGCACGTCCCAGCTCGAAGCTTTCCACCACCACCCTGAGCAACAGCGATACCGCCAGCACCAGCAAGCCGATCCACAGCGCCACCCGCCCCAATCGCATCTTGCGCCGGAGTTGCCATTCGATGCGCAGTTGCTCGCGCCGGAAATGTGCATGGACGGCATGGGTGATTTCGGTCAGGTTGCCGCGCATGGTTTCCGGCCCCCGCACCAGCAGCGTCAGCGGCTCCCGGGCCGGATACTCGTCGACGGACTCGACCAGATAAGCGTCGACCTCGCGGTCCAGCGCCTTGTCATGGAACGGCGCCGGGTCCAGCGAGTCGAACAGCTGGGACATCGACTTGAGACGAATTTCTATGATCGCCATGGATCTTTCCCCTATGCATTCGCGAGCTGGCGTGGTCCGGACACGAAAACGCCCCGTGGTAACGGGGCGTTTCGCGTTCCGGCAACGTCGATGGCTTACTTCGCCGCGACGACCTTCACCATTTCCAGGCACTTGTTGGAGTAGCCCCACTCGTTGTCGTACCAGCTGACCAGCTTCACGAACGTGGAATCCAGTGCGATGCCGGCGCCGGCATCGAACACCGACGTGCAGGTTTCACCGACGAAATCGGTGGCCACCACGGCATCTTCGGTGTAACCCAGCACGCCCTTCAGCGCACCTTCGCTCTGCGCCTTCACTTCGGCCTTGATTTCGTCGTAAGTGGCCGGGTTTTCCAGCTCCACGGTCAGGTCGACCACCGACACATCGCTGGTCGGCACACGGAACGCCATGCCGGTGAGCTTCTTGTTGAGCTCCGGGATCACCACGCCCACGGCCTTGGCTGCGCCGGTGCTGGAGGGAATGATGTTCTCCAGGATGCCGCGTCCACCGCGCCAGTCCTTGGTGCTGGGGCCATCCACGGTCTTCTGCGTGGCAGTGGCCGCATGCACGGTGGTCATCAGGCCACGCTTGATGCCCCACTTGTCATTGATCACCTAGGCCAGCGGCGCCAGGCAGTTGGTGGTGCACGACGCATTGGAAACGATGGCCTGGCCGGCATAGGTCTTGTGGTTGACGCCGTAGACGAACATCGGCGTATCGTCCTTCGATGGTGCCGACAGGATCACCTTCTTCGCACCGGCATCGAGATGCTTCTGCGCGCTGGCCTTGTCCAGGAACAGGCCGGTGGATTCGATGACCACGTCCGCGCCCACTTCATCCCACTTCAGGTTGGCCGGGTCACGTTCCTGGGTCAGGCGGATCTTGTTGCCGTTGATGAACAGCGCGCCGTACTGGACCTTGATGTCGCCCTTGAAGCGGCCGTGCACCGAGTCGTACTGCAGCATGTAGGCCAGATAGTCCGGATCCAGCAGATCGTTGATGGCAACCACCTGGATATCGCTGCCGAAATTCTGCACGGCCGAACGCAGCACGTTGCGCCCGATACGGCCAAACCCGTTGATGCCAACCTTGATCGTCATTGCTCCGGACTCCTGACTTTCGCGCCCAAGCGCGGGTGGGTGATAGGGGGTCACATTCTATCAGGCCCCCTTTGCGGGAATCGCGGCCGACATTGATCAGGATCAAGGCAGGGGTGGAAACACAGGCGGAAACTTGCCGCCACACGATTCCCAACCTGAGCAAGCAAGCATGAAGAAGATCCTGATCCCCTCCCTCCTGGCCGTTTCGCTGGCCGGTGCCGCCCTGCCCGCCTTCGCCCAGTCCAAGGGTGACTGGACATTGGGCGTCGGCGTCCATCAGGTGGCTCCCAAGTCCAACAACGGCTCCCTGGCCGATGGCACCCTGCACCTGGACATCGGCAGCAACGCACGCCCGACGGTCACCTTTGAGTACTTCGTGCGCGACAACCTGGGCGTGGAAGTGATTGCCGCGCTGCCGTTCGAGCACGACATCAACATCGAGGGCCTTGGCCGCGTCGGCACCACCAAGCACCTGCCACCCACCGTTTCGCTGCAGTATCACTTCAATGGCGATGGCCGCGTTGCCCCGTTCGTGGGTGCCGGCGTGAACTACACCAAGTTCTTCAGCGAAACCACCCGTGGCGCGCTGGCCGGTAGCGATCTTTCGCTGCGTGGTTCGTGGGGCGCTGCCCTGCATGCCGGCCTGGACTTCAAGGTCAGCGAAAAGGCTGCCGTGCGCGTGGATGCACGCTGGATCGACATCGACAGCCGCGTCCGCCTGGATGGCGTCGAGCTGGGTACCGCCAACATCGATCCGCTGGTCTATGGCGTGGCATACGTCCTGAAGTTCTGAGTTGTAAAGGTTTCGGAGCGGGCCGTGTCGGTCTAAAGTGACCGGCATGGCCCTTTTTATTTCCCGCACCTTGGCTCTCCACACACGACGCGCCCCGGTGCGTGGTGCCTTCACTCTCCTCTTCCTGCTGGCCGTTCTCATGCCGATGCCTGCCATCGCATGGGGAACCCTGGGCCATCGTCTGGTGGCACTCCAGGCCGAGCAGCAGTTGGATCCGCGCGTACGCACGGAAATCGCGGCCTTGCTGGCGGACGAGGCTGACCCGACCCTGGCCGGCATCGCCAACTGGGCCGACGAATTGCGCGGCAGCGATCCGGACCTGGGCCGCAAATCCACACGCTGGCACTACGTCAACATCGGCGAACACGATTGCCGTTATGACGCCCAACGCGATTGCGCGGGCGGCAACTGCGTAGTCGAAGCCATTCGCGAACAGACCGCGATCCTTGCCGACCGCAGCCGACCAAAGATCGAACGCCGGCAAGCCTTGAAGTTCGTGGTCCACTTCGTCGGCGATGTTCACCAGCCGATGCACGCCGGTTACGCACATGACCGCGGCGGCAATGATTTCCAGACCAATTACCGCGGCAAAGGCAGCAACCTGCACTCACTGTGGGACAGCGGACTGCTCAACCACGCCGGCCGGGACGAAACGGCGTGGCTGCAGCGGCTACAGGCACTTCCCGCTCCCCGGCAGCATGCGCACGCTGGATTCCTGCCTGCTGCATGGGCAGAACAATCCTGTGCCATCGCCCGGCAACCTGGTGTTTACCCGGATAGGCATGTGCTGGATACGTCCTACTACGACACTCACCTGCCGATGGCAGAAGCCCAGTTGAAACTGGCAGGTGCGCGGCTGGCGGAGACGCTCAACTCGGCGCTGGGTGCCGCATCGAAGTAAAGACGTACGGCATTGAGTCCATCACTCCGTGCCAGGTACGGTCTTCTCCACCAGATCCAGCTGCCGCTGCCAGGGATCAGGCATCAACACTGGGCCATCGTCCAGCGTGAATCGCATCAGGTCCGGGCGTGCCGGATCGAAACGCGTCCATCCGGGCAAGGCTTCTCCCGAAGGCTTGCCCGTTTTCGCAAAGCCGGCGAAATAGGTGTTGATTGCGCGCGCCATGCGACGGTCTTTCTCGGTGACGGCATCGCCATGACTCGCCTCCAGCGTGTCGAACAGGAAGGCCAGCTCACTGGCATGCCCCGCATAGTGGAGCTTGTCGCCACGTCCGGATTCGGCAACGTAATAGAAACGGTACAACCACGCAGGATTGCCTGCGTTCGCCATGCCGCGCGCCACGAAACGCGCTGGTTCGTCCATGGTCCTGTCAGCACCTACCCGCTGCGAAAGCGCCAACAGCTTGCCTTTGCCGTCAGGGTCATAGGCCTCGCGTGCCTGGTCCGCATAAGGATCGAAACCGGCGAACAGACGCCGTTTGCTGAGCGCCGCTTCGAAACCCAGGTCCTGCCCGGTGGTTCCGATGATGAGCGGCACGCGTGCCGCCTTGCCCGCATCGATCAGCGCCCCGGCATCACCCTGCACCGTATGGCCATCGATGATCGGCCCCATGGCATAGGTCAAGGAACGCCACGGCATCAACAGCTTCAACAGGTAACCCATGTTGAGTTCGCCGACCAGTGTTTTCGCCGGCAACGCACGCAAGGCCGCCAATGCTTCCGGTCCGCTGCCAGTGATGCCCGCGGAACGTGCGAAGTGGATACCGGTTTGCTCGGCGGAAGGCCGGCCTCCCGTGGCTTGATCCATCTGCAGGCCGCCCAACATCCCACCCATCGGGCCACGCCCACCACCGGACATCACGATGGCTTGCTGATACAGGCCATCATCCGGATGCGAAGCCAGCAAATCCAGCACCGACACACCGCCAGCCGATTCACCGAACACGGTGACCTTGGCCGGATCACCTCCGAAGGCACGGATATTCCGCTGCACCCAGCGCAAGGCGGCGTGCTGGTCCATGTATCCGTAATTGCCCAGTGGGCCTTCGGCGGCCGCACTCAGCGCAGGATGCGCAAAGAAACCGAAACGGCCGAGACGGTAATTGAAGCTGACCAGCAGCACGCCTTGGCGCGCGAATGCGCTGCCATCGAACAGGGCCGGTGACGAGCCCCCGTTGACGAAGCCACCGCCATGGATCCACACCATCACCGGCAGTGCATCGCCGCCACCGGCAGGACGCCAGACGTTGATGAAAAGGCAGTCTTCCGACATCGGTCCGCGGATCGGACCAAGGTCGCCTTCCTGCGGCTTCTGCATGCAGTCAGGGCCGTACTCGTGCGCTGATCGCACGTCTTTCCAGGACACGGCCGGTTGCGGCGCACGCCACCGCAAATCATCGACCGGCGGCGCGGCATACGGAATGCCCTTGAATGACAGTACCCCGTCGGCAAGCACGCCTTCGATCGTTCCCGATTCAACCCGTACCTGACGTTCCGCCGCAGCCACCCCGCCAAGCGGGCAGGCCAGCACGACAATCATCCCTACGACCACCATTGCGTGCCTGAACATCGCCGTGCCCCGTGTTCGCTCATCCAGGGACGGATCATGCACCAAGGCATCCACGCACGCATGAAAAAGGGGCCGCTGTCTGCGGCCCCCTTGGGTCTGCTTCACGCCACGGCCGTGCTCAGGCCAGCGACTTGACCGCTTCCACCACCTTGTCGGTGGTGATGCCGAAGTGTTTGTACAAGTCGCCTGCCGGTGCCGAGGCACCGAAGGTATCGATGCCGATCACGGCACCATCCAGGCCCACGTACTTGCGCCAGAAATCGGTGACCGCCGCTTCCACCGCCACGCGCTTGCGTACGGCGTTAGGCAACACCGACTCACGATAGGCTGCATCCTGGCGATCGAACACGTCGGTCGAGGGCATCGACACCACGCGCGCCTTGATGCCTTCGGCAAGCAGCGCCGCGCGCGCATCCATCGCCAGGCCGATTTCCGAACCGGTGGCAATCAGGATTACGTCGGGCGTGCCGCCTTCGGCTTCGGCCAGCACATAGCCGCCACGTGCAATGGCCGCCAACTGCCCGGCATCGCGCGCCTGGTGCGGCAGGTTCTGACGGCTGAACACCAGGCAGCTCGGGCCGGACTTGCGTTCGATCGCTGCCTTCCACGCCACCGCGGACTCCACCGCATCGCACGGACGCCAGACATCGTTGTTGGGGATGTAGCGCAGCGAAGCCAGGTGCTCGACCGGCTGGTGGGTGGGACCGTCTTCACCCAGACCGATGGAATCGTGTGTGTACACGTGGATGGCATGCGCCGGGATCAAGGCACTCATGCGCACGGCATTGCGTGCGTAATCGCTGAACACCAGGAAGGTGGCATCGAACGGCAAGAAGCCGCCATGCAGCGCCAATCCATTGGCAATCGCACTCATGCCGAATTCGCGCACGCCGTAATAAACGTAGTTGGCATCCGCATCATCGGTCGCCACCGACTTGCTGGCCTTCCACAGCGTGAGGTTGGAATGCGCAAGATCCGCGGAGCCACCCACCAGTTCGGGCAACAGCGGCGCAAAGGCCTCGATGGCCATTTGCGATGCCTTGCGCGAAGCCACGACCGGACCTTCGGCCTGCAACTTGGCGATGTAGGCATCGGCAGCGGCGGTGAAGTCTTCCGGCAATTCGCCGTGCGAACGGCGCACCAGTTCGGCGGCTTCGCGCGGATAGCGTTCGGCGTAGCCATCGAAACGGATGTTCCACTGCTCCTCGCGCACCAGGCCGGCATTGCCGGCACGCCAGCCATCGCGGATCTCCTGCGGAATCTCGAACGGCGCGTACGGCCATTCCAATGCCTGGCGCGTGGCTTCCAGTTCTTCCTTGCCCAGCGGGGCACCGTGGCTGGACTCCTTGCCCGCCTTGTTGGGTGAACCGAAACCAATCGTGGTGCGGCAGCAAATCAGGGTCGGTTTGTCATCGGACTTCAGCGCCGTTTCGATGGCAGTCTTGATTTCCACGGCATCGTGGCCATCGACGTTGCGGATCACCTGCCAGCCATAAGCCTCGAAGCGGGCCGGCGTGTCATCGGTGAACCAGCCATCGGTGTTGCCGTCGATGGAAATGTTGTTGTCGTCCCAGAAGCAGACCAGCTTGCCCAAGCCCCAGGTGCCCGCCAGCGATGCGGCTTCGTGCGAGACGCCTTCCATCAGGCAGCCATCGCCCAGGAAGACGTACGTGCGGTGATTGACGATTTCGAATTCAGGACGATTGAAGCGCTGGGCCAGCAGCTTCTCCGCCAGTGCGAAGCCCACCGCGTTGGCCAATCCCTGCCCCAGTGGACCGGTGGTGGTTTCCACGCCCGGGGTTTCGTGCCGTTCCGGATGCCCGGCCGTCTTGCTGTGCAACTGGCGGAAACGCTTCAGTTCGTCCAGCGGCAGGTCATAGCCACTCAAATGCAGGAGCGCGTAATGCAGCATCGAACCGTGGCCGTTGGACAGCACGAAACGGTCGCGGTTGAACCAGTTGGGGTTGTTGGGATTATGGTTGAGGTAGTCGTTCCACAACACTTCGGCGATGTCGGCCATGCCCATGGGCATGCCCGGATGACCGGAATTGGCGGCCTGCACCGCATCGGCGGCGAGGAAACGGATGGCGTTGGCAAGCTGGCGGCGGGTGGGCTGCGTCATGGGTCTTCGTCAATGAGGGTGGGGCCGCACGAACGGGCGACCCCCTCATTGTCCCATCCCGGCCTGCCGCTGTCTCGCTTCAGGGCTTCCAGCACTCCATACCAGCGGCAGACAAGGACCGTCCTTGCCAGCCCTGCCCCGCGGATTGCCTAGGTCTCGGCGCGGGTTGCAGTGCTTTCCGGGAGATCCTGTTCGCCATGCGCCACCAGCGCGGCCAAGGTCAGGTCGCCAGTGACGTTGAGGGTGGTGCGGCACATGTCCAGGAAGTGGTTGACCCCCAGGATCAAGCCGATGCCGATGGGATTGACCCCGACCATCGCACAGATCAGCGCCACCACTGGCAACGAACCGGAAGGAACGCCGGCGGTGCCGATGCCGCCCAGGATGCAGACCAGCATCACCATGAACTGCTGGCCCAGGGTCAGGTCCACGCCGAAGAACTGGGCGAGGAAGATGACGGTGACACCTTCGAACAGGGCGGTACCGTTCTGGTTGGCGGTGGCCCCCACGGTCAGCACGAAACGCGACACCCGCGTGGGCAGGCCCAGCTTCTCGTCGGCCACGCGCAGCGCGGTAGGCAGGGTGGCGTTACTCGATGCGGTGGAGAAGGCCATCATGATGGCCTCCTGGCTGCCGCGGAAGAATTTCATCGGTGACCAGCCGATCAGCTTCAGCGCGACCGAATACGTCACGAACATGTGCAGCGCCAGCGCCAGCACCACGACGCCCACGTAGGCGCCGAGTCGGAACAGGAGATCGAAACCGAAGATGGCCGCCAGTTCGAACATGAAACAGAACACGGCATAGGGCGCCAGCCGGATCACCAGGCCGATCAAGGTCATGGAAATCTCGAAGACGCCATCGATGCAGCGCTTGAGCGCAGCCGTGGCAGGTGACGGCGTCAGCACCAGGCCCACGCCAAACATCACCGCGAAGAACATCACCGCCAGGATCGAGCCATTGCTGGAGGCGGCATTGATGACGTTGTCCGGCACGATCGACAACAGCATGTCGATGCCGGTGGCCTGCTTGTCCACGCTGGCCACGATCTGCTCCGCGCGCGCGGCGTTGTCTTCGATCAGGGTTTCCGCCATGCGCGCGTCCACGCCCACGCCCGGTTTCAACCAGTTGACCAGCAGCAGGCCCAGCAACACCGCAATGCTGGACAGCACGATGGTGTAGCCCAGCGTCTTCCAGCCGATCCGTCCCAGCGCACGGATATCACCCATCTCCGCAATGCCCGCCACC
>JBQGFJ010000192.1:0-11861 GCA_052040085.1 Pseudoxanthomonas sp.
CACGTAAAACGCCGTCTGGAAGAGCGCCTCCCAGAAATTGAAGTCTTCCAGGGCCATGAAGGCCCACATCAGCGGCACGTGCCCCAACAAAAGCCAGGCCACAGCCACCCTCAGGTTCAGCAACCAAGGCAGCACCCCGGCCACGATCACCATCAACATGGCGCTCAAGCCCGTACGGCTGTAAACCCCCACCGCGACCGCCGACAGGGTCAAGGCCAGTGCCAGCACGATGCTGTGGATGTCGCTTGACTGTATGGCCCGCCCGGTCAGTGATCGGGTCGCCTGCCAATAACAGATGCCGAACGTCAGATACGCCACGGCCGTCATCAGGATATTGACCCCCTGCCCACCGGCCCCGCTGGATGGCGGCAGGAACCAGACGTTCAGGATGATCGGAATGCCCACCAGCGCCCATGTGTACAGACCGGCGGCGCGGAGCAGTCGTGTGTGGCTTATGCGTCCCAACATGGAGGCATATTAGGCGTTTTCCGGTCCCGCGCCGCCAACCAGAAGTCATGCCTGCACATGGCCGGCCATGGCTGCGATTGGCACCCTGGCGACCTGAATCCAGCCGCTCGCCCGGCTCGCCCGCCCTGCCTGCGCATGCAATAATCCCCGCATCCGCCCTGCGGTTTGCTCTTCCCCCGCACGTCCCTGCACGGAACCTGTGTAATGTCGATAGTCATCCGCGACGTGCGCGAGCACGAGCTGGATTCGGTTTTGGCCCTGAACAACAACGCCGGCCTGGCAATCCTGCCGCTGGATGCGGTGAAGTTGCGCCGCTTTTACGAACAGGCTGAATACTTCCGCGTCGCCGAACGCGACGGCAACCTGGCCGGCTTCCTGGTCGGTTTCGGCTCCGATGCCGACCATGACAGCAGCAATTTCGCCTGGTTCCGCGAGCGATTCCCGCATTTCTTCTACATCGACCGCATCGTGGTCGCCAGCCGCCGCCGCGGCGGCGGTGTCGGCCGTGCGTTCTATGCCGATGTACAGAGCTACGCCGAGTTGCGCTATCCGCAACTGGCCTGCGAAGTATTCCTGGACCACGGTGCAGATCCTGCCCTGCTGTTCCACGGCAGCTTCGGCTTCAACGAAGCCGGCCAGAACCTGATGGCGGATGTCGACGTGCGCGCCAGCATGCTGCTGAAGGAACTCTGCAGCTATCCCTGGGTGCGCGACACCTACCAGGGTAAATTGCCTGACCTGCCCTGGGCTCGCCCACGGCAGTTGCACGACAACGCCACGCAAAGGCCCACCGGTACATGAGCGCCACGCCTTCCGCCATGGATTACGAACAGGCCGGTGAGCTGAAGATCGGCCAGGTGGGCATTGCCACCCTGCGCATCCGCACCCTGGACGTTGCCCGTCTCTGCGCGGAAATGCGTGAGCGGGTGGAGCGTGCACCGAAACTGTTTGGCAGGGCCGCCGTCATCATCGATTTCGGTGGTCTGCCGCAGACGCCAGCCTTCAACGATGCCCGCAACCTGCTGGAAGGGTTGCGCGATGCCGGCGTGTTGCCGGTGGCGCTGGCCTATGGCACCCGTGAAATCGAAGCGCTTTCCGAATCCCTGGGTGTGCCGCTATTGGCCAAGTTCCGTGCCCAGTACGAACGTGTGGAGCAGGACGCGCCATCGCGCCAGGCGCCCCAGCCCGTCCGCAGCACCACGCCAGAACCGCCCCGCCCTGCCCCTGCGGCAACGCCGGCACAACCGGGGCTGGTGCAGAAGTCACCGGTGCGTTCCGGACAGCAGTTGTATGCCGAGAACCGCGACCTCACCGTGCTCACCAGCGTGGGCGCCGGTGCCGAAGTGATCTCGGACGGTTCCATCCATATCTATGGCCCGCTGCGTGGACGCGCACTGGCCGGCGCACGCGGCAATACCGATGCGCGCATCTTCTGCCGCGGCTTCCAGGCCGAACTGGTGGCCATCGCCGGGCACTACAAGGTGCTGGAAGACGTACCCGCCGACCTGCATGGGAAAGCCGTGCAGGTCTGGCTGGAAAATGACCAACTCAAGATCGCCGCCCAGGATTGACGCGGCGTCCCGAACCGAATTGCATTGAGCAAGGAGAACACCATTGGCTGAGATCATCGTAGTCACTTCAGGCAAGGGCGGCGTGGGCAAGACCACCACCAGCGCCAGCATCGCGTGCGGCCTTGCCCGCCGCGGCAAGAAAGTCGCCGTCATCGACTTCGACGTGGGCTTGCGCAACCTGGACCTGATCATGGGATGCGAACGCCGCGTGGTGTATGACTTCGTCAACGTCACCCAGGGCGAGGCCACGCTGAAGCAGGCGCTGATCAAGGACAAGCGATTCGACACGCTCTACATCCTGGCCGCGTCGCAGACACGCGACAAGGACGCGCTTTCCAAGGAAGGCGTGGAAAAAGTGCTGAAGGACCTGGACGCCGACGGTTTCGATTTCGTCGTCTGCGACTCGCCCGCCGGCATCGAAAAAGGTGCCTTCCTGGCCATGTACTTCGCCGACCAGGCCATCGTGGTGGTGAACCCCGAAGTCTCCAGCGTGCGCGACTCCGACCGTATCCTGGGCCTGCTGGACTCCAAGACCCGCAAGGCCGAGAACGGCGAAACGCTGAAGGCCAACCTGCTGCTGACCCGTTACAACCCGGCGCGCGTCGAAAGCGGCGAGATGCTCAGCATCAAGGACGTGGAAGAAGTGCTGGGCCTGCAGAGCATCGGCGTGATCCCGGAGTCCAGCGACGTGCTCAATGCCTCGAACAAGGGCGAGCCGGTCATCCTTGACCTGGATTCACCGGCCGGCCAGGCCTACGACGACACCGTTGGCCGCCTGCTGGGCGAAGAGCGCCCGATGCGCTTCATCACGCTGGAGAAGAAGGGATTCTTCAGCAAGCTGTTCGGAGGTTGAATCATGGGAATTTTCGATTTCCTGAAAACCAAGAAAAACACCGCGGAAACCGCCAAGAGCCGCCTGCAGATCATCATCGCGCAGGAGCGCACCACGCGCGGCGCTCCGGACTACCTGCCGCTGCTGCGGCGCGAGCTGCTGGAAGTGATCAAGAAGTACGTCAACGTGGACGTTGATGCGGTCAAGGTGGACGTGATCAAGGATGGCGACCACGACGTGCTGGATATCTCCGTCGCCCTGCCCGAGGGCACTGGCTGATACAACGAGAACTTCCGCAGGAGCGGCCCTGGCCGTGCATTGAGCGACCCTCGGGAAGACCGACCGCGGCCACCACCGCTCCTGCTGAACTGCCATGAACATGTCCGCCCCCACCGAAGCAGCGGCCCCCGACGTGCTGCTGGTCGGCGACGTCCCGTTCGCCACGCTGTCCACCCTGCTGGGCCGTTACGGCCTGCAATTGCACGCGGTCACGGACGGCGCATCGATCCCAGGCAGTTTCTGGGGCGAACCGGAGGCCGGCGTGATTGCGCACCATGTCTACGTGCGCAATGACACCCCGGTGCACTCGTTGCTGCACGAGGCCTGCCATTTGATCGTGCTTCCGCCCGAACGCCGGGCACTGGTGCACACCGATGCCACTGATTCGGACATCGAGGAAGACGCCACCTGCTGCCTGCAAGTCATCCTGGCCGACGACATCCCCGGCGTCGGCCGCGACCGGCTGATGGCCGACATGGACGCCTGGGGTTACAGCTTCCGGCTGGGCTCCACGCATGCCTGGTTCCACAATGATGCCGAGGATGCGCGCGCCTTCCTGCGACAACAAGGCCTGCCCCACCGCTGAGGCAGCAGCCGCCCATCCCGGCACGGCCCACCCCTTGCGGCCAATCCGGCGCCGCACTAGCCTTCCGGTTCCTGCGCCAGCCGCGCACCTCCGGGATCACATCGTGAAACAACGCCATCTCCTGCTCGCGCTCGCCATCGGTGCCAGCCTGTCCCTTGCCGCGTGCAAGAAAGACGCCGCCACGGACGAAGCCGCAACCACGGCTGCACCCACCGGCGAAACCGCCGACCAGTTCATTGCCCGCGTCAACACCGAACTGAAAGCCATGTACCCGGAGCTGACCGCACCGCAATGGCTGTCCAATACCTACATCAACCAGGACTCGCAGTTGCTGTCGGCCAAGGCCAACGAGCGTTACCTGTCGCAACTGAATCGCTGGATCGAGGAATCCAAGCGCTTCGAGGGGCAGACCATGTCGCCGGACACGGCGCGCGCCATCCAGTTGCTCAAGCTGGGCACCTCCATGCCAGCCCCGCGTGACCCGGCCAAACTGGCCGAATTGACCACCATCGCCACCCGCATGGAAGGCATGTACGGCGCCGGCAGCCATTGCACTGGGGAAGGCGACGCCAAGGTCTGCCGGCAGTTGGGCGAACTGGAAGACGTGCTGCGCAGCAGCCGTGACTACGACAAGCAGCTCCAGGCCTGGGAAGGCTGGCACACCATCTCGGTACCGATGCGCCCGGACTACCAGCGCTTCGTGGAACTGGTGAACCAGGGCGCCAGTGAACTGGGCTTCGCCGATGCCGGTGAAATGTGGCGCAGCGGCTACGACATGTCGCCTGCCGAACTCTCGGCGGAAACCGACCGCCTGTGGGAACAGGTGAAGCCGCTGTACGAACAGCTGCACTGCTTCACCCGCAACAAGCTGCAGGCCACCTACGGCGCCGAACGCGGCCAGGTCGGCGGCCTGTTGCCCGCGCATTTGATGGGCAACATGTGGCAGCAGGACTGGGGCAACCTGTGGGACATCCTGGAACCCTACAAGGGCGCAGGCAGCCTGGACATCACGGCGTCCCTTGCCAGCCAGTACAAGCAGAACTACCTGGCGGCGCTGGGCAAGGCCGGCCCGGGGGCGGATACCAGCGCCCTGTTCCATGCCGAACGTGCCGCGCAATTGCAGACAGCCAAGCAGATGACGGAACGTGCCGAGGATTTCTACGTTTCGCTGGACATGCCCAAGCTGCCCGCCAGCTACTGGGAGCGCACGCAGTTCATCAAGCCGCTCGACCGTGACGTGGTCTGCCATGCCAGCGCCTGGGACATGAACATGGGCGGTGCCGACGGCAAGTCGGCGGACGTACGCACCAAGATGTGCATCAAGCCGAACGAAGAAGACTTCACCACCATCTACCACGAGCTGGGCCACGTCTATTACTACCTGGCCTACAACCAGCAACCGCCACTGTTCCAGAACGGTGCCCACGATGGTTTCCACGAAGCCATCGGCGACACCATCGTGCTGGCCATGACGCCGGAGTACCTGAAGTCCATCGGCCTGGTGGGCGACCAGCAGCAGAGCCAGGAAGCCCTGGTGAATGCACAGATGCGCATGGCGCTGGCCAAGGTGGCCTTCCTGCCGTTCGGCCTGATGATCGACCGCTGGCGCTGGGGCGTGTTCGATGGTTCCATCGCACCCGCCGACTACAACACCGCATGGTGGGAACTGAAAGCGAAGTACCAGGGCGTGGCACCGGCCACGGCACGCGGCGAAGACTTCTTCGACCCGGGTGCGAAATACCACGTGCCCGGCAACACGCCGTACACGCGCTATTTCCTCTCGCACATCCTGCAATTCCAGTTCTACAAGGGCCTGTGCGATGCCGCCGGCCATACCGGCCCGCTGTACGAATGCAGCTTCTACGGCGACAAGGTTGCCGGACAGAAGTTCTGGGCCATGCTGGAGAAGGGCTCCAGCCAACCCTGGCAGGCGACCATGAAGGAACTCACCGGCACCGAGCAGATGGATGCCAGCGCCGTGCTGGAATACTTCGCCCCGTTGCAAGCGTGGTTGCTGCAACAGAACGAAGGCCAGACCTGCGGTTGGCAAGCCCCGGCTGCGCCAGCCGCAGCAGCCGCACCTGCTGGCGGCTGATGGCAAGCATCCACTACTGAAGAACGGAACCGGGAAAACAGGCACGCCATGCAGGCAGCGACAGGCGAAACGGAAGACCTTCCAAAACGCCTGCCACAGGGCCGGACCATCATCGCCCTGTGCCTGTGGGCGGCGTTTGCCACGGCAAGCGCCGCCCAGCCTGACCTCGCAAACGCTTCACGCCTTTTGCGGGACGGCCAATACCAGCAAGCCTTCGAATTGCTGGCATCCCAGCGGGAAACCGGCAGCACCGGCACGGCTTTCGACCTGCTGCTGGCGCACGCGATGCTCGAAACCAATCGGGTGGAAGAAGCCAAGGCCCTCTACGAAAGCATCCTGCAAACGGATCCGGGCAACGTCGATGCCCACTTGGGCTTGGGCCGGGCTTACATGGCGCTGGGCGAATACGTCCGCGCCCGGCAGGAACTGGAAACCGTGCTGTACATCGACGACCTTCCTGCCGATCTGCACCGGCAAGCGGAAATCTATGCCGAAGCCGCGCGCAAGCGCATGCAAGGCGATGACTTGGTGACCCATGCCCACCTGCAGTTCGGCGCCGGGCGTTATTCCCCGTCGGGAGACAAGAGCAACGCGTTCAACCAGTGGCTGGCAGGCGCCGGCCTGACCCATGCCCTGCGGCAAGGCTATTCACTCAATGCGTCCGTGGAAGCCTCGCATCGCCGCGACCGGGGCATTGGCAACACCGGGGATTACCAGGGACGCATCGGCTTGAACCGGGCTGCGGGCAAGAGCCACTACCACCTGGAACTCTCCCGCCGCCAGGTTCGCGATCCCGATGGTCATGTTTCGGATCACCAGGCCATCAACATGGACTGGCGGCACCACCCGGATGCCGACCATATGCTCAGTCTCGGACTGAGACTGTCGGATGCCGAACATGACGATGGACTGGTTGGCCAATGGTTCCGCAACCACCGCGCGATGACCTGGTCGGCAGGCTTCGAGCACGCATTTGCCAGCGGAGATGCCAGTGTTTCCCTGCATGCGCTGGCAGGACGCGAGTGGACACGCCGCAACGGCATCGATGGCGATGCCACGTTCCATGGCCTGGGTGCCAGCTTCGAGACCACGCTGAACGAGCATGTCGGTGTCTGGGCAGGTACTGCATGGCGCCACAATCGTTTCCAGCAAATGCGGCCGCTGGATCTGGATGAGCCCGATACCTCCGCTCACGTGAAGCGCCGGGAAGATCTTTACGAAGTGTATGCCGGACTGTCATGGCGCCTGCCGCGCGACTGGTCGTTGCAGCCCGAGCTCCTGTATCTCCGCGATACCGGCAACATCCCGTCCAACCGTTATCGCTCCACCGAATTCGCACTCAACCTGCGCCGCGACTTCTGACCTGCACATCCCCTGTCCGGATGCGACGCACAGCGAGGTCATGCGGCAGGAAGAGCAAAGTTTCCCGGTTGCCGCCAGGTAACCGGAATACGCAAGAATGCCTCGCGAAACATTGCTTGCATGACACCATGCCTGCGCGCTATTTTTGCTGCGCCGCAGCAGCCAACCCACAACGAGAATCCGCATGGCAACCGCAAAGAAAGCCTCACCCCCTCGCGGGGCCAAGCGGATCAATCTGGCCCTGCAGGGTGGCGGCTCGCATGGCGCACTCACCTGGGGGGCGCTGGATCGCCTGCTGGAAGACCCGCGCCTGCAAATCGCCGACGTCAGCGGCACCAGCGCGGGTGCCATGAATGCCGTGGTATTGGCCGATGGCTATATGCGCGGCGGCCCGGAAGGTGCACGCGCGGCACTCCGCAATTTCTGGAAAGCCGTCAGCGATGCCGCCCGCTTCTCGCCCATCCAGCGCAGTTGGTGGGATCGCCTGTTGGGCAACTACAGCCTGGATTACTCGCCCGGTTACCTGATGAGCGAATCGCTCAGCCGGATCTTCTCGCCGTACGACATCAACCCGCTCGGCCTGAACCCCTTGCGTGATTTGTTGCTGGAGCAAGTGGACTTTTCCAACGTCAATGCATGCCCGCAAATCCGCGTGCACGTGACCGCCACCAATGCGCGCAGCGGTGCCGCGAAGATTTTCTCGCGGGGCGCCGTCACCGCCGATGCCGTGCTGGCATCCGCCTGCCTTCCGCAGATGTACGCCGCCGTGGAAATCGATGGCGAAGCCTATTGGGACGGTGGCTTCAGTGGCAATCCCGCCCTGTTCCCGCTGGTGGAAAGCAAGGCCAGCCCGGACATCCTGATCATCCAGATCAATCCGGTCATTCGCCAGGAAATCCCGCGCCAGGCGCGCGAGATCATCAACCGCGTCAACGAAATCAGCTTCAACTCCAGCCTGATCAAGGAACTGCGCACCATCAAGCTGACGCAGCGCCTGCTGGCACGCGAGAACATTGGCGAAGACCGCAAGGAATACCGGATCTACCTGCACCTGATCCATGCCGACGCCGAAGTGCAGGACCTTGCCGCTTCCAGCAAGCTCAACGCGGAATGGGAGTACTTGCAGCTATTGTTCGAACGCGGCAGGCGTTGGGCAGATACTTGGCTGGCGGAAAACTTCGACCAGATCGGCGTTGCCTCGACCCTGGACCTGGACGAATTCTTCAACGAACCACCCCGTTCCAACGGCCTGCTCGGCCGGCGCCGCTGAAACTCAGATAGCGGCCTCATCGCCGGTGAACACGATGGTCAGCCAGCGCTGCGGGCCAGCGCCGCCGATGTACTCGCCTATTTCCTTGCGGATTTCATCCAGCGCGCCAATCGTGCCTATCGGATAGTCCGCTGGCAGCACGATGTAGATTTCGATGAAACGGGCCCGGCCGATGCGCGCCACGTAACTGGAATAGGTAACGAACCCGCGCCGCGCCACCAATTCATCCATGAAGGTACGAATGCGCTGGTCCATCCCGGCCGGCGCCACCTGCAGGATTTCCTTGATCGCGCCCACCACCGCACTGAGCGGCAGGAACATCAGGATCAACGTCAGTACCGCCAGCACCGCCGGGTCGGCATACGGCGTCAAATGCTCCCACTGCGTCCCCTTGGCCAGGATCGCCGCACCGAAGGCCAGCAACAGGCCCGTGCCGATCGATGCCGACATCAGCCAGCCCTGCATGTCCAAGCGGATGAACTGCGAACGGATACGGTGGTTGCTGTGCCTTTCGTAGAAGAACATGCCGAAGCAGATCACTGCCATGGCCGCACCATAGAAAATGGCCAGGTCGAAATCCAGTTCGCGGCCACCGGAAAGCAGGCCACGCACGGCATTGAGGAAAGCATAGAAGCACAGCAGCATCAGCACGCTGCCATTGAAGGCCACCACCATCGGTTCGATGTGCCAGAAACCGAACTGGAAGCGGCTGTTGCCTTCGCTCAGCAACAGTCGCGAGACACCGAGTGAAAGCATCACCATCATGGCGTCGACCAGCGAGAACACGCCATCGAACAACACCGCCTGCGAACCGGACAGCAGGCCGAAAGCCACGCCTACGCTGGCGATGAACAATGTCGCAGCGATGGAGCGCCGCAATACCTTCTGCTCCTGCCTGCCAACCGCCCCTTGCATGCGTACCCCCGTTTCGTCGTCCCCGCGTGGACCGAGCATAGCAACCGCCCCTGCCCGGCACCATGCTCGGACAAGGGCCATGAGGATTCCCGGACCTTAGTCGCTCGGCGCAGCCTCGCTTTCCCCCGACACGGCTTCATCGCCATCCGTGCCTCGCGTTTCCATTTCCTGTTGCAGCTTCGCGGCGAACGCTTCGAATGTCAGGCCTTGCGCTGCCGCTTCCAGTTCCGCGTCGTCACGCAATTCATCCGAATAGACAAGGCGCACCGGGATTCCCTGCTTTTCATGCAACTCCGCCGCCCGCTGGATCATCACCAGCACTTCCGCCGCACTGTCGGTACTGCCGGCAATCCTGTCATCCATGCCCAGTACCCACACGCCGCCGCGGCGGACAATCCCGGCCAGCAAGCGACCAGAGGCATCACGCAATTCCGCATGCGGCTCGATGGCAGGTGCTGCCGGCCTTCCGGCGCGGGCCTTTGCGGCTTTGCGTTTCTTTGCCTCACGGCGTGTCTTGGAATGGATCGACATGGAAACCTCGCTGGATTCAGAGATGTTCGGTGGGCTCATGCTGGGCAGGCTGTTCCGTGCCAGGCGGGAAACGGCGGCCTGCACGCACTTCCAGGCTCCAGCACAGCCCACCCAACAGCGTGAACACGCCGGCCGCGAGCGCCAGGTACAACCCGCTATGGCTGAGCAGCGGCGACAGCACGCCAGCCACCACGGCATTGAGCACCAATTGCGTGAATGCCTGCGTGGACGATGCCAGTCCGCGATGGTGCGGGTACATGTCCAGGATCACCAGGGTCAGGATAGGAAAGATCAGTGCCACGCCGAATGCCGCCAGGCTCATCGGCATCACCGCCCACGGCAACGAAAGCTCCTGCGCAAATAGGTTGTAGGCAATATTGCCCAACGCCGCCAGTCCACAGCAGGCGAAACCGAAAGCGACCTGTCGCGCGCCTTCCACTCGACCGGCGGCACGTCCGGACATCCAGGCGCCCAGGGTCATGCCGCCAATCGTCGGCACGAACAGCCAGCCGAAATCACGCTCGCTCAACGCTAGCAAATCCAGGATGAAAGCCGGTGCCGAGGCGATGTAGAGGAACAAGCCGGCAAAGGTGAACGCCCCTGCCGCCGCCACGCGCTGGAAGCGCATGCTCCGGAAGATCGCAACGTAATCCCGCAACAACCGCGCCGGCGCCAACCGCACGCGCGCCTCGGGAGGATGCGTCTCCGGGAACCACAGCGCGGTGCTCGACAGCAGCAACAGCGAGAACCCGGCCAGGAACCAGAAGATCAAGGGCCATTCACCCCATCCCAGCAGCCAGCCACCGATGATCGGTGCAATGGCCGGGGCAATGCCGAAGATCATCGACACCTGGCTCATCAAGCGCTGCGCATCATCCCCCTGGTACAAATCGCGGATCGCCGCACGGCCCACGATCAGGCCCACGCCGGCCGAAAGTCCCTGCAACGCACGGAATGCCAGCAACGTGGGCAGGTCCGGTGCAAGTGCGCACCCCACCGAGGCCGCCGTGAACACCACCAGCCCACCCAGGATGACCCGCCGCCGCCCCACGGCATCGGACAAGGGCCCATGCACCACGCTCATCAAGGCATACGCCAGCAGATAGACGCTGATGGTCTGCTGCATGGCTACCTTGTCCACCGCCAACTGCCCGGCCATCTGCGGGAACGCCGGGAAGATGGTGTCGATGGAGAACGGACCGAACATGGCCAAGCCGGCCAGCAGCAGGGCCATGCGTTGGCGGGACACGGACTTCACGGCTCTTGCCCCACGGGCCTGGAAGGTGCTGTCGTTGCGGGCGCCGCGGCCGCGGGAGGTGTACGGTCTGCCGCAACCACCTCGGCAACGGGCTTGATCCGGCTGATGTTGGCAATGGGCAAGGCTTCCACCCGGCCCGGTTCCAGCCACCAGACCATGATGAACGCGCTGGTGGTTCCCAACAGGCGCGCACGGCCCGGCAGCGGGGTGGACTCACCCGCCAGGGTCAGCTGCACTTCCTGCGCATGCGGCTTCCCTTCCACAATGCCCTCTGCCAGCTTGCTGCTGTGCACGAACAACAGATACATCGACAGACACAGGAAACTGAATGCCAGCAACGTATCGGTGCGGATACCCCACAGCCCCATGAAGCCACGGGGTTCGGGGAATGCCAGCTTTCCCCACCAACGGGTTTCGCGAATGGCTTGTGCACGCTCCGGGTGGCGCTCGGCCCAGGCCAGCGGCTGGGATGACAACCACAGCACCATGAAAACTGACAACAGCGTCAACCCGTAATCGGGGCGCCGCAACCCTGCAATGAACAAGTCACTGCCTTGCAGGTAATCCAGGATGGGAAGACCCAATCCGCGATAGAACCAGTAGAGCGACCACAGACCCATGAAGGACACCAGGATGTAGGTGCCCGAGAAGAATAACACCGGTTCGCGTTTCAAGATGACGAGCAGGCGGCCCA